>JAQTYQ010000091.1 GCA_028688225.1 Opitutaceae bacterium | reverse complement strand
TTGGCGATAAAGCGGATCACCGTGGCGAGGTTGTCGCGGGCCGTGGCCGACCAGTGCACTGGGAGCATTACGCGCTTTTCCGGTGCTTGGCTTCGGCCTCCGCGATGATCGCCTCCATCTCGGCCATTACCTGATCGTGCGGAATGCTGGGGCGCGGATCGTCGATGGATTCCTGGACCTTGGCACGAAACCAACGGTCATAGTCGGCGGCTTGTTCTTCCGTTTCGAACTCCGAAACGATGGGGGAAAGGTTCATGGTGGCCTCCGTTGCAGCTCTCAGTGTAGGGCGATGGCCGGGCGTGAGCATCCACGATCGATGGTCATTGGGACAATTTTCCGGTTCTGATCGGCTTGCGTTGTCGCGGTGTGCGATATCGCGTGCCGCAGATCGAGCACCACCACACGGGTGCTTCGTTAGTGGCCGCGCCGGGGCGTGGGGCTTGGAAGTGACTGCGCAGCTCGCCGCACTTCGCGCAGAGGAACCACTCTTCGCTGCTCATAGCGGCAAGCTCGTTTGCGGGTCGGAGCGGAACTTGAACACGAGGCCGACGACCTTCCTGCCGGCCTTCTGGGTTTCGCACTCGATCAGCATGTTCTCCTTCTGCCGCAGCTCGTGCAGGGCCGGGTCAATCACACGCGCTCTCAGCCGTCCGAAGTCTTTGCGGCAGCTCTCCGGCGCATCCATCGCTGTGTGGAACTCCTCGATGGTGGGTGCCCACACTCCCTTTTCCTTCCAGCTTTGGACGCACTCCAGCAGTCGCCACGCATAGGCCGAGCGTAGCGCGGCTGCCTGCCCGAGCTTGTAGCTGGTGAACTGGCTGCGCAGCGCCAGCAGGTGCGGGGCGATGTGCGGATGGAATGTGATGTCGGCGGTGCCGGTGCCGTCCATGTACACACCCAGCGTGAGCCACGGGCCTTCCGTGATGATGCGGCCCTTGCGGCTCGGCACGTGGTCGACCGTGGTCCAGATGCAGCGCATCAGGTCGCGGCAGGATTCCTTCATCTGCTCGTAGGCGGTGGTCTGATCGACCGCGAAGGCCTCGGCGAAGTCGCCGGCTGTGATGCGTACGGTCCAGCCTTCCCTTTGTGCTCGCACCAGGTCGGCGGCGGGCAGGCTGTCGGTGCTTCCCAGCGCCAGACTCACAACGCGCTTTTGCGCGAGCGTGAGGCGGTGTGCGCCGCGGGCCAGCGCGTTGCTCATGCTGATCGTCTGGCCCTTGGGCGGCAGCGGCGTTTTTGCCAGCCAACGCTTTTGCCGCTTTGGGGTGCTGCGTTTCTTCGGTTCCATTCGAACATCCTCCGGGCAAATCGAACACTGATGATATTTGTTCGATTGTACATATTCGAACGCGGTGCTAAATAAGTTCGATTGTGGATAGCACCCGGAAAATGTTCGACTAACCCGGAAAATGTTCGAATAAACCCGGAAAATGTTCGAATAGATGGATGGTTATCCACAGCCTCAAAGCCTTATGCAGCAAGGCTTTGAGGCCATTCCTCGCGCGCGCGCGCAGAAACAAAGAAACAAAAAACAAGAAACATGCGTACGCGAACGCACGGGGCACCCCTGCGGGGTTCCCCCGCTCCGCGGCTCCCCCTCCCCTCGAATTCGCCCCCCAAGGGGCGAGGAAGGACGGCCCCCCAGCCGCCAGCTGTTCGCATGGAGCCAAACCATCGGCCGGAACTGAATCACAGGTTTTGAGTGATTCATGTCACCGCTGAAGAATTTTCGGACCTGCTCCCCGGTAAAAGCCGCTCGACGCCTGCAAAAGCGTCTTCAGGAAGGGAGGTGCGGATGCCTTGGACGCGATTAAAAGCCCTTGGCGCGTTTTTTATGCATCTGCCCATAAATCCCCACGGCGCACGATTAAAAATCGATCCTAGGCCGTTTTGGTGCGTTTTGGAGGGGTTTGGCTCGTCTTGTCTCGGCCCGGCTGCGGGGTGGCGGGTAGATCGAACAATGCTCGGTCGGCTGGCCGGGTCAGGAACCCGTCCAACATCTTCACAAGCTGGGCGTGGGACAAGCCTCCTGACTCGACCAGGGAGAGGATTGCCGCGCCGGCCAGCACCTTCCGGCGGGTGTCGTCGGACCTCTTCCGCTTGGCCTCTGTCGCCCGCTTGCGGGCCTCGACCTGGGCCTTCCGCTCCTTGAGCTGGGCCACCTCGGCCAGCTTTGCTTCGATCCGCTCATCCAGTGTTGCCATGCTTTTTCCCTCCCTTGAATGCGCGGATTTTCCGCGCTGTCCTTGTGCCTTGCAATCCCCGCTGAAGGCGGGCAAGATCACCCGCAGCAAACAGCAAGGGCGCACTTAGGAGTTGCTGCGCAACTCGTGCTCGCCTGCGGCTGGCAAAAACCGAATTCCAACGTCAGAACAAAATGGCAATTTTCCATCTCTCGCTGAAAGCCGTTTCGCGCTCCGCTGGTCGGAGCTCGACCGCCGCCGCCGCCTACCGGGCCGGCGAGCTGGTGGTCGACGAGCGGACCGGCGAGATCCACGACTACACCCGCAAGGGTGGGGTGGAGGTCGCCGAGCTGGTGTTGCCGGCCGGCGCCGACTGGACGCCCACCCGGTCCGAGCTATGGAACGCGGCCGAGCTGGCCGAGCGCCGGAAGGATGCCTGCGTTGCCCGGGAGCACGAGGTGGCGCTGCCGGCCGAGCTGGACGCGGCCCAGCGGCTGAGGCTGGTCCGCGACTACGCCCAGGACTTGGCCCTCCGCCACAGGTGCGCGGTCGATTTCGCTATCCACGCACCTGGCCGAGGGGGAGACGACCGGAACCACCACGCCCACATCCTGTGCACCACCCGGAAGGTAGAGGGGGTGGGGTTAGGGGGGAAGTGCGAGAGGGAGAAGGCCGGGCGAAGCCGGCGTGATGACCTGGCCAGCGAGCGCTGGGTATGGGAGCAGGTCTGCAACGCGGCTTTGCGTCAGGCTGGCCACGCCGAGCGGATCGACCGCCGGAGCCATGCCGAGCGCGGCCTCGAGGCCGCGCCGACCCAGCATCTCGGGCCTTCTGCGACTGGATTTGAACGTCGGACGGGGATGGCTTCCCGGCGGCGGAGTGACTTTGACCAGGTTGCGCTGGAGGTGCTGGCCAGGGCCAAGCTGGCCGGCGACCTGGAACGCCAGGCGCAGCAGATCGAGCGGGCCATCGTTGATGCAGAGAGCAGCCTTCGGGCGGCCTTGGTGGAGCGGGAGCGGCAAGCGCTCCAGGTGCAGCTCGACAAGTCTCCAATGCCAGAGCCGGCGCGGTGTGTGCCGGCCCTCATCCTTCCGGAAGGTGTGGTGTCGGCCCCGGCGAAGGCCGGCGGGCGCTATGCCGGCCTGATCGTGGCCGTATCCGATGTGGAAGCCGCCCAGGATCTGGGCAGGCAGTCCGTCGTCGTCCACCAGCTCGTGGATCTCGACCGCCGGCTGGAGGTCGGGCAGTCCGTCCGGGTGCAGTACGACCAGGAGCGAAAGGGGCGGGTGGAGGTTCGTGCTACCCCAAGCAAGGGGCGGAGCCGCTAGGGGTAGTTCTGGCGGGCGTGCAGGACGTTCAGCACCTCAATGCGGTCTGCCGCCACGCGATAAACCACGATGTAGTTCGGGTGGGCAACGATTTCGCGGGTGCCTGGGACTCGGCCTGACGGGAACAGGTAGGGATGTTCAGCAGCAGGCAGCACGGACTCCTGAATCCGTGCCCGCATGCGCCTTGCAGCATGTGGGCTCTCGTTGGCGATAAAGCGGATCACCGTGGCGAGGTTGTCGCGGGCCGTGGCCGACCAGTGCACTGGGAGCATTACGCGCTTTT
>JAQTYQ010000090.1 GCA_028688225.1 Opitutaceae bacterium | reverse complement strand
CCATCGCCCCGTGCGAGCATGGGTGCTCCTCCATCAAGCCCCGCACGATCTCCATCTCCTTCTCGACCTGCCACAGCGCCCGCGGCGCGGGATTTTTAACAAATTTCAACGGCCACTTCCCCATCACTCGATCCTCCTCAAAATCCGCTTTGAACATCGACTGCCAGCGCACCAGCCGCCCATTCCGGATCCAGCCATGGCTGTTTTCGATCCAGCGCCACTTCCGCGCCGCCCATTCCGGATCCACTCCTGCCGCTCCAGAAGCCCAGACCCGCACCTCCTCCAGGGTCGGGATCACGGCATTCTCCGACAGATTCGGGGGGGTCGTGCGCGCGTACGCACGCGCGCGCTTTCCCTTCCCTTTCCTTACATTACATTCCATTCCATTACGCATTCCCTGACCCATTGGCTCTGGTGATGCCTCTCCTACTGGGACTCCTTGTGGCTCTGGTGATGCCTCTCCTACTGGGACTCCTTGTGGCTCTGGTGATGCCTCTCCTACTGGGACTCCTTGTGGCTCTGGTGATGGGGAGCCATCCGCCTTTTTCCATTTCTGCCGCGCCCCTTTGATCCCACCAGCGACCTTAGCGCGGTAGATCGCCTCTTGTTCCTTGGGATACCACTTCACCTCCAGATCACTCCCTCTCCATTCACAGAGCTGGCACATCCCGTCCAATCGTTGGCGATTGACCTGGAACAACGCCCGCCACGACTTTGCTGTCCACTCCTCAGCTCCCCGGATCACCCCGCCATTTTCCTGGATTACGCAATACGCCATCAGCTCAAGCCAGGCCGATCGACAATGATCGTCCGCGCAAATGAACTCGTGCGACCTCAGACTGCTCACGTTGATATTGATCCACTGCATACCTGCGGTTGCTCTCTCTTCAGACACTCTGGCTTGGCGTTCCCGCCCGGAAGCGCCCGGCTAACATGCTGCCAGGCGGGAACAGGTTGGAATCCGTGGCGGGCCGGCGCCTCGGCCGCAAGCCGCCCGCTCTAAGTCGGCGCCCTGGGCTTACCTCGTTCCTCGCCAGCTTTCATAGCCTCCACCGCCGCCAGAGCCTGACCTACGTAGAACGGAGCAGCCTTGGCGCACTCCAGCGCTTCATCTCCACACTCTCCGGAGTCTCTATTGCAAGACTGCGTGTGCTGGCTTGGAGACTCGACCTGCGCGGGTACGGTGGAGAAAGACCAATTCACAGCCCATCCTGGTAGATCACCACATTCGTCATCCGGAATCCCGGCCACTTCTTCAACAGCTCCTGTATGTGGTGGTTCTCCACGAACATGAACTGCCGGCCCGGCAGATTCACCACGATCACCTCCGGCAGCACATACACCGGCAGCCGCGCCGCCTTCGCCTGGGCGGCCGCCACCGATTCCAGCTTCACCGGCTGCGCGGCCGTCGCGCTGTCATTGGTCGGCCTCGGCGCCGCAGTTTTCCACGTCTCATTCGTCCCCTTCTTCCCATCAATCCCATCCGGAGCCGCGCCCATTCTCAACCCCATCCCGGCCAGCCCAAGCGCCAGCCCCAAGACCGTCAGCTTTTTTGTATTCATGTCGTTTCACCACCGCCCCGGCCAACGCGGGCATCGGGGCACATCATTGTTTCTGCCATTCGGATTGCCGGCGAACTCCCACAGGCTCCCCTCCACTTGCCGCGCCAGGATCTCGCCAGTCTCGGCCGGCAGCGGCCGAAAATTCAGATTGCTCTTCACCCGCACATTCACCCACCGCGCCCGGTCCTCTGCCGGCGCGTCAGGCCAGCGGCAAATCAGGATGTGCGGGTTCAACACCCGCACCGGCAGCACGATCAGCCGGGCCGGAGCCGCCGGCTCCATCAGCGCGGTTTTTTCAGCCCGTGGCGCTTCCGCAGAGCCGCCTGCGCGTGATTTTTCCGATGCCTCCGCCACTACACACCGGACAGCGCCGTCCGCGCTTTTTACGCGGGCAAATGACGCGAACCGCACCGGGAACAGCTCCAGGTGCCGCGCCAGTTTCGCTGCCGCTTCCTCCGTCAGGAGCACCCGGTTGCCCGACCGCTCCCAATCCACATGCTCGGCCAGCAACTCCACGCGCATCGATCTCATGTCGTCGCGATCCGAGAGCCCCAGCCGGCGCATCACGTGCTCCTCCCACAACTTGAACTCGCCATCGACAGTCATAAGTGATCCTTTAGCCTCAAACCTTTCCCGGCCGACTCATCGAGACAAACACCGGCCTCGGCGGCCGTCCTACCCCCCCCGCCCCCCCACCGGCACGGCCTGCGAGATCGCCCGCGGTGGACGGCGCCGGTCGGAGAGCCACCAGGGATACGCCAGCTCCAGCCAGGCCAACCTGGACCCGGCGGCCGCCCGGATCCGGAGCGCATCCACCAGGCGCGGCGTCCACACCGCCAGGGGCAATCCCCAGCTCCCCAGGGGCCCATGTCCGGGGGTGCGATCGGTGTCCAAAGTGTCTCCAGGATTGCATAAGTGCCTCATAACCAAGCTACGATGGCCCAGAATCAATTGATTGCTCATCAACGGGTGCCGGTGGCAGGGCCTCGGCGGCCGGCGCCACGTCGATCACCTGGCCGGCCGGATCCGCCCGCTTGATCCGCTCCAGCATCCCGCGCAGGTCCGCCGGGCTCAGCGCCACCTCGATCCGCTCCTCGACGCGCACCGTGGGATCCCCATCGAGGAGAGCCTTTTTGTCCGACACAATCCCCAGCGACACGGATAGCTGGCCGATTGGGATGTCATCCAGTTCCTCGTTCAGCCGCTCCACGCCCATCCGCACGAAGCGGCCCATGAGCCGCGACAGCTCTTGCTTTTCTGTTGCTATAGCTGCGGCCTCGCGATCGCGGATGGCAAAGATGGTGTGCGGGCTCACCTTGAAGGCGCGCGCCGTGGCGCGAATGCCGATGCCTTCGGCCAAGCAGCGCACGATTGCCATGTAGCGCTCCCGGTTCCTGGCCAGGCGCTCACCTGTGGACCGGCCGGCACGCTCATCCTGCTCGATCGTCAGCAGTTCATGCCCGGCCGGCAGTTCCTCTGCCCGGAACAGCTCCGGCTGGCTGGTGGCTGGTAGGTTTGATTCAGCCATGTCAAAAAAGGCGCGGGTCCTCAGACTCCTGCATCATCAATCCTCCTCATGCGCCGCTTGGCCGTCCGTAGGGTCTTCGGCTGTTCGCGCAGCTCTTGCTGGGCGGCGCTGACTTGCATGGCCACCAGCGTTCGCGCCGGTGGCGTCAGCCAGGGCCGCCCAGTGTCTGGATTCAGGTGAGTGCAGCCCCAACGCACGACGTGTTGTGCTGCTTTCTCGAAGTATTCGTCACTGTCGCGCATAGGGCTCGACGCGTCAGAACGGGCAGCGGCCCAGGTCTGCCAGGATGGTCCGTGTGAGTGCTCCAAGTTTGTCTGTCTCTTCCACGACAGGTAGCGCCAGAGCTACCACCCACCAGCGCTCCCCTTTCCACTGGGCCGGATCTAGCGTGCCGTGCAGCGCCCGTGATGTGCAGAGCGTGAGCGGTCCCGCCACAGTCTGCGTCAAGCCTACCGTCGCTTTCTGCCGGTTTGATCCGCCGTTCGTCGGTCGTCCATCCGGACCTGATCGCCAGAACGCCACCACTGATCCTTCTTGCTGGTATGGTGACAGGATCGCGCGGAAGTAGCGCTTCCGGTCGGAGCCGTAGCCGGAGCCGTAGCCGGAGCCGTAGCCGGAGCCGTAGCCGGAGCCGTAGCCGGAGCCGTAGCCGGAGCCGTCGCCGGAGCCGTAGCCGGAGCCGTAGCCGGAGCCGTAGCCGGAGCCGTAGCCGTAGCCGG
>JAQTYQ010000089.1 GCA_028688225.1 Opitutaceae bacterium | reverse complement strand
GTGTTCTGCGGCATTGACCAACCGTCAATACGCTTCACGAATAGAGCCAAAGTTTGCGACAGAACCTCTAGCAGCAGGCTCCGGGATTACGCTAAAGAGCTAGTATTGTCATGACGATTGTGCCATTATGTGTTGTATTATTCAGCATTACATGTATCGGATTGGCGCCATGAATTTACAAATACGTGACCCCCGCGCTCGCGAACTTGCCAAACGCATCGCGCACCGCCGCCACATTTCTATGACGGAGGCAGTTGTTGAAGCCTTGGAGGCGGAATTCCGCCGTGTATCTGCTCAGCAGCCTCTTGCGGAGCGGCTGGGCGCCATTGCTGATGATCTGGAGGCTTTAGCCCAGCCTGGTGGCCGGGATATGACGAAGGATGAGATCGACGCGATGTGGGGTCACAACTGATGTTTATCGATACATCGGTTATCGTCGCGATTCTTTCAAAAGAACCCGACGCAACCGAGTTTGCCAACCGGATCGAAGCGGCGGAGTGCATCACGTCGGCTCTTGTCATCCTGGAATCGGCCATGCGGCTTTCGACCAAACTTGCGATTGATCCGATCGCGGTGGAGCGTCGGATTCAGACTTTTCTAGATGAGGCTCAGATTACCTTGGCTCCGATGGACACGATAACGGCCAGTTTGGCGGTTAAGGCGTTTGCTGATTACGGGAAGGGCAGGGGCCATCCCGCGCAGCTCAACCTTGCGGATTGTCTTTCCTATGCCTGTGCGAAGGCGCAGGGCGTGCCCCTTATGTATAAAGGGAAGGATTTTTCGCATACTGATTTGGGGTGACCTCAGCTCCCGGTGCCGCTCCGCCCCTCCCCGATACGGTGCCCCTCGGACGGCTAATCCCGTCCCTGAGAACGAAATTGCAACGTGTTGCGGGCGTTCCGCAATACGGAGTCGAGATGGGCCATGGCCTCTTCGAGCGCCGTGTAATCGAAGGCCCGGCGCTCGATCGGCGTGAGGGGCGGCAACGGGGACGGCGCCGCCTCGACCACATTCTCCTCGATGTCGTGGCGGGGGCGGCCATGGCCGCGGTTTGGGTCCGCGCGGTAGGGAGGGCGCACGACCTGCTGCAGCGGCGCCAGCCCTTGCAGCCCGAACAGCCGCCGCTTGGAGCGATGCGTCACCTCGATCGCGGTCCCGGCGGCCCGCAGCTCATCGAGAATGCGGATGGCATTCTTGACCGCGATTCCGAGAATGCGGGCGAGTGTGGTCGCGGACAGCACAGGCGCCGCCGCCAGCAGATCGACGGCGGTCGTGACATGCGAGTCCTTGCGGCGGCCGGCGATGCTGTGCCGGGCTTCAAACCAGGCGCGTTCCATTGTGTAGAGCAGATCGAGGCCGTCGGCCGCCTCGCGCTCGATGGCCCGCAGGAAGGCCGGCAGCCAGTCGTCCAGGTCCCAGTTATGGCCGGACCCAAGCGCCGCCGCGCCGGTCAGCGGCACGGGCAGCCGGAGCAGGCGGCGTTTGCGCCAGAAACGGATCATTGCCGATCGCATCGCGGGACGTGTCTCTCCGCTCTCGACCCATTCCCGGAAGCCCTGCGCGGCGGCGATCAGCGGTGGCAATGATGCGGGCTGGATCGCCAGCATGGTCTCGGCCCGCTGGACCTCGCCTTCCTGATCGAAGTCCGGCTCGACGATCCATTGGTGCAAAGTCAGGGCGGCCCGGGCGCGGTCCAGGATCTCGCCGCGGTCGATGATGCGCAGATACGGGTCCATCCGCAGCCGCAGGCCTTCGATGGTCGCGGCGAGGTGCCAGGGGTCGATCAGCTGGCCGTCGACCGCGGCTTGGGCGCGGACCGACTCGAGACGGGTGCGGTAGAGGAAGGCCTGGGCCAAGGGATGGCTGGCCAGCGCCTGGTCGAGCCGGGCGATGGCGGCGGCGGCGGCGGCGAGCGCGCCCGCGAGCACCATCGGGTCAGCCTGCGCGGTGCGGGTCAAGCTGTCGAGCGGCGCGTCGTCGAACCGATCGGCCGCCATCAGAGCGGCCGCCCGGTAGGAGGTGAATCAGCGTGTCGAAATGCGGGCCGCGGCTCCACAGCAGGCGCTCCAGATATCAGAGGGATACACGTTGACTTACGGATAAATGGCTGACCCGTCAAATAAGGGTCTTATTATCCTGGAGGCCCCTGCCCCGCCGTTGGCTCTACAGCTACCTCCGATAATGTGAGTTGTCGCTCAGTCCCGTTGAGCGATCTTGGGCGGTCGAAGCCGAGAGAATTTCGGGCCTTCGGGTCGCCCTAAGGCCCGCCGCAGGGCTCAAATCCCGCCAAAAGCGGCCTGCCGAAGCGCTCCCGCCAACTCAGCCCCCTCCCCTCCCCCGGCAGCCCGTCGAAGAGTTCTTTCAGGCTCGGGCTCTCGGCCACCCTTGCAAACGGCCGTTTACAAACACTTTGTTGAATTGTAAAAATAGGCTCGGAGAGGAGCCCGATCGACGTGACGACGCCCAAAAGCCGAAAAATGCCCGCGGGCGGCCGCCTGATCGGCTACGCCCGCGTCTCCACCGACGATCAGGGCACCGACCCGCAGCTGGATGAGCTGCGCGCCGTCGGCTGCGCCACGATCCTCGAGGAACATGCCTCCGGCGCCGATCGGGGCAGGCCGGTGCTGATACGCTTGCTGAAAGAGATCCGTCCCGGTGAAACCCTGGTGGTGGTTCGGCTCGATCGTCTGGCGCGTTCGGTCAGCCACCTGCTCGCCGTCATCGAACAGCTGGAGGATGCGGGGGCGCATTTCCGGAGCCTGCGCGACCCGATCGACACCACGACGCCGCAGGGCATGTTCTCGCTGCAGGTACTCGGCGCCGTTGCCCAGCTCGAGCGGGCGCTCATCGCCGAACGAACCAAGGCCGGATTGCGCGCCGCCCGGAGCCGTGGGCGCATCGGCGGCAATCCGGGCCTGCGCGCCCACGACCCGGACGCCATCCGCAAGGCCAGAAAGGGTCGCGACGCCGCGTATCTCGACGCTGTACTGGCGCAGGCCGACGCCTGGCTGCCGATCGTGCGGCGGATGCGCCCGGACCAGCCCTGGGGCGATGTCGTGCGGGTCCTCAACCGTGGACAGACCCCTACTCACGGCCAGGGCAAGCCCTGGACCGTCGAGCGGTTGCGCCGAACGGTCCGCCGGCTGGCCCGTGATGGCCTCGTGGAAAACAGCCTGCTGGACCGCGCCCGGCCACAGCATGGCGACGACCGGCTGGTTCGTCTGGTCGCCGGAATCAAGGCGGCAGCGCCCGATCGTACCTTGCAGCAAATCGCCGCCCAGCTCGAAGCCATGCGCGAACGAACGCCGCGAGGTGGCACGCGCTGGCATCCTTCCTCGGTCAAGCACTTGTTGACCCGGGCCGAGCGCCTCGGCCTCGCCGGAAATTCTGCTGCCGCACTCGATCCGAGCCTTTGGCGTTAGGGCAATGCATCGGACCGTGTCATGCGCTTCCCTCAACAGCGGCGATAACCGAGCGAAGCGCCTCCCCCGCCGGCCGCTCCCATTGGGTCGCCCGATCGAAGCCATCCTCGTATCGTTGCCGGCAGCCATGCCACCAGGGACGCAGCATCCATAACCACCTTGCTGCCGCCGTCAGGCTTCCAGTGGTGACATCGCTTGCCGCCCTCAAGGCTATCCAACGCCGCGGCAGCAACAGCAAGCACGCCATGGGCGGCTCGAAGCGGCAATAGGCTCGCCCGGCTCCGTTCCACCGGGCAGATCGGTCGATCGTGGTGGAGTTCGCCGCTCTGCGGCCGGCTCGGATCGTCGGCCTCGCCGATGCTTATGTTCATTCGCTCGAATGGTCGTCTGGTCTACCACTCGACGGGTCAGTTTTGGTGATGGCCTTCCGTTCGTGCGGTCATCACGTCGGTTG
>JAQTYQ010000019.1 GCA_028688225.1 Opitutaceae bacterium | reverse complement strand
GCTCACACTGACCCCCGTCCATTACCCCGAGGTTCCGCTCAAGGTGATCATGGAACGCCTCCACTCCGATCCCGCCGCCTGCCTGCGCGTCATCCGCTGAGCCATGGGCTCAAAACAAAAGACCGTGCACCCAAGGAGTCCGCGCGCGGCCGGCCCCTGGCTTGTGGTGCTATAAGTCACTTTCCTTTCAGTGCTTGCAGCTGGCGCGCCAATTCCTCGAAGAAAACCTCATAGGACGCCGAGTCGCGCAACGGCGTCTCCGTCGCCGGATTGGCAACCTTGCTGAAGTCTTCCTCGACGATCTCCTTGAGCAAGACGCTCACTGCGACGCTGCGGTCATCCACTGCCTGAAGATGGATCGAGATGGAACGTTGTCGTGATGACTTGAAGTCGCCGCCACCCCCGATGGGGGAAAGGCCGTCGAGCCTCCCCTGGGCCGGTCCGCCACTCAACACCTCGTAATCGAGTTTCACCATCGCCAGCCGCGCCGCCTCGTAAACCTGGCGGGAATCACCCTCGATGATCCGCACCTTGGGCGGTACGCGCCCAAAGCGACCCTTGACGGAATTGCCCATTGCATCGATCGATCCACAGCCCGTGATCAGGCTGGAGGCTGCGACGAGGAGAAATAACGGAGCAATGGCCTTGATCGTCATGTGATGCCGCTGATCCAGCGGTGCAGTGAAGTTTCCCGGTCAAACAGGGATGACGATCGTCGGGGGAAAGACAAGGAAAGCTTACGCCGGTTGCGGCTGGGAAATGCAGTGCAGCGTGCCCAGTCCCAGGATCAGATCCCGGCAGTCCACCGGAATAATTGTCCGTCCCGGAAAACAACCGGCCAACACCGCGGCGGCTTCGGCGTCGCGCCGGGGCTGGCGGAACGCAGGCATGAGGACGGCGCCATTGACGACAAGAAAATTGGCGTAACTGGCCGGCAGGCGTTGCCCCGCGCTAAAGCAGGGATCCGGCATGGGCAACTCCACGACCGAAACCCGGCGACCGGCGGGCGTGCGGAGTGATGCCAGCCGTTCAAGGTTTTCCTGGAGAGGACGGTGATTCGGGTCGCGCAGATTGCGTTCCACCGCGCTGACAATTCCATCGGTCCGGAAGAAACGGCTCAGATCATCCACATGCCCGTCCGTGTCGTCGCCGGCGATGCCGCGGCCCAGCCAGGCCACGGTTTCGACCCCGAGGTTGTCCTTCAACGCCTGCTCGATCTCGCCACGGGTGAGGTCAGGATTGCGGTTCCGGTTGAGCAGGCAGGACTCGGTGGTGAGAAGCAGTCCCTGGCCGTTCGGATCAACGGAACCTCCCTCAAGGACGACGCCGGCCGCAAAACGCCTCAGACCAAGCGCGCGTCCGATCCGCAATGGAATCCGATTGTCGAGGGTGAAGGGCGGATATTTCCCGCCCCAAGCATTATAGATCCAGTCGGTCAGCGCCACCTCTCCGCTGCGATCGTTCCGAATGAAGATCGGCCCGTGATCACGGCACCAACAGTCGTTGGTCGCGTGGTTGTAGAATTTGACCTTTGTCCGCTCGGCTCCGGCCTTTTCCAGGAGCCTCCAGGCCCGGTCTTGCAGCGGACGCGCGATGTTGATGCGCACCTCCTCAAATCGGCTGATCACCGCCGCGATTTCGGCGAACTTTGCCGGGATCGGGCGAAAATGTCCCGGCCAGGTCTTCAAGCGATGCGGCCATGAAAGCCAGACGGCCTCCTGCGGCTCCCACTCGGCCGGCATGCGAAAACCCAAGCGTGCCGGCGTCACTGCGCCGGCCACGGGTTGAGAGAATTGCGTTCGGGGAGACATCGGCAAGCAACCAGCAGAATCCGGCTTTTTTCAGCGCGCGACCTTATTTCTCTCGGCCGCTCAGGAGCTGAACCGCTGGGTCAGATCGCCGTAGGCGTCGATGCGCCGGTCACGCAGGAAGGGCCAGTGCGTGCGGGTGCGGTCCACCTCCTCCAGGTCGATCGTGGCCAGCACTACTTCCTCCGTGTCGGCGCCGGCCTTGGCCAGCATCTGCCCGCTCGTGCCGGCCACAAAGCTCTGCCCCCAAAACTCGATGCCGGCACCGCCGGCCGGCCGTTCATGGCCGATGCGGTTGGCCACCGCCGCATAGCAGCCGTTGGCCACGGCATGAGAGCGCTGGATTGTCTCCCAGGCGGCATGCTGGTCCGTTCCGAAGCGCTTTTTTTCCCGTGGATGCCAGCCGATGGCCGTCGGGTAAAAAAGTATCTCCGCGCCCTGCAAGGCGGTCAGCCGCGCCGCCTCGGGATACCACTGATCCCAGCAGATGAGCACGCCGATCCGGCCATACCGGGTCGACCAGGCCCGAAAGCCGGTGTCGCCCGGGGTGAAATAAAACTTCTCGTAGTAAAGCGGATCATCCGGAATGTGCATCTTCCGATAGATGCCCAGCAGCGAGCCATCGGCATCGATGACCGCCGCCGTGTTGTGATAAAGTCCCGCCGTCCGCTTCTCGAAGAGCGAGGCGATGACGACAATCCGGTGCTTCCGGGCCAGTTTCTGGAACGCCGCCGTCGTGGGTCCGGGGACCGGCTCCGCGAGCTTGAAGTTGTCGCCGTCCTCGCTCTGGCAGAAATACTGCGAGCGAAACAATTCCTGCGTGCAGATGATCTGCGCCCCTTGCTGCGCCGCCCGCCCGGCCAGGGCGAGCGCCTTCTCGGTGTTCGCCGCCGGATCTACCCCGCAGGCATGCTGGAGGAGGGCGAGCGTGACTTTCATGCGGCATCCAACCGGTTCCGGGCGTTCCAGCAACAAGGGGGCGCGGCTCCAGCGCCCGCCGGCTGCTCAATAGACCACCTTGTTCAAAGGGTACTCAATGATGCCCTCGGCGCCGAGCGCCTTGAGCTGCGGAATGATTTCGCGCACCACGCTTTCGTCGATGATGGTCTCGAGCGCCACCCACTCGGGCGAGGCGAGCGGCGAAACCGTGGGGTTGCGCAGGGCCGGCAGTGTCTTCAACAACCGGTCCAGGCTGGCCTTGGGCGCGTTGAGCTTGAGACCGACCTTGCTCCCGGCCTCGAGCGCACCGGTGAGCAGCATGGCGATGATCTCGATCTTGCGGCGCTTGGCCGGATTTTCCCAACTGGCTTTGCTGGCGATGAATTTGGTGTTCGTGTACAGCAGCGTGTCCACGATGCGCAGCTTGTTGGCACGAAGGGAACCGCCCGTCTCCGTGATATCCACGATGGCATCCACCAGATCGGGGACCTTCACCTCGGTCGCGCCCCAGGAGAATTCCACCTCCACCGGCACCTGCTTCGCCGCAAAATAGCGGCGCACGGTGTTGACCAGCTCGGTCGCAACGCGCTTGCCGTGCAGATCCTCGGCCTTTTGCACCGGCGAGTTTTCCGGCACCGCCAGGACCCAGCGTGACTTCTGCGTCGAGGCCTTGCTATAGATGAGGTCGCACACCTCCACCACCTTCGACTCGTTCTCCTGGATCCAGTCATAGCCGGTCAGGCCGCAGTCGAAAAAACCGTGTTCCACATACCGGCTCATTTCCTGGGCCCGGACCATGCGGCAGTCGAGTTCGGGATCGTCGATCGACGGACGGTACGAACGCGAGCTGACCGTGATCTTGAACCCTGCCTTCGCAAAAAGATTCCGGGTTGATTCCTCGAGGCTGCCCTTCGGCAGGCCGACCATCAGCAGTGGAGTTTTTTCAGACACGGGGCCAAAGGACACATAGCGTCAAGGACACTCAAGCATAAAACTGGCGCGCTTCCGCCCGCCCGGCGGCCACCTTGCGGCCGGCACACTGCCCAGGCTCGGGATTCCTTTGACAAACGGGTTCCGATTTGTAAAAAAGCGGGACTGTTTCTTCAGTCGTTCGTTCTCTCGCACTGCGCCTTGATTCTCATGACGGATCGTCCGTTACCACCCCTCCAGCCCCCCCGACCTGCACGCTCGGAGCCGAAACCGCTGATTTTGGTCGTGGAGGATGAGGAGGAATTGGCCAAACTCATCGCCCAGCACCTTGAGGATGCCGGCATGCAGACGCAGGTCTACAATCGCTGCGCGCATGCCGCCCGCTTCCTGAAGCGCAATTTTGCCAACCTGATGTTGCTCGACCTCACCCTGCCCGACCAGTCGGGCTTTGCGCTGCTCGAGGAGCTGAAACGGGAGGATATCACGGTCCCCACGATTTTTCTTACGGGCAACACGCTGGAAGTGAACAAGGTCAAGGCCCTGGATATGGGGGGTGATGATTACATCACCAAGCCCTTCGGCTATCCGGAGCTCATCGCCCGCATTCATGCCGTGCTGCGGCGGGCCGAATCCCGTACCGATTTCAACATCACCAAGAACGTGCGCGTCCTCGACGAGCCGTTTACTTTCCTCGGGGTCAAGGTCACGCCTGTCCGGCTTGAGGTGGAATTTCCCGACGGCGCAATCGAGCTGATCGGACGCAAGGAACTCGGCATCCTGACCTACCTGAACAACAACCAGGGTGTCGTCATCACCCGCAAGGCGCTGATTCACTCCGTCTGGGGCCTGCATGCCGATGTCCGCAGCCGTTCCCTCGATCAATACGTCGTCAAGGTGCGCGATCTTTTGAAAAAACACGGTGTCGAACTCACCGCCTTCCGCACCGTCCATGGGGTCGGCTACATTTTTGACCCGCAGGGCATCTCGCAGGAAGACAAGTAGCTGGCGGGCCTCCCGGATCGCGGCCTAGAACATCTCCGTCTGCGCATAGCGCTGCCGCGCTTCGGCCAGGGTGGATTTCATCTCCAGCTCTTCGAGCAGGCGGAACAATTCCACGGGATCGGCGGCGGGCTTTTCCGCGGCGACGGTCGGCAGGCTGAGATTGAGCGTGGTTAATTTGAGGTTGCGCCGGACCAGGTCGGCCAGCGCGCTGACCGACTCCTGAAAACGCTCGGGCTTGAGCTGTCGGGCATGGTCGACGACGCCGGCGAGACTGCCAAACTGCTGCAGCCAGCGGGCGGCGGTCTTGGGGCCGACGCCCTCAATGCCGGGGATGTTGTCGGAGGAGTCGCCGACGAGGGCCAGATAGTCGGGAATCTGCGCCGGCGGCACGCCGAACTTTTCCACGACTCCGGCCGTATCGAGTCGCCGCCAGCCCAGCTTGGGATTGGCGGAGGGCGGAGGCAGCAGGATGACGATGCGCTCGCCGACGATCTGCGCGAAATCCTTGTCGGCGCTCACGATCACCGCGGCGTGTCCCTGCGCGGCCAGCTGCACGGCCTGCGAAGCCAGCAGATCATCCGATTCCACCCCCGCCTTCTCCACCCCGACCAGTCCCATGGCGCGCGTCACCGCTTTAATGTAGGGCAGCTGCTTGACCAGCTCCGCCGGCATCTCCTCGCGTTGAGCCTTGTATTCCGGCAGAAGCGCGAGGCGGTCCTGGGCTCCGCCAAGATCGAAGAAGACCAGCGTCGCCGCCGGCTTCTCCTGATCGGCCAGTTTCCAGAGGGATTTGACCCAGCCGTGCACGGCGTTGGTGGGGAAGCCGTCGGCCCGGGTGAGTTCAGGTACCGCGAAGTAGCAGCGATAGGCGAGATTGAAGCCGTCAACAAGCAGCCATTTGCCCATGCGCGCAGCCAAACGGGAACTCCCGCCCGCGTAAACCGCAATTCTTCGTAAATCCTATTTTAACCGGATGTCGTTTGATCGGCACCGGAGCCTGCAGGCGGTCCGTGCGGGATTGACGGGACGGGGGCCCCTTCACCCCGGGGTTTTCGCGGCGCGCCGCCGGGATTGACGAGACGGGCCGTGACGAAAATCAGCAGATTGCGTTTCTGCGTGCTCTCGCCTTTCGACCGGAATGCGCGCCCGAGCAGCGGAATGTCGCCGAGGATGGGAACCTTGTCCTCCACTTTCTTCACCTCTTCCCGCGTGAGCCCGCCCATGATGATCGTGGCGCCGTTCCAGATCGTCACCCGGGTGCTGACTTCGCGAACGGAGAAGATCGGCTGGTAGAATCCCGGCGGGACGGTGACGGTGCGTCCGCCCGAAATGGCGATGCTGGGGCCCCCGTATTCAATAAAGCCCTCGAATTCGGTGACCTTGGGGTTGAGTTCCAGACTGATGCTGAAGTCGTCCTCCTCCACCGTGGGGGTCACGCGCAATTCCACGCCCACGTTCCGGGTGGCAAACTCCTGCGGGGTGCCGGCGGTGATGGCCACGCCCGCGGAACCGCTACTGCCATCCCCCGCGGTCCGGCCGTTGCCCACCTGACTCTGAATTTCGCCGAATGACTGGGGATAACGCATCTCCTGCGCGACGGTGATGAGCGCCTCGCTGCCCGAGAGCACGGTGACCCGCGGAGCACTGAGCAGATCCGAGCCATTTCTCTGCGCTAGCGCCCGGACGACGGCATTCACGTCGAATTCGCCGATCGTGCCGGTGATGGCCGCGAAGTTTCCCGCCGCCTGCCCGAGATTGTTTGCCCCCGGCAGGGCCGGCGGCGCCAGGGAGCCAACCGCGGTGTCATCGATGATGATGTCGCTGGAGCGCTGGGCGTGCCGGAAGGCGTCGGCCAGCGTGCGGTTGACGGCGGTGCCGCCGACCGGATCGGCGGTACGGTACCTTGCGCGATACTCCACCCGGGGCGAACCGTCCGGATTGCGGAGTGGGACGCCGGTCAGGGGATCCAGCAGCGGCACGGGCCGGCCGCCAATATCCCACTGAATGCCCAGTTCATCCAGCGCGCCTTCCTGGACTTCCAGGAATTTGGCCTCGATCTCGACCTGGCGGATTTCGCGGTACCGACGCAGAATCGTGCGGATGCGTTCAAGATTCCGCGCCGTCTGGCTGACGATGATCGCGGAACCGTCGTAGGCGAGGCTGCAACCCGGTGCACCATCGAAAACCACGCCCGCCCGTTGAAAGAAATGCCGCAGCGCCTCTGCCTCGTCGATCCCGGTTCCCACGGTCTTCGCGCCGGCGCCTCCCCCGCCGGCATGACTGCTCCGCGCCTCCCCGCAGTTTCCCTGTCCCGTCATGCGGATCACCGTGGAACGTGAAACCGGGAACACTTCCGTCGTGAGCACGCCGCGTTCCCCGCCCGGTCGGACCACGACCGCGTCCGCCTGCACCTCATACTGGTAGCCGACGGAATCAGTCACCAGATCGAGAATCCGTTTCAGCGACAGGTTGCGGAGGGTGATCGTGACCGGAGGATTGGCGCTGCCCGGATCGATGAGGATGATGTTCACGCCCTTGGGCTTCTCGTCGGTGGTGTCGAATTCCTCGGCCACCGTCGCCAACGCGCCCACCACCCGGTTTAACTCAACATGGGTGAAGTTCACCGCGGGGATGAAGATGGCCTCCAATTTTCTTTGCACCGGTCCCGTGCTCAACCCGTCTCCACCGCCGGACGGCAACTCCGGAACGGCACCAGGTTGCTGCCACGATCTCATCACCCCCTCGAGCAGTTCCGTCCGTGTCTTGAGGTGCTCCCGGCCGGCGGGATTGGCGTCCTCTCGCGCCGGCTCGCCCGCGAGATGGCCGGCCAAAAACGTGATGGTCGCAGCGAGCGTGACCAGTCGGCGGCGGATGGATGTCTTCATGAGAGTGGGGAAAAAATTTATCCACCCCGGGGAGTGTCCTCGGCGGGTTTTTCGACCGGTGTGCGTTGAGCCGGCAGCGTCCGGACCAGCGGCTCCCTTCCGCCCGGAGGCAGACACACGACCACCGCGCTTTGCGTCTCCGGTTCTATCCGCTCGACACAGTAGTTCATCCCGTCGAGGGCGACGGATTCCCCGGCCTGCAACTCCCGGCGGAAGTCCGGGGTTTTCCGGCTCGCAAACAATCCCAGCGGGGCGCCCTCCCGGCAGGGTTCGCGACTGGTCAGCACAACCTCGATCCCCGTGCCTTCATCGACGACGACCGCGGTGACCGCGATGCCCCGGGTTTCCGCGCTGGCGACGCTGCCGACGGGGCCTCGATCCAAGCCGATGCTTTTCACCGTCAAGCCACGCCCGGCGAGACTTTCCCCGGGGTGACCGATCACCGTTTCGCCCGTGCCGGGATCGAGGAATATCCCGCGAAGATTTTCCGTCCCGCCGGCAAAGCCCACCAACTGCAGGCGGAAAAGGCCGGGGCGTATTTCCAGCAGTTCCAGATCAAGCCGCGGCTCCGTCGTGCCACCCCCCGTGACCCCCGCAGCCGGCGTGGCGCTCAGCCGGCCCGCTTTGCGATCATAGTACACCGAGGGTGGCGTGAAAACATCGTAGAGCCACCCGTGACCGCGGCGCTGCGGCCCGGGTTCGGCCCAGAGGTGAACGGCTGGCGCAGGTTCCCCGGCCTCGGGCGCGACTGCGGCCGTTGCCGCTGCCCGCGCCGTTATTCCCCGGAGTTCGCAAAATTCCACGGTCACGGTGAACCGCGAGAGCACCGGGCGGACGAGCACGGCGAGCGGCTCCGTGCCTCCGGATAATCCGGTGGCCCGCTCGGGAGGTCCCCGCACCGGCTCGACCTCCACGCTCCGGACCACCAAGGGGACCTCCTCTTGGGCAAGTTGATTGAGAAAACAACGCAGGGCCGCTGTGCGGCCGAGAAAGGCCAGCCGCAAACCGGTGGTTTCTATCACACCGGGTTCCCGGAGCGAAAGCCGAGGTTCGAATGTGAGCAGGTCAGGCTCGCCCTTGCCTTTGTCGCCTGGCGCCGGACCGCCGGCCGCCGCATGCCCCCGCGGCCGTTCCCGTTGCACGGCCACCAGTTCGCTCGGACTCGATGCCAAAAGGGCCTCCAAAAGACGCTCCACCATCAGCCGCTGGCGATGGATCACAGGAATGACCCCGGGATCGGGACCGGCATGAACGTAGTCGGAAAAACCAAAGGCCTCCTCCGCGGATATTTTCACGCCGGCGCCGCCGGCTTTCTCCTGCCAACGACGGCAGAAACCGGCGAGATCAAAGAACGCCTCAAGCCGCGAGGCCGGCTGCGCCGATGCTTCTTCGCGAAAAACCTCGGCCGTAAACCCCAGACGCCCGAGACTTTCCTCCAACACGGCAAGTTCGTCTTCGGCCCGGCCCAGGATGGCCGCGGTATCTGCGGCTTGAAGCTCCGCCGGGATCGGTTCCCGCGCGGTAAGTACGTGCCATTCCTGTTGTTTTTGGGCCAGCGTGGCCCACGCCAGGGCCTCCGCCCGGCGGACGGCGTGCAGCCACCAGCTCTCCACCGCCAGCAGCGTCGCGACCAGGGCCGCGCTTCCGCAAAAAACCGGATGCTGCTTGAGACGGATCATGAGGCAAAAAGTCAGAAAAGTTTTTGCGGTGCCGGCAGCAGGGTGATTTCGAACCGCAGAACGCCGGCCCGACTGCTGTCGAAGCGTTCATTTTCCACGCCGGCGACAAAGGGTGATTCCCGCAGGGCCGCCAGCAGCGATCTGGCCCGGTGATAGGCGTTCTCGCTGGGGCGCGTCAGCGGAGTATGCGCATCCAGGACGCATCCGCCCAAGGTGAGCCGGTAGCCGGCGGGGGATGCCTCGGTCCGGATATTGCCGCTGCCGGGTTCAACGTCTCTTGCCGCTTCGGTTTGAGCGGGGGCGGCGGACGTCTCCGAAGCGCCAGGCGGCAGGACTTGGAGTCTCTCGATCCAGACGTCCTCCGTTTTCGTCAGCCGCGACTGCAGATCGCCGAGAAACACGACCCAGCTCGATTTGGCGTTGCTCAACCGCTGCAATGCCGCGATCCGCCGGTTGGTCTGCTCCACGCGCGCGCGATTGGCCCGGTTGCCCTCATCCAACCGGCGCAGGGCGCTGATCTTCGCCTCAATTTCGACGGTCAGCCGCACGGTTTCCCGTTCCACCGAACGATGATGGCTGATGGCAAAGGCCAGCCCGGCCAGGGCGAGCAAGGCCGCGGCGCCGATGCCCGGCCACCAGCGATGGAGGAATAATTCGCCGCGCAGGGCGGGTGGCAGCAGGTTGACCTTGCCCCGCTCGGGGCCCGCCGCGCTCGCGGCGAGCCCCACGAGGCCGGACACCGCAGCGGGTCCGATTGCCTTGATCAGCTCGGCGGCGGCGGGGCCGAGCTGCAGATGCCGCAGAGGATCCCGCCGGCGGATCTCGAGTTGCAGGCTGTGCGCGAGCCGGGCCGGCAAATCCGGGATCGCGGATCCTCCTCCATCAAGATAGAGCAGCGCCGGCCGGCCGCTCTCGCCTTCCCGTCCCAGTCCGACCAGGGACCGGGATATTTCTCCACCCAGACGCCGCGCGAATTCATCCACCGCCAGCTGGACGGCCATGCTTTCAGGTGCATCTGTCGGCAGCCCGGCCGGTTCGCCGAGAACCCGACGCTTAAGGGACTCAGCATGGGGCTGGCCCAGCTGCAATTCCTCAGCGATCTTCTGCGTAACCGCCTCCCCGCCCCAAGTGATGGTGCGCAGGAAAAACCTGGTCGCTCCGCAATAAAGCAGGTGGGTGGTGCGGGCGCCAATGGAGACAACCAGCGCCTCGCCGGTATCGGGATGATTATAGCCCTGCCCATGACGGATGACCGACCAGGCCGGCATCACAACCTGCGCATATAAGCCGGCGGCACGCATCTGCCTGCACAACGCTTCCAGGATGGACCGTTTGACCATCGTCAGCGCCACGTCCAAATGGCCCTCATGGCTGCCGACCGCCACGTGACTCCACGCGACTGCTTCCAGCGCAAAGGGAATCCCCTGCCGGGCTTCAAACTCGATGATTTTCCGGCGCTGCCGCGCGGCGAGGCAGGGAATTCGGCTGAGCTGATTGAACGTGCAATGCCCGGGAAGGCCCAGGATGCAGGGACCGCGCCACTTTTCTCTCCGGACGATCCGCTGGAGGGCCGGGCCGGCGCCTGCCACCCAACCGCCATCGTCAGGGCCGGCCTGATCCATGGATTCGCGGGCGAAACGCTCAAGCGTATACCGGCCATCCGGGCCGCGGATCAAAACACCGCCGGTCACGTGCGTGGCTCCGCAGTCCACGGCCAGAATCCGGGAAAGATGCATAGGGGGATTCCTGCTATTTGGAAATTCTCCGTTAGTTCAAGCTCAATCGACATCCGGCTGGAAAAACATTGCCCGGACTGATCCCGTTGCCACGCTCCGTGGTCTGTCGTTCGCCCCGCCTCAAACGCAATGCCTCCGGTGCTTCCCTACAAGATCAGCGTCCTCGTCTTCCTCGAAAACCGTGCCGGCGAACTCCTGCTCATCCATCGCAACAAGGCGCCGAATTTCGGCAACTGGAGCCCGATCGGCGGCAAGCTGGAGATGGCGATGGGCGAGTCGCCCTTCGAGTGCGCCGTGCGCGAGACCTTGGAGGAGACGGGCCTTCGCATCGGCACCGACGACCTGCATCTCTTCGCCATGATCGCGGAAAAGGCCTATGAGGGCGAAAGTCACTGGCTGATGTTCCTGTTCCACTGCCGGCATCCGCTCGAAGTCCAGCCGCCCGACATCGACGAAGGCCGTTTCGGGTTCTTCAGCCGGGCCGCGATCGCCCGGCTCTCCATCCCCGAGACGGACCGCGCCGCGCTCTGGCCGATCTTCGACCGCTACCGCGACCGGTTCGTCGCGCTCCGCGCCGACTGCGCCCCGGGCCGGCCGGTGCGCGTCGTGATTGAGGAAGTCACGCCGCCGCCACCCTCGCCGGCATAAACCGGCGCCGGCGACGCTCCGCATCCGGGCGCTCTGGCGTTTCCCGGTCGCGGCGGGTTCAGGCAGGAGGTTTCAACTTGCGAAAAGGCATCGCCCACTTGATTAATCGCCGCTTATACCGACCATTAATCTGTCCGTTGCCGCCACCTTCAATCTGTGAGCAAGAAGCCAGCCGCTATCGTTGAGAAAAAGGAAGCACCGCCTGCTGTCCGCGCCTCGGCGTCGAGCCGGGCGCCGATCAACGCCAGGCTGTCCACGGCGGAACGGATCGCGCTTTACCGCACCATGATGCGCATCCGGCGCTTCGAGGAGCGCAGCCTCCGCGCCTACCAGCAGGGGCGCATCGGCGGGTTTCTGCATCTGTACATCGGCCAGGAAGCCGTGGCGGTCGGGTGTTGCTCCGTGATGCAAAAGGACGATCACGTCATCACCGCCTACCGCGACCACGGCCATGCCATCGCGGTCGGCATGAACCTGAACGAATTGATGGCCGAACTTTACGGCAAGGCGAGCGGCTGTTCCAAGGGTAAGGGCGGGTCGATGCACTTCTTCGATCCGGCGCGGAACTATTGGGGCGGACACGGCATCGTCGGCGGGCAGTTGCCGCTCGGCACCGGCATTGCCTACGCCCTGAAGTACCGGGGCCTCAAGGGTGCCTGCCTCACCTTCATGGGCGATGGTGCCGTCAACCAAGGCGCGGTGCATGAGGCCTACAACCTTGCGGCGCTGTGGAGCCTGCCCGTGGTCTTTGTCATCGAAAACAACGGCTATTCCATGGGCACGAGCCAGCGGCGCTCCTCCGCCGGGCCCGGGCTCGCCCAGCGGGCCGAGGGATACGGCATGGCGTGGGATACCGGCAATGGCCATGACCTTTACGAGGTGCGCGAAAAGACCGACCGGATGCTCCAGCTCGCCCGCGAGAAATTCCAGCCGGGCGTACTTGAGATCATGACGTACCGCTACCGCGGTCATTCCGTCGCCGATCCCGATTCCACCTACCGCACCAAGGAGGAGATCGAGAACTACCGCCGCACCAAGGATCCCCTCACCCTGACCCGCGACATGCTGGCCGCCGAGGGCGTGCTGACCGCCGAGGTGGAGCAGGAGGTCGACGCCGCGGCGCGCGCCGAGGCCGAGCGGGCCGCCGAGTTTGCGGAGGCCAGCCCCTTCCCCGCCGTCGGCGACATCCGGAAAGACGTCTATTGGGAGGAGGACAATCCCGGCCAGAAGCAATCGCAGGGCCGGATCTTCTTCGACTGAGATCCCGCCTCGCTCCCCGGCCTGATTCCTTTCCCAACTTCCCCCACTCCACCTTCACTTTCATCTTCACGCTCACTTTCCCTTCCGGATGCCACTCATCACCTATCGCGAAGCACTCAACCAGGCGCTGGCCGAGGAGCTGGAGCGCGACCCCAACGTTGTGGTCATGGGCGAGGAGGTCGCCCAGTTTCACGGCGCCTACAAGGTCACCGAGGGACTGCTCGCCCGTTTCGGTCCGCAGCGTATCGTCGACACGCCCATCAGCGAAGCCGGTTTCATCGGGCTTGGCGTCGGCGCTTCCATGCTCGGCATCCGGCCCGTGATGGAACTGATGTTCTGGAGTTTCTACTCCGTCGCCTTCGACCAGATTCTCAACAACGCCGCCAACATCCGCTACATGTCCGGCGGCCTGATCAACATCCCCATCGTCATCCGCGGCCCGGCCAACGGCGGCACCAATGTCGGCGCCACGCACAGCCACACGCCCGAGAATGTCCTCGCCAGCCATCCGGGCATCAAGGTTGTCTGCCCCGCCACCGCCTACGACGCGAAAGGCCTCCTCAAGGCGGCCATCCGCGACAATGATCCGGTGATGTTTCTGGAGAATACCATTCTCTATAACGACAAGGCCGAGGTGCCAGCGGAGGAATACCTCATTCCGCTGGGCCGGGCCGACGTGAAACGACCGGGCACGGACCTGACCATCGTCGCCCACGGCCGCGCCGTCATCAATTCGCTCAAGGCCGCGCAGCTCCTGGAGGCCGAGCACGATGTCAGCGTCGAGGTCGTCGACCTGCGCTCCATCCGTCCGCTCGACGAGGAAACCATCCTCGCCTCCGTGCGGAAGACCAACCGCGTCCTGCTGGTTGAGGAAAACAAACCTTTCTGCGGCGTCGGGGCCCAGCTCGCCTATCTGATCCAAGACCGGGCCTTCGACGACCTTGACGCCCCGATCAGACGCATTTCCGCGATCGATGCCCCCGCCATTTATTCGCCGCCAATGGAAAAGGAGCAACTACCCAACCCGCAGCGCATCATGAAAGCCGTGCTGGAAATGCTGTAACCGCCGCGGATCGCGGCGCGGTCCACCCTCACTTTCACTCTCACCTTCACTCCCATGGCCCAGATCATCGACATGCCGAAACTCAGCGACACCATGACGGTGGGCACGCTGGTCAAATGGCTCAAGCAGGAGGGCGACGCCGTCAAATCCGGTGATATGCTGGCCGAGATCGAGACCGCCAAGGCGACCATGGGGCTCGAGTCCTTCTTCGACGGCGTCCTGCTCCGGCAGTTCGTCAAGGTGGGCACGCAGATCCCCATCGGCGCCCCTCTCTGCGCCGTCGGTAAAAAGGGGGAAAAGGTCGAGGCGCCGGTTGTTCCGTCCGCACCGGAGAGGCCGGTGGCCGCCACGCCCGTCCGGCCTTCCCCGCCCTCCCCGCCTGCACCCGTGCCCGCGGGGCCGCCACTTGTCGCCAAGCAGCCGGGCACGACCGCTGTCCCAAGGATCCCTGCTTCCACGCCACAACCTGCTCCTCTCTCCGATCTCCCGTCCCCGGCCTCCGGTTCTTCCACCAAACGGACCAGAATTTCCCCGCTGGCCCGGAAACTCGCCGCGGAGAAGGGCCTCGATTACGCGCTCCTCAAAGGATCGGGGCCGGGTGGCCGGATCGTGCAAGCCGACATTCTCGCGGCCGAAAAATCTGGAGCCGCGACGCCCCCGTCGCGGTCGCCTTCCGCCCTGGCTGCCGCGCCCTCGCTCCTCGCCAGGAGTCCGATCCAAACCGAGGAACTCGTGCCCGTCTCGAACATCCGGGCCACCATCGCGCGCCGGCTGGTCGAGTCCAAGACGCAGATCCCGCATTTCTATCTGGAGATCGAAATCGACGCCGACCCGCTGCTGGCCCTCCGGGCCCAGCTCAACCGCGGCCTGGAGAAGGACGGCGTCAAGCTCTCGGTCAACGACTTCATCCTCAAGGCCAGCGCCGGGGCGCTGCGCGCCGTGCCCACCGTCAATTGTTCGTGGGAAAATGAAGGCATCCGCCACCATGCCGCCGCGCATGTGTCGTTTGCAGTGGCGCTTGACGACGGCCTGATCACGCCGGTCATCCGCGACACCCACCTGAAGACGATTTTCCAGATCAGCACGGAAGCCCGCGAACTCGCCGGCCTGGCCAAGGCCCGGAAGCTCAAGCCCGAGCAATACACCGGCGGCACGTTTTGCATCTCCAATCTCGGCATGCTGGGCATTGCGCGGTTCACCGCCATCATCAACCCGCCCAACGCCGCCATCCTCGCCATTGGCATGACCGTGAAGAAGCCGGTGGTGAAGGATGACCGGATCGTGATCGGCCAGTGCCTCTCGCTCTTCCTCTCCTGCGATCACCGCGTGGTGGACGGTGCCACCGGCGCGAAGTATCTCGCCGCGCTCAAGGAGCTGCTCGAAAAGCCCGCCCTGTTGCTGGTGTGACGTTCGCAGGCGTTGGCTATAGCGTTTGGCTTGGGACGATGCTTGCGGAAGGAAGCTTTAGCACACGTCCTGGCTCGCCTTCCCTCCCGTTCCCGGGCCGGATGCGACTGCGCATCCGCTCTCGCCTCATCGTGCCGGAGTTCCCGTCGCCCGAACGAGCGGCGTGAGTTTGTCCATCTCCAGCCGGACCAACACCGGCCGGTGGTCGCTCGCCTCGCGTCCGCCGGGACCGTCATAGATCTGCGCCCGGCCGCCGCTCACGGCGGAGGCCAGGCCGGGCGACACGAGGATGTGATCCACCCGCGTATAGGTTTCCTCCTTGCGATAGGTGTGCGTCCAGGTGTCGCCCCGCGCATCGGCGGCGGCGAGCAGTTCCGCGATGACCGTCCGCCCGCGCCGCCTCAGCAGCCGCAGCGGCTTGCTGTCCTTGGTGTCGTTGCAATCGCCGAGGATGAGGAAGCGCGCGGCGCGCGGATCGGGAAACCGCCGGAGCACAAAATCGCGGATCGCCCCGGCCTCACCGGCCCGGCACCGGGCCGAGTTCGGATCGTCAGCCCGCTCGGTGAACCGGCTGCGCAGATGCACCACAAACAGCGTCACGTCGCCTTCCCCTGCGGCCAGCCCGACCTCAAGCACGCCCCGCTTCACCCGCTCCCACCCGTTGAAATACTTGAATCCGAGGTCGGCCTGCGTTTCCACCCGGCTGAGCGGCCGCCGCGAGAGCAGCGCCACATGCCGGTCGGCATCGGCCGCCTCAGCCAGTACGGCGTGCGGGTAATCCATGCCCTCGGAGCGAAGATCGCGCTGTAATTCCTGCAGGTATGGGGCCGGTCCCATTTCCTGCAGCGCCAGCACGTCGGCGTTGAGCTCGCGGATCACGGTGCGCAGCGCCTGCTTGGCCGCCTCGGGTTTGGGATAGGCCCGCCGGTAGACGCCGTCGACCCGGCGGCCGGCGGCGACGTAGTTCTCCACGTTGTACGTGGCGATCGTCAGGGTCTCAGCGCGGAGAACAACTGTGGCGAGACAAACTGCCAGCACCATCTTTCTGACCGTGGATTTCACCGATGATCGCTGCCCGACTGACAAGCCATCCGTATCCATCCGGGGGATCCGTGGTTAAGACTCACCCCGCCAACGCCCGTTCGCGCTCCGCCAAGGTCGGATGCGAGTAATGGAAACCGCTGTAAAGCGGATGCGGCGTGAGATTGCTGAGGTTCTTCTGCGCCAGTTTTCGCAGGGCGTCCACGATGGGACCGGCGCCGCCGACGGCTTCCCGGGCAAAGGCGTCGGCCTCGTACTCGTGGCCGCGCGACACAAAGTTGAGCACCGGCGAGAACCAGAACGTGACCACTCCGCTCAGCAGGCCGAAGAGGAGAAAGGTGGGCGCCAGCCCGGCCGACGGAAAGCCGAAGGCGGCGTTGAACCAGGGGCTGTCCGCCAGCCACGCGATGAGGGCGAAGCCTCCGAGCTGCAGCACCGCCGACACCGCCAGCATTTTCGGAATATGGCCGCGCTTGTAGTGGCCGATCTCGTGCGCCAGCACGGCCTCCAGTTCCGGCTGCGTGAGCTGGCTCACCAGGGTGTCGTAGAGCACGATGCGCCGGAAGCGGCCGAAGCCGGTGAAAAACGCGTTCGAGTGCGCCGAGCGCTTGCTGCCGTCCATCACCTGGATGGTCCGCGCCCGGAAGCCGGTGCGGTCGGCCAGCGCCAGCAGCCGCTGGCGCAGATCGCCCTCGGCCAGCGGCGTGAGCTTGTTGAAGAGCGGCAGGATGAGCTTCGGGTAGAGCACGATCAGCAGGAGCTGGAATCCGAACATCAGGGCGAAGCCCCACAGCCACCAGGCCCGGCCGACCCAGCGCACCAGGTTGAACAACACCCAGAGCAGCGGCAGGCCGATCAGCAGCATGAGCAGCAGACCCTTGAGCTTGTCGGTCACCCAAATCCGAAGCGTCCCCTGGTTGAAGCCGAAGCGTTGCTCGAGCCGGAACTGCCCCCACCAGTCGAACGGCAGGGCGGGCACGTTCAGGAGCATGCCCACGGCCAGCACATACAGCGCGCCGCTCCACGCACTGTCCGGGGCCCAGGCCCGGAAGGGAGCATACAACCACGGCAGCATGCCGCTGAAGATCGCCGCGGCCAGCACCACTGCTTCAAAAATCTCCTCGATCGAACTGAATCGCAGCTTGGCGAGCGAGTAGTCCACGGTCTTGGCATAGGTCGCCCGGTCCATGATCGCCGCCACCGCCGGCGGCGGTGCGGCGGCATTCCGCCGCACCGCAGAGGCGTTCAGGGCGTTGAGCAGGAGTTGCGCGGCGAGCCGCAAGCCGATCAGAACCGCCACCAAGGTCAGCAACATGGAGCCACTTCAAACGCTTTCGCGTGCCGTGCGAAGCCAAAATCGCAAGGCCGCGACGCCCTACCCGTGTCTAGATGCGATCCGGAAACGCTGTTTGCGCGGGATTTCATTGGGTCTTGTAGGGGCGCAGTCTCGCTGCGCCCAATCTTTTCAGGGGCGCGACCAGTTCGCGCCCCTGCGATTATCCCATCCGACTCCGGAGGCGCCGGAAACTGGGATTGAAATCCCGCTGCCGCCGGACATGGTAGGAGGACGTGGAGGCCGACAACAAACACGCCAAGCTCACCTTCGAGGCGGCACTCGCCCGGCTCGAATCCATCGTTGAATCGATGGAATCCGGTCAGGTTCCGCTCGCCGAGCTCCTCGCCAAGTTCGAGGAGGGCAGCAAGTTGCTGAAAGTGTGTGAGGCCCGGCTCAAGGATGCCGAGATGAAGATCGAGCAGCTCAAGAAGCAGAAAGACGGCGTCGCCTTCGAGCCGTTCGATGCCGGGCGCGGCCGCTAAGCCGCCGCGGCTTTCCCTTCGTTTTCAGGATGAATCCATCCGCTTCCGATCAACCCGTCGCGCCGCCCCCGTTGCCGCGACTGCTGGACCAGATTCGCAGCCCCTCCGACGTCAAGGGCCTTTCCGCGGCCCAGCTGCCGCGCCTCGCAGAGGAATTGCGCGACGAGATCATCACCGTGACCTCCCTAAACGGCGGTCATGTGGCGCCCAACCTGGGCGTGGTCGAGCTGACCATCGCGCTGCACCGCGTCTTCAACACGCCGGAGGACCAGTTTGTCTTCGACGTGTCCCACCAGGGCTACGTGCACAAGCTCCTGACCGGCCGCGGCGGCGGGGCCTTTCGCAAGCTCCGCCAGACCGGCGGGCTGAGCGGCTTCCTCTCCCGCTCCGAAAGTCCGCACGACGGCTACGGCGCCGGCCACGCCGGCACCGCCCTTTCCGCCGCGCTCGGCATGGCCACCGCCCGCGACCTCCGCGGCTCACACGAGCACGTGGTCGCCGTCTGCGGCGATGCGGCGTTCACCTGCGGCATCACGATGGAGGCGCTCAACAACATCGTCGCCTGTACCCGGCGCCTCATCGTCATCCTCAACGACAACGAGTGGTCGATCGCCAAGAACGTCGGGGCGATGGCCAAATACCTCAACCGCCTCAGCACCAGCCCCACCTACAACAAGATTCACCACGACCTGGAGAAATTCTTCACCAGCCTGCCGCACGGCCCCGAGATGCACCATCTCTGGATGAAGTGGAAGCGCGAGACCAAGGATTTCTTCGTCGAGTCGAGCCTGTTCGAGAAATTCGGCCTGCGCTACCTCGGCCCGATCGACGGCCACAACATCGACGAACTGGTCAAGAACCTCGAGTTCGCGAAACACAGCGACGGCCCCATCCTGCTGCACGTGCTCACCAAGAAGGGCCTGGGGCTCGAGGCCGCGCAAAAGTCGCCCGAGAAATTTCACGGTCTCGGCTCGTTCGACCCCGTCACCGGCGAAAGCCGCAAGCCCGCCCCCGGCACGCCGCCCAACTATCAGGACGTCTTTGGCCAGGCCCTGGCCCGCCTCGCCAAGGCCGACCCGCGCATCGTCGGCATCACCGCCGCCATGCCCAGCGGCACCGGGCTCTCTCCCCTCGCCGCCGAGTGTCCAAAACAGTTCTTCGACGTCGGCATCGCGGAGGAACACGCCGTGCTCTTCGCGGCCGGCCTGGCCGCCCGGGGCCTCCGGCCGGTCTGCGCCATCTACTCGACCTTCCTCCAGCGCGCCTACGACCCCATCATCCACGACGTCTGCCTGCAGAACCTGCCCGTCGTCTTCTGCCTCGACCGCGCCGGCCTCTCGCCCAACGACGGTCCGACCCATCACGGCCTCTTCGACCTCGCCTACGCCCGCTGCGTGCCCAACGCCGTCGTTATGCAACCGAAGGACGAGGATGAGCTGGCCGACATGCTGCAGACCGGCCTGCAGCTCAACGGCCCGTCATTCATCCGCTACCCGCGCGGCGCGGCCCGCGGCGTGCCCATCAAAGCGCAACCCGCAACGATCCCGATCGGCCAGGCGGAGATGCTTCGCCCCGGCTCGAACCTCATGATCTGGGCGCTCGGCCCGATGGTCCACGACGCCCTCATGATCGCCGAAAAACTCGCCGCCGAAGAGGGCCTCTCCTGCGGCGTCGTCAACGCCCGCTTCGTCAAACCCCTCGACCGCACGCTCCTGCTCAGCCAGGCCGCCTGCCTGCCGCTGCTGGTGACGATGGAGGACCATGTCCTCGCCGGCGGCTTTGGCAGCGCGGTGCTCGAGGTGCTGCACGAGGCCGACTGCCCGGTGACCGTCGAGCGCATCGGCTGGCCCGACCGGTTTGTGGAGCACGGCAGCAACGTCGAGGACCTCCGCGCGACCGGCGGCCTGTCGTTCGACGACATGTACCGCCGCGTGAAGGAACGCTACCGCAACCTCAGCACCGAGGCCGTCGAAATCGACGCCTGAGTCGCTGCGGAAGCGACTTACCTGCCGGTCAAAACGATAAATTCGTCCACCGTCAGCCCGCTGGCGCGAAGGAGACTGCGTAGCGTGCCTTGGGCAACCTCGCGATGATCGGGCACTGATAAGGTCGCCCAACTGCCTTCTTTGACGAGAATCATGTGGCTGCCTCTCTGGCGCACCATTTTCCACCCATCACGCCCAAACGCCTTGACCACCGCCCGCCCGTTGAGTCTCGGCAGGGAAGGCATCAGATCGCGATCTCCACCTGCTTTGTTTCGACGGTCAGCGGCAAGCCGCGTTCTGCGCGTACTTCCAGGCATAACTCAATTGCCTCGCGGATGTTTTTGAGTGCCTGCGTCTTGGTCGTGCCCTGGCTCACGCAGCCGGGAATGGCCGGGCATTCCGCCACCCACGCCCCGTCTTCATCGCGATCAATGGTCACTGTGAACTTCATGACCGAACAATAGCAGACCTGCTCCGGCCAGCAACCCGGATTTATCGTGCGGCCCCTGACGTCTGACTTTTGGCGTCTGGCATCTGTCCGCTGGTTTCTGTCGCCGGTTCTCCGTTCTCTGCTCCCACTCAGCGTTCGACCTTCTCTGCGAACTCAGCCAACCCATGCAATTGTAGGGGCGTTCTGCTGGTCAGCAGAATGCTCGCGATTGCAGAGGATGAATCGCCTGCAAGCAGCCTGTCTCCTACAGCTCTCACCAAACGGTCGGAGCGGTTTCGAGTGAAAGCATGGTTTGTTTGCATGAGCCCGTATCAGCCGCAGCGCGCATCGAGCTTTTGTGGAACGGATATCGGCCGGGGAACTTTAACCTGGGAAATTCCACCATTGCAGAAGAACGGCTTGCGTGCCCTAATCTGCGCACACGACCATCAGGAATACATCGGGCAAAGCTCAACTCAGTTGAAGCCAATAACGGTTCGGCGATGGGCAATCACATAATATGAACACTCGGAAATCAGCCATACGCATCACGCGATCACGATGCTCTTGGCGGTGGCCGCCGGCGCTGGCGCAGGAGCGCTGGCAATTCTATCCCCGCCGCCGCCTGCTCATCAAAATGAAGTCGCTTGGAGTCTAGCTATTGTGGTTGCCGTACTATCTGCAACAATTGCAGGAACAGCGCATTTCAAGATCGGTGCCGATCACAAGATTTATGCGAACTTTGGAACCGAGTATATGAGGACATCCGAACTCCTTGGGTTTTATAGCTCGAGCTCTTCGCCTTTGAAGGTAAGCCACATCATAGGCCAAGGAACCGGCTATCGGAAGACGCAGTGGATAATTTGGGCATTTGCAGGTGTTGTAACGCTTCTCGCCCTTCTCTTTGCAGTGTGGTTCAACTGCCTGCGATGAGCAGTCGAGCTCCACAAGAAGCCGAACTCCAGACGCTACAGCCAACGCCTATGGCCATCACACCTCGTGTTGACGCACGAGTCGCGCTGTCTGTTCCGGCGGTTCATCTGTGATGATAAACCATGAAGATTCCTTCACCCAAATCGTTGCTGCATCTCGAGGGGTTCGCGGTGGTGGTCGCTGCTTGTATCTTCTACCGGGAATTGGGCGCTTCGTGGCTTTGGTTTGCCGGGCTGTTTTTGGCACCGGATCTATTGATGATTGGCTACGTCTTCGGCAAGAAAGCCGGGGCACGAGCCTACAACGCCGGCCACACCTACGCCGCTCCGTTTCTGCTGTGGCTGGTCGTGTACCTGGCGCACCAGCCGGCGCTGTTTCCGGTCTGCGTCATTTGGGTGGCGCATATCGGCTTCGACCGGCTAATCGGTTTCGGCCTGAAGTACGAAACCGGATTCAAAGATACGCACCTGGCAAAGGTTTGACCGCCCCCGCGCTCAACAATCTGTCAGTAAAGCCAACGTCTTGGCACAATTAATCATGAAACGACTCTACCCTGTTCTAATCATCGCACTCATCATGGCGATGGCGATCGGAGCCTGTCAGAGCACTAATCTCGCTGCTCCTAGAGCAATCACACAAGTTCGACCGGTGTACCCGTTTGAATGCAGGAGGACCGGGCTCACAGGTTTCGCTGAGGTTGAATTCATTGTGGACACCACCGGCAAAGTCACCGAGGCACATGCTACCAGCGCTAACCATCCGTTGTTTGCGGCTGCGGCAGTCACGGCGATCCTAAAATGGAAGTTCGAACCTGGCAGGGTCGATGGCCGGCCTGTTAATACGAAAAACCGTCAGCGTTTCTCCTTTGACATCACGCCATGATGGGAGAGCCAAACCAGGTCGTCGAGCAAGACGGGTGTTCGAGTCTTTGACTTGACCCGGTGGTTGGCTCGTGGGCAACGGGGTGACGGAGACTTGCAGATCCGCGATCGTTTGGCACGTTGCAAGTGCTATGAGCGCTCCCGGCCATCCAGCCCGGCCGCACATCGTCGTCCTTGGGGCCGGATTCGGCGGACTGACCTTCGCGAAGAAATTCCCATCGGGTCTGGCGCGACTGACTGTGATCGACCGGCAGAACCATCATCTCTTCCAGCCGCTGCTTTACCAGGTGGCCGCGGCCGGCCTGGCCGCGCCCGACATCGCCCAGCCCATCCGCTCGATCCTGCGCGACCAGCCCGACGTCACCGTGCTCATGACCGAGGCGCGGGCCGTCGACCTCGCGACCCGGACGGTGACGCTCGACCACGGCGCATTGACCTACGATTACCTCATCTTCGCGCCGGGCGGCCTGACCAGCTACTTCGGACATCCCGAGTGGGAGCGCCACGCCCCCGGACTCAAGACCATCGACGACGCCCTGCGCATCCGGCGGCAGGTGTTGCTGGCCTTCGAGCGGGCCGAGACGGAAACTGACGCGGCGCGGCGCGAGCAGCTCATGACCATCGTGATCGTGGGCGGCGGGCCGACCGGCGTGGAGTTGGCCGGCACGTTCGCCGAGCTGGCCCGCGTGGTGCTGCGGCGCGACTTCGAGCACATCGATCCGGCCAGGGCGCGCGTAATCCTCGTCGAGGGCGGACCGCGTGTGCTGCCCGCGTTTCCCGAAACGCTCTCCGCCAGCGCCCGGCGCCAGCTCACACAGCTCGGGGTTGGGGTGCGCACGGGCACCCTGGTGAAGGCCATCCGGGAGGGCGAGGTGGAGCTGGCCGCCGAGACCATCCGCACTGCGAACATCATCTGGGCGGCGGGCGTCGCCGCCTCTCCCCTCACCCGCTCCCTCGGCGTCGAAACCGACCGCGCCGGCCGCCTCAAGGTGGCGCCGGACCTGAGCCTGCCCGGCCACCCGGAGGTATTCGCGCTGGGCGACAGCGTTAACCTCGTCGACCGCAACGGCGTGGCTGTGCCGGGCATCGCGCCCGCTGCGATGCAGATGGGCGCCCATGCGGCGAAGCTCGTGGCCAGCGCGATCCGCAACGACAGCCGGAACGCGCCACGCGCGGCCTTTGTCTACTGGGACAAGGGCACCATGGCCACCATCGGACGCTCCGCCGCCGTGGCGCAGATCGGCCGGCTCCGGTTCAGCGGCTGGCCCGCCTGGGCGGCCTGGCTGGGCGTGCACCTGATCTTCCTCATCGGCTTCCGCAACCGGCTCTCGGTGTTCCTGCAGTGGGTCTACTCCTACTGGACCTACCGGCGCGGCGCCCGGCTCATCACCGGACTGGAGGAGCGGCGGTAGAACCGCCATCCAAAGCCTCACGGTTCCGGCTACGAGAGGATGCAAAATCCGCCGCCTCCCGTGCTCCTCCGTGGTTCATCAATCGCTGTCCTGAATCCGATGGCCCGCAATTGCGGCGTTGCGTCGCGTCCGGTGGCCCGGCAAATTCGCCGGTTTATGACGGTTGAGACTCATCCCACCGGCACCCCGGCGCCCAGCGATTTCATCCGTGAGGTCGTCGCGCAGCACATCGCGGAAAAACGCTATTCGCAGATCGTCACGCGCTTCCCGCCGGAGCCGAACGGTTATCTGCACATCGGCCATGCCAAGTCGATCTGCCTCAACTTCGGAATCGCCCGCGAGCACGGCGGCCAGTGCAACCTGCGATTCGACGACACCAACCCGACCAAGGAGGACGTGGAGTACGTCGAGTCTATCATGGCGGACGTGCAGTGGCTGATCGCCGGTTGGGCGGACCACTGTCTTGGCCTCAAGCCCAAGGGCCGGACACCCGGGGCGCAAACCGTGAACGGCCGCCCCGACTTTTACCTGCCGGGCGTGACAGGGGGGACCGTCCAATCCCAAATTCGAAATCCGAAACCCGAAATTCCCCTGGAGGCCTTCTTCGCCAGCGATTATTTCGAGCAGCTCTACGCCTATGCCGTGGCGCTGATCGAGAAAGGCCGGGCCTATGTCTGCGACCTCAGCCCGGAGGACACCGAGAAGTACCGCGGCGCGCCGGACCAGCCCGGCACGGACAGCCCGTTCCGCGAACGCCCGGTGGCCGAGAACCTCGATTTGTTCCATCGGATGAAGGTGGGCATGTTCCGCGACGGCGAGCGCACACTCCGGGCCAAGATCGACATGACCTCGCCCAACCTCTGGCTGCGCGACCCGGTCCTCTACCGCATCCGCCACGCGGAGCACCATCACACCGGCAACCAGTGGTGCATCTATCCGATGTACGATTTCGCGCACTGCCTGAGCGACTATCTCGAGGGCGTCACCCACAGCATCTGCACGCTGGAATTCGAGGTCCACCGGCCGCTCTACGACTGGATCCTCGAAAACCTCGCCCTGCCCCGCCCGCTGCCGCACCAGTACGAGTTCGCCCGGCTCAATGTGGGTTACACGGTGCTGAGCAAGCGCAAGCTCATGCAACTGGTGCAGGAGAAGATCGTGGCCGGCTGGGACGATCCCCGTATGCCGACCCTCTGCGGCTTCCGGCGGCGCGGCGTGCCCGCCGAAGCGCTGCGGCGGTTTGTGACCGGGGTCGGCGTCACCAAGTTCAACAGCCTCACCGACGTGGCGGTGCTCGAACATGCCATTCGCGAGGAGCTGAACCGGACGGCGCTCCGCCGCCTCGCTGTGCTGCGGCCGGTGAAGGTCGTGCTGACCAACCTGGCCGCCGGAGAGACGGTCGCCTGCACCGCGATCAACAATCCGGAGGACAAGGCCGCCGGCACCCGCACCCTGGCGCTGACGCGGGAGCTGTACATCGAGAGCGACGACTTCATGGAGACGCCGCCGCCGAAGTATTTCCGCCTGCGGCCCGGCGGCGAGGTGCGCCTGAAGTACGCCTGCATCATCAAGTGCGACGAGGTGATCAAGGACGCCGCGGGCAACATCACCGAGTTGCGCTGCACCGCCGATCTCGATTCGCGCACCGGCGGGCCCACGGCCGGACGGAAGATCAAGGGCACGATCCACTGGGTCAGCGCCACGCAGGCGGTGGAGGCCGAGGTGCGCCTCTACGACCGGCTCTTCACCGTGGCCGAACCCGGCGCTGCGCCTGCCTCCGCCGAAGGCTCCGGCGCGGCCAAGGGCGACTTCAAGCAGTTCATCAATCCGCATTCGCTCGACGTCGTGACCGCCAGGCTGGAACCGTCGCTGCAGGACGCCCGGCCCGGCCAGAGCTACCAGTTCGAACGCCTGGGCTACTTTGTCGTCGACGCCGCCGACTCCCGGCCCGGCCGGCCGGTCTTCAATCGTACCATCACCCTCAGGGACACCTGGGCGAAGCCGGCGGGACAGAAATAGCAGCGAACGACAGAGAAAACCCGATCACGGACATGAACCACCATCGTATCGGCATCATCGGAGGCACCGGCCTCTACCACCTCGCGGGATTTACAAACCGGAAGTGGGTGCGCGTGAAGACGCCGTTCGGCGCGCCTTCGGATGCCCTTCTGACCGGCTCCCTGGCCGGACGCGAAGTCGTGTTCCTGCCGCGGCACGGCCGCGGACACCGCCTGCTGCCGAGCGAGCTGAACCACCGGGCCAACCTCTGGGCCATGAAGAAACTGGGCGTCGCCTGGGTCATCAGCGTCAGCGCCGTGGGTTCGCTGCAGGCGCGCTACCGCCCGGGCGACGTGGTGCTGATCGACCAGTTTCTCGACCGCACGAAGCAGTCCGCGGCGCACACCTTTTTCGGCCGCGGTATCGTGGCGCATGTGGCCTTTGCCGACCCGATCTGCGGGGAGTTGCGCCGGCTGTTGCGGCAAAGCGCCCGGGCCGTGCGGGCGCGGGTCCACGACGGCGGCACCTACGTTTGCATGGAGGGGCCGGCGTTCAGCACGCGGGCCGAATCGCTGGCCAACCACCGGCTGGGCTGCGATGTCATTGGCATGACCAACCTCGGCGAAGCCAAGTGCGCCCGGGAGGCCGAGATCGCGTATTCCACCCTGGCCATGGTCACCGACTACGACAGCTGGAAGGATGACGGAGCCCACGTAACGACGGAGATGGTGGTCGAATGCCTTCGCCGCAACGCCGCGACCGCCCAACGGATCATCACCGACGTCATTCCGCGGCTGCCCGCCGAACCGGACTGGCCCTGCCATGACGCGCTCGCGCACACCATCATGACCGACCGGAAACTGTGGCCGGCCCAGACCCGCCGGGAGTTGGCGCCGCTGCTGGCGAAGTACCGCTAGCAAGCTATCCGAGAACCCTGTTTGCGCGGGATTCAATTGAATCTTCGTAGGGGCGCGAACTTGTCGCGCCCTCGCAAATGGGCGCAGCAAGCCTGCGCCCCTACGATCTTTCAGAGATTTTCAGACAACTTCTGGAAATCATCGGACAATTGCGCCGGGCGATGGCAGCTCTTCCATCAAAGTCCTCCGGCCAGCGAACCGCTCGCGGCTTGCCAGCGCCCCTGACTTTCTGTCCACTGCGCGATCGTGCAGCAAAGCATCGTCACCCTCGACATGGAAGGCGTCCTCACGCCGGAGATCTGGATCGCGGTCGCCGAGCACACCGGCATCGCCGGACTGCGCCGAACCACGCGCGACGAACCCGATTACGACCGGCTCATGCGCGGCCGCATCGAGATCCTCGGCCGGCACGGGATCACGCTCCCGCGGATTCAGGGCATCATCGGCGCGCTGACGCCGCTGCCGGACGCGGTCGAGTTCCTCAATGCGCTGCGCGCGCAGGTGCAGGTGATCATTGTCTCCGATACGTTCGAGCAGTTTGCGCAGCCGCTGCTGCGCCAGCTCGGCTGGCCCACGCTGTTCTGCAACCGGCTGATCGTGGACCACGACCGCATCACCGGCTACCAGCTGCGCCTCCCCGACCAAAAGCGCCGCTCCGTGGAGGCACTGCAGTCGATCCACTACCGGGTGGTCGCCGCGGGTGATTCCTTCAACGACACGACGATGCTGGCCCGGGCGGACCATGGCATCCTGTTTCGCGCGCCGGAGAATGTGATCCGGCAGTTTCCGCAGTTTCCCGCGGTCAACGATTATCCCGCGCTGCTGCAGGCGATCCAGGCGCGGCTGTAGGCCGGGCAAAAGAAGCGCGACGGGGGCGTCGCGTCTCCACGCAGCCGGTCGGCCGGCGGGAGAAAGACTGAGCGAACGATGATATCGTCGCCACCCTGCACAATCCATAGAGATCTCATAGCATGGGGGCGCGAGGGCGCATCCCAGTTTTCTGCAAGTTACAAGGGCTGCCGCACATCGGCATGCTGGAATGACCAATGACTGCGGCCCGGTGGCGAGCGCCGGCCCTACAGGGTATCTGGTCGAAAACGCTCGTGGGCGGCGCGCCCGGCGGTCGCGCCCTACCCATTGTCGCGTGATCGCCGAAGGTAGGGCGGGACCGCTGGGCCCGCCTAAATTCAGCAAGCGGCGTTTCCGGACAGGCACTACAGAACATCGCGATCTGCAGAAAACTGAGATGCGCCCGGGGTGCGAAGCCTCGTCGCGTTGTCACGCCACGAAACGTCCAGGCTACGCTGCCAGAAACCGCTCGATGCGCCGGAGCACGCGGTCGCGTCCGAGGGCGCGAAACATGCCGGTGATCCCCGGCCCCACGTTGGTCCCCGAAACCGCCAGCCGCGCCACTGCCTGGTAGTCGCCGAAACCGAGTCCGCTCTTCGCCGCCGTCGCCTTGATCGTTTCCTCGAGGGCGGCATCGGTCGAAAAATCCGCGGCCTGGAGTGCCGCGGCGAGTTCGCGCAACCGGGCCTTCGGATCGCCCTTGGCCATCACTTTGTCCCGGACTTTTGGATCAATCGGGAAATCCTCGGCAAAGAAATACGCCGTGTACGCCGGCAGCTCCTCGATCGCCTTGATCTTCGGCTGGCTGAGCAGCATGACTTCGCGGAAATACGCCGGCTCGGCGGCAAGGGCGGCCGCGCTTTTCTGCCGCAGGCAATAATCGTGGGTTAGGGCGACGAAACGGTCGGCCGGTTGCTCGAGCAGGTAGGCCATGTTCATGTGCGCGAGTTTTTTCTCGTCGAAGCGCGCATTGCTCTGGTTGACACCCGGCAGGTCGAACAGCCGGATGATCTCCGCGAGCGGCAGTTTTTCGCGGTTGTCGCCCGGATTCCAGCCGAGCAGGCAGAGGAAATTCACCAGTGCCTCGGGCAGGTAGCCGCGGCGCTGGTATTCCTCGACGAGCGCGCCCTGGTCGCGCTTCGACATCTTGCCGGGGCCGTTTTGCTTCAGGATGAGCGGAATATGGGCGTAGACCGGCCGCGGCGCGCCGAAGGCCTGGAGCAGCTCGGTGTGCTTGCTGGTGTTGGACAAATGATCCTCGCCACGGATCACGTGGGTGATCTGCATGGTGATGTCGTCGACGACGTTCACGAAATGGAAGACCGGGTTGCCGTCGGAGCGGACGATGACGAAATCCTTCTCCTCCGTGCGTTCGACGCGGCCGCGGATGGCATCGTCGATGATCTGCGGCTCGCCGGAGATCTTGAAATAGACCGCGCCGTCCTTCTCGTAGGTGCGGCCGGCCGCCTGCAGCCGGGCCAGATGGTCGCGATAGATGTCCATCCGCTCGCTCTGGCGGTACGGACCGAAACCGCCGCCGACCTTCGGTCCCTCGTCCCAGGTGAGGCCGAGCCAGGTCAGGCTGTCATAGATGACGTTGAGAAACTGCTCGGTGCTGCGCTCCTTGTCGGTGTCCTCGATGCGCAGGACGAAAACGCCGCCGGTGTGGCGGGCGTAGAGCCAGTTGAACAGGGCCGTGCGGGCGCTGCCGATATGGAAGAACCCGGTGGGGCTGGGGGCGAAACGGACGCGAACTTGCGACATGAATGAGGGATCGATAGCGTGGAGGTCGTTCGCCGGGTTGGCGAACCCGGAAGCATGCAATCCAGTGAATCCCGTCCACGCTGTCAAAGAATCCTCTCCGGCCGCAGTCGCGGCGCTGGCCGCCCGGTTCATCGCCGCGGGCCGGGCCGCCGGCTTCCAGATTGAGACATTCGGCGAAATCTCCGGAGTTCCGCTGCTGGCGCTGACCAAGCCCGCGCCCGGCCGCCAGCCGCGCTTCTATCTCTCCGCCGGCATCCATGGCGACGAGCCGGCACCACCGCAGGCTCTGCTGCACCTGTTGCGGGAGCAGTTTTTCGATGCGCGGGGCAGCTGGTACCTCTGCCCCCTCCTGAATCCCGCCGGCATGATCCGGGGCACGCGGGAGAATCACGAAGGCCGGGACCTCAACCGCGATTACCGCTCGCTGCTCAGCGCCGAAATCCGGGCCCATATCGCCTGGCTGAAGCGCCAGCCGCCGTTCGAACTCGCGCTGTGCCTGCATGAGGACTGGGAGTCGCAGGGCTTCTACCTCTACGAGCTCAACCCGGACCGGCGCCCCAGCCTGGCGGAGGCAACCGTCGCGGCGGTGGCGAAAATCTGTCCCATCGACCACGCGCCGATCATCGACGGACGTCCCGCTGCCGGCGGAATCATCCGCCCCGACGGCGATCCGGCCACGCGCGAACTCTGGCCCGAGGCCATCTACCTGCGCGCCCACCACACCCGCCTGAACTATACCCTGGAGACGCCTTCCGCCCGACCCGTGCCCCAGCGCATCCAGGCCCATGTGACCGCGGTGACCACGGCGGTGGAGCTGTTTCTCCAATCCTTCGCATCTGCGCCGCAATAGCCGGAAGATCAGCGAAAAAATCCCCGACCCGCCGGCGCCGGCAAATTTCCCGCTTGCGCAGCCTGCGGAAACCCGAAAATACTAACCCCTTCTCTTTGCGCATGGGTGCGCCGAGGGATCTCCGCCTGTCACGTCAAAATCGTCTGCATGCATAGTAGTTTCTCCGAGCAATGTCTCGACATGGCCCGCTCCCTGCTGGGCCAGAATCTCGACTCAATCAACCCCGACGGCACCGTCACCCCCGTTTCTGGCGAGCATCCCCGCCCTGACGAACCCGGCCACGTCGCGTTTGCGCTTGGAGAATTTTACCGTGCCACCGGCGAAACCACGCTGAAGGGGCACGACATCATCGACCTGGTGGCGCGCTGCGTGACCGCCCAGGTCTTCACCGAGCCGCCCACGGAGAACGGCCTCGCTTACGCCGCCCTCGGCCTGCTGTGCTTCGGCCCCTCCAAGGAGCGCAATCCCGTGTGGGAGCGGCTGGTCGACGAGACCCGCCTGCGGCTCGACAAGATGCTGCTCCACCGCAGCGACTACGACAACCACTGGCAGGCCTTCAACATCGCCAAGGCCGTCTGCCGCTTCAGCTTCGGCCTTTCCAAGAAGGACGAGACCAGCCGCCTCATCGAACGAATGGTGGAGCGCATCAACCAGACCAGCTCGAGCGGTTTCTTCGACGACGCGGCCAAGGGTTTCGGCGGCAACTTCAATCTCTACGGCGTGATGAGCTTCGTGTTCATCCGCTCGGCCCTGCAGCTCCACTCGAATCCCGGCGTGCGCGAGCGCAAGATTCCGACTCTGCGCACCTACGCCGAGAAATACATCAGAATGCTGCCCGACTTGGTACGCGCCGACGGCTTGGGCTGGGCCTATGGCCGCGCCGCGGGCGCCTATGGCCAGATGCACTGCATCAGCATCCTGCTGCAGGGACTGCGCGACGGCTGGATCGCCGACGACCTGAAGCCGCGCTATTTCGATATCCTCCGCCGGCTCTTCTATTTCTTCTACCAGACCTACCTCGACCAGGAGCACGGCTACCTGGTCGTCCGCGACGAGGAGCGCACCGCCTACAGCACGCACACCACGCGCATGGCCAACTTCGACGGCGCGCGCTACCTCTGCCAGTGGGCCCGGCTGGCCAAGGCCGTGCAGATGCCCGAGGGCCAGCCCCGGCTGGAAGCCCCCCGCACCAGCGGTCGTTTCGTCATCTACGACAAGTCCAACCGCAAGGAACAGGGCCTCTTCCTCTACCGCGACGCCGAGAGCGGCCTGCACGTGCAGCTGCCGTTGCTGAGCTCCGGCACTTCGCTCGTTTCCGACTCCCTCGCCTTCCCGCACTGCCCGGGGATTTTCGACTGGCCGAACAATCACTACCTGCCGGTGCTGCTGCCCGAATTGACCTTCGGCGAGCAGGTTGTGGTGCCGGCCTTCTACGGCCAGCGCTGCGTGACCGGCCTCGGCCTGCGCAACAGCTTTTATTTCCGTTACGAACAGCCGGAGCTGATCAACACCCGCGAGGAGCTGGTGCGCGGCCTCGGCAGCGTGAAGGTGCAGTGGGCCTTTGCCGGCTCCAAGGTGAGTTGCGAATTCGCCTACACGGTCAAGCAGCAGGTGACGCTCGACCAGTTCCGCTACGTGCTCTGCATCGGCGCGCCGCATTCGCGCTGCCGGCTCGGCAACTCGCCCGTGCTCGGGCCGCAGGGCCACCGCTGCACCGTGTCGAAGAACGACTTCCAAGCCACCTGGCAGGAGACCGAGGTGGTGAGCAGCGATCTCACCTACCGCACCAATTACGGCAAGATCCACTACCTCCAGGTGCTCCGCCGCGACCATCCGCTCGTCATGCGGCCGGGCAATGTCTACCGCCTCACGGTGGAATTCGACCCCGACATCACGCTGGTCGAGACGTGACGCGCCCCGGCGCGTCGGTTTAGGTTTAAGGTGTAAAGTGTAAGGTTTGCATTCCCCATCGGCGCCTTCCTTTACTCCTTGCACCCTAAACCTTACACCTCCTGCTTCGGAGTATGCTGAGCCGCCGCATCATCCCCTGCCTCGACGTGACCGCCGGCCGCGTGGTGAAGGGCGTCAAATTTGAGGAACTCCGCGACGCCGGCGACCCGGTGGCCTGCGCCAAGGCCTACGACGAGCAGGGCGCCGACGAGCTGACGTTCCTCGATATCACGGCGTCGAGCGACAACCGCGCCATCATGCGCGACGTGGTGGCTGCGACGGCCGACCAATGCTTCATGCCGCTGACCGTGGGTGGCGGGCTGCGCTCGGTGGAGGATATCCGCGCCATGCTCAACGCCGGCGCCGACAAGGTCAGCCTCAACACCGCCGCGATCAAGGAACCCGAGCTCGTACGGCAGGCCGCACGGCGTTTCGGCAACCAGTGCATCGTTGTCGCCATCGACGCCAAGCGCGACCCCGGCCCGGAGCCGCGCTGGCGCGTTTATACGCATGGCGGACGCAATCCCACCGAGCTGGACGCAGTCGGATGGGCCCGGACCGCCGTCTCCCTCGGGGCCGGGGAAATCCTGCTGACCTCGATGGACCGCGACGGCACGCAGGCCGGCTACGACCTCGAACTCACCCGCCGCGTCTCCGACGCCGTCGAAGTACCCGTGATCGCCTCGGGCGGCGCCGGCCGGCTGGAGCATTTCGCCGACGTACTCGACGAAGCCCATGCCAGCGCCGTGCTGGCGGCCAGCCTTTTCCATTTCGGCACCTTCACCATCCCGCAGGTCAAGGCCTTCCTCGCGGCCCGCGGCCTGCCGGTGCGGACGTGATGCCTTACGACGGCGCGGGCGATTCACAGCCAGGAATTCACGAGAGCTTGGGGTAGTCCAAATTCTTACGAATTTGGCTACACGGAGAAACGAGAGGTAGCCAAACTCGTGAGAGTTTGGAGCGACCAAACGAACTCCTTGCCGTCGTAGGCAAATCCGCAAGGATTTGGATTCCCCTATGCAAACGGCGTTAAGCGAGCAGTACTCGCATCTGCCGCGCCTGCCTGTCGAATATTACCGCGGCCGGGCATTTGTCCACTGGACAATGACCATTGAACACCGAAGGACCAGCTGGCTCAACGAAGCCTTCCATGCTCGTTTCCGGGAGATTCTTCTGCACACGCTCGCGCGACATCACCTGGTTTGCCCTGTCTATTGCCTGATGCCTGACCATCTTCACATGATGTGGGCGGGACTGTGCCTGGCCAGCGATCAGCGGTTGGCCAGCCGATTCTTTCGTACGCATCTCAATCCGGCGCTGCGACCATACCGGCTTCAGCTTCAAGCCTTTGATCATGTGCTTCGCCTGGCCGAGCGTGGGCGCGAAGCATTCGCCGCGGCGAGTGGCTACATTCTTCAAAATCCGGTCCGGGCGGGCCTCTGCGAAAGCTGGCAGCATTATCCCTATTCCGGCGCAATGGCGGCGGGGTATCCAGATCTCGACGTTCGTCAGCCCGATTTTTGGGAGATCTTCTGGAAGCTCTACAACCGGCTGGTCACGATCAGGTAGTCCAAACTCTCACGAGTTTGGCTACGGGGGAAATAGTCCAAATTCATGAATTCAAGCTCTACTTTTTCGAGGCAAGCTCTCACGAGCTTGGCTACCTGTTTCCTTCTCATAGCCAAATTCTTCTCGTAGCCAAATTCGTGAGAATTTGGCTCAGGCGGTGCCGTCTGCCGAGGGGGCGGCCTCCGCGGGCTTCGCTTCGGCTTTCAGCGGCCCGCCCACCAGCACGCCGAGCTGTTCCCGGATCTTCACGAAGAACTCCGGGCTGAGGTCGCCCGCCGGAACCTCGTACATCTGGTGGGTGCGCAGATGCTCATAGAGACTGCGCTCGCCATCCGCCGTTTGGCCTCGCGGGCGCAGCACCCGCTTGCGTTCGAGCAGCAGGGCCAGGAATTGCAGCAGAGGCGTGTTGACGGAGTTCGGCTCATTGGCCGGATCGGCCAGCGTGAGAAAAAGATTCTCCGCCGTCAGCTTGAGGAGCCGCTCGGGATTTTCCCCCGCCGGCTTCGGCTTGAAGACGTGCACCCAGCGGCAGATCTCCCGGCCGGCGGGATCGAAGTCCGCCGCCTCCTCGGCGAGCACGTCACGGCGCATGATCTCGCCGGTGGCGGCGCGCACCAGCTGGCTGACCACCCGGTCGCCCTCGTTGAAGGGACGGCTCGAAGCCGTGGAGGCCGGCGCCAGCGGCTGCAGATTCAATTCCATGGGTTTTTTGTTTACTTGGTCGCACGCCCGACGCTAGCAAATTCACGTCCGAGGCGAACCCCGGGCCTGATTTAAATGAACGGACGTCTCATCGCCATCGGCGACATCCACGGCTGCCATGCTGAATTCGCCGAACTGCTGGACCGGCTTGCCCCGGCCAAGGATGACCAGCTCATCCTGCTCGGCGACCTCGTCAACCGCGGGCCCGACAGCACCAAGGTCATCGATCTCGCCCGGTCGGCCGGCGCCCGCTCCCTGTTGGGGAACCACGAGCTCCGGCTGCTGAATTACCGACGCACCGGCGACAAGGACTTTTTGAAGGAAACCGACCTCGAAACGTTCGGGCAGCTGCGTCCGGAAGACTGGACTTATCTCGAGGCGATGATGCTCACCCACTACATCGAGGAACTGGACACGGTCCTGGTCCATGGCGGCTTCGTCCCCGGAGAGCCGTGGCAGAAGCAGCCGGCGACGGTGGTCACGCGGGTGCAGGTCATCGACCGGGACGGCCGGCCGCGCCGGCGGGTCGACTGCCCCGACTGCCCGACGTGGGCCGAGCTCTGGAACGGCCCGCCCTTTGTCATCTACGGGCACACGCCGCGCGAGGAGATCCATCGCCTCAAGTGGTCGGTCGGCATCGACACCGCCTGCGTGGCGGGCGGCTATCTGACCGCCTGCATCCTGCCCGAAAAACGGTTCGTGCAAGTAAAGGCGCGCAAGCAATACTACACGCCATGAGCAACCTCCCCGCCCTTCCCGATCCCCGGACTTCCCTGCTGCTGCTCATCGACCTGCAGCCGGTGTTGCTCAAGGCGCTGCCCGACGGGCCCGTGGTGCTGCAACGCTGCTGCTTCGCGCTCGAGGCCGCCCTGGCGCTCGGCCTGCCCCTGCTGCTCACCGAGCAGGCGCCGGCCAAGCTCGGCCCCGCCGCGCCCGAACTGCTCGCCCTCGCCGGGAAATCCGAGGTGCTCGCCAAGGACGAATTTTCCGCCCTGGCCAACGAGACCGTGCAGGCGGCGCTCCGCCGCCGTGACATCAAGCACGTCGTGCTCTGCGGCATCGAAACCCCCGTCTGCGTTTACCAGACGGCGCGCGGCGCCCTTGCTGCCGGCTTGCAGGTGACACTGCTGACCGATTGTGTGGGCGGCCGGCGCTCCGCTGATGCCGCCACGGCCCTGCAACACCTGGCCGCGCTCGGCGTCAATCTGCTCCCGGCCGAAACGGTGTTTTACGCCCTCCTGCACTCTGCCCGCCATCCGTCCTTCCGTTCCTTCACCCAGCTCGTGAAAAAATATGGCTGACCCCGCCCCATTGCTGACCGTCCGCGAACTGAAGGCGCTCGATCCGTCCGCCGCGCGCCCGTTTGCCGGCGTGCTGCTGGTCCGCAAGGTCACGGTCCGCACGGCCAAGAACGACAGTCTCTATCTTTCGGTCGAACTCGGCGACAAGACCGGCGCGTTCACCTTCACCTGTTTTGGCGACACGCCCCAGTTCGAGTTCTTCAAGAGCCTGCCCGAAAGCGCCGTGGTGCGCGTCGAGGGCAAGACCGACTACTATCAGGAGCGTTTTTCCCCGCGGATCAGCCGGGCCGAGCAGATCACCGGCGCCCAGCTTGCCGCCCCCGGCCTGCTCGAGAATCTCATCGAGACCACGCCGGAGGATCCGGCCCGCCTGTGGGAGGAGTTTCAGGGCTTCATTGCGGCGATCAACCACACCGAACTGCGCGCAACGGTGCAGGCGGTCTGCGACGACCTCGGCGAATCGCTCCGGACCGCCCCGGCGGCGGTGGCCATGCACCACGCCTACCGGCATGGTCTCCTGGAGCACACCGTGCATATGGCCCGCGCCTGCCGGGTGCTGCTGCCGCTTTATCCCGAGGTGGACGCTGACCTCGCCCTGGCCGGCGTGCTGCTGCACGACGCCGGCAAGACGATCGAATATGAAGGCACGCTCGTCACCCAACGCAGCCGCAAGGGCCTGCTGCAGGGTCACGTCGTCCTCGGCTACCAGTTGGTGCGCAAGGCGGGCCTGAAGGCGAAGCTCGATTCCGACCGCCTCGAACGCCTCGAACACATCATCCTCAGCCATCAGGGGGAACCGGAATGGGGCGCCGCCGTGTATGCGGCCACGCCCGAGGCCGTGTTCGTCTCCCTCATCGACAACCTCGATGCCAAGATGGGCATGGTGCAGCGGGCGCTCCGGCAGGCCGGTGACGGCGACGAATTTTCGGAGCGGCTGCCAGGCCTCAACGCCCAGCTGCTGACGAAGAAACCGGCTTCGTGAAGTCAGCGCTAGTCAATAACCGCAACCTGACCCCATCCGACCCACTTTGGGCAACAGGCCCTCAAGACATGACGTCTTTTGTTTACTCTGAACGACCACCCAGGAGAAAGACTGTGATGAAACAGATGATGAGGTTGGTGGCGGCCGGAACGGTGGGGGCGGCGCTGCAGGGCGGGGCGGCGGATTCGCCCACGAGTTGCATTACGAGTTGGAACGTCGCCAGCAAGCAGTTCATTGATCCTCCCGTTTTTCGGGTCTTGCCGCTCCCCGGCGCGTCTCAATACCGCGCCGTGGTCCGCCAGGAAGATAGAAGTTGGTCCGCCTCTTCCAAGACACCCATTCTCGATTTGGCCTGCATTTGGCCTGAGGTGAAGACCGGCTGGTTTTCACTCACGTTGGACTGTCTGTCCGGCGAGGGTGGCGTCTTGCGGTCGGAGTCTTCGCCCCGCGTCAAGGCGCCGGACTTCAAGGGATTCACGGAACCACCGGCCAACTGGGCCGCCGCCGCCGACCGCAACATTGCGTATCTGATCCATGCGGCCGATCATGCGCCCGCGCCCTACCGCGAGACGGACGTTCCGGTGTGGATCTGGTCGGCGTATCCCGGCTACAACCTCAGCTATCCTTGCATCACAATCAATAATCTCGCCTGGGCTTTCCTGGCGCATATCGCCAACGATGGCCCGCAGAAGACCGAGGCGCTGCGGCTGGCCCGGGCCGGCGCAGACTGGGTGCTGGAACACCGCCAGTTGAACAGCGGAGCGCTTCCACTTTTCCCTTGCTCCACCGTTACCCTGGGCAAGCTCGAGGGCGGGAACGAGGACAGCTCGGTCAACTTGTTGCGCGCGGCGTGGCTAGCGAGCAGTTTCGTGGATCTCTATGAAGCGACCCGCCATGAACCGTACCTCGCCTATGCGCGCCACATCGCCGAGGTTACGGCTAAGTTCCAGAACGGCGACGGCAGCTTCCCTTACCGGGTGAATCCCAAGACTGGTGCCGTGGTGGAGCAGTACAACTGCGGCGCGATGGAATTCGTGGAACTGGTCGAGAAGCTCGACCGGTTCGGTCGCGATGTCCGGATGTCCATGGCCGCGCAACGCGCCTTGGAGTGGTTGTTAGCCTATGTCTGCACGACCCACAACTGGAAGGCGGCTTACGAAGATGTCGGCGAGCAGCGTTTCTACGCCAACCTTTCTCAGATGGCCGTCATGCCGCTGATCCACTATCTCTGCCGACACCAGGAGGAGGACCCGTCCTACCTGCCCACGGCAATGCGCCTGAACCGCTGGGTCGAGGACCAGTTCGTCATGTTCGGCCCGGACGACGAAGCCTCACCCGTGCGCGCAAAAGGGCCGTTGGTCTTTGAGCAGTTCGTGTGCTGGTACCCGATGGAGGGTCACACGGCCAACTGGATCCTGGCGTTGATCGAACTGCACAAGGCCAGCGGGAAGAAGGAGTACCTGGATAAAGCCATGGCTGCCGCCAACGCGATCTGCGCCGCGCAGTGGGTGGACGGTCCGTTGAACGGCCAGTTCTCGACTTTTGGCCGCGACTACCGGACCGGCGAATCCGCATATACGGACGATGCCGGAGTGGTCGCGAACTGGTACAATGCCAATGCCTCGGCCGATCGGGCTCTTTACGCGTTGGCTCAGTATGTCAGAGGTCAGCCGGCATCCAACAAGTGATAAGAAATCGCTTAACGGCGTGGTGCACTACCTCGCGAGTCATCAATAGCACGGTGAAGGCCAGCGTGTCACGGTACGATCCGGGGACATAGGTAACAGATTGTCCGGGGACATGGGTTACACTTTGGGGCTATGCCCTGGAGCCAAGTAACCCCGATGGAAGAGAAACATCGCTTCGTCACTTTGGCGCAGACCGACCGATTCACGATCACGGATTTGTGTGAACAGTTCGGCATCAGCCGCAAAACCGGCTACAAACATCTGGAGCGTTATGTTGGCGCGGGCCTGAAGGGTTTGCAACCGCGCAGCCATCGGCCACACCGGTTTCCGCAGCGCACCGAGGAAGCGGTCGAGACGTTGATTTTGGCGGAACGGCGACTGCACCGCACGTGGGGGAGAACCGGATGGGGTCAGGTTGGAATGGCGCCTAGATAAGCCATGAGTGAAGATGACAGCCAGGGCTCATCGCAGTCGCCGAGGGCGATCCGGAAAGGGTCAGGCCGCGGAAATTGATATGACCAGTTCGGCGCCGCCGACTACACCGATGACAACGTGGGCCGCCGGTCCCCGGTCGTGCAGGCCAGTGACGGCGACGAATTTTCGGAGCGGCTGCCAGGCCTTTGATCGCGGCCAAACTTGTGGGGGTTGGCAACGACGGAACCGGCAAAATCAGCCGCCGGGGCGGCCCAAGACTCGGCTTCAGCCCAAAAATTCCACCGCATGTTTGCGGAAACCGGCAATCGCCGCATTTTGAGACTGTTTCGAGGAACTTCCATCTCATGAATCCATCCATCCCCATCCTCCGGCGACTATCCGCCTTCGCCCTGATCTGCCTCCTGCCCGCCGTGGCGTGCGCCGCGCCTCCGGCCGCCGATTGCCTCGCCAGACTGCAGGCGCTCGCCGGCGACTGGACCGGGACGGTCACCGAGCGCGACACCGGTCCGGCTGTGTGCGTCACCTACCGGCTCACCGCGGGCGGTAGCGCCGTGGTCGAACATCTTTTCCCCGGCGACCCGCACGAAATGATGACCGTCTACCATCTCGATAGCGACCGCCTGCTCCTCACCCATTACTGCGCGATGAAAAACCAGCCGCGCATGGTGCTCGACCCGGCTTCCACCGCCACCGAGTTCATCTTTACTCTCGCCGGCGGCACCAATCTCATCCCTGGAAAAGGAACCTACATGCACGCCGGCCGCATCCGTTTCATCGACGCCGACACGAGCGAGGCCGAATGGGAAGTGCTCACCGACGGCAAGCCCGTTGGCCAGAACCGGTTCTTCCTCAAGCGCGTTAAGGCGAAAGCCTGAGGCCGGAGGACGGCCTCCGGAGATTTCTCCGGCCTAGAGTTGCCCCGGATATGCGCCACGGGTGATCCACGGTCGGAACGACTGCACTCGGCGGGGCAAGAGAATAAAGGATGAGGCAAATCTCCTCACGTCAGCAGCTGGATGATCCGGATGATTGGCAGGAAGAGCGCGATCACGATCGTGCCGACCACGGCCGCCATGAGGACAATCATCACCGGTTCGATCAGGCTGGTCAGGCCCGTCACGGCGTTGTCCACCTCCTCCTCATAAATGTCGGCGATGCGGGCGAGCATGGCCGGCAGCGTTCCGGTCTCCTCGCCCACTTCCACCATGCCCGTCACCACGGACGGGAAAATGCCGGTCGCCGCCAGCGGCCGCGCCAGACCCTCGCCCTCCCGCACCCGGCGGTGCACGCAGTCGATGCCCGCGGCCACCACGCAGTTGCCGCTGGCCTCGCGCGTCAGTTGCAGCGCCTGCAGGATGGGCACGCCGCCGGCCAGCATCGTGCCGAGGGTCCGGCTGAAACGCGCGATCGCCGACTTGAGCAACAGACCTCCGAGCACCGGCAGCCGCAGCAACAACCGATCGCAAACCCGGGCACCGGCGCGGGTGCGCCGCAGCCACCGGCCTCCGGCGAACACGAGGACCACGGCGCCCAACACGACCAGCCAGTGTTCCTGCACCAGCCGGCTGGCGCGCAGCACCACCTGGGTGAGCGCCGGCAGCGGCGCGCCCCGGAGCACGCCGGCGAAGATCTGCTCGAACCTCGGCACAACGAACACCATCAGTCCCGCCACGATGGCGACCGCCACGGCCATGATGACGATGGGATAAGTCATGGCGGACTTCACGCGCGCCCGGGTGCGTCCGGTTTTCTCCAAGTGGCGCGCCAGTCGCTCCAGCACGAGTTCGGTGCCGCCCCCGGCCTCACCTGCCTCGATCATGCCGATGTACAGACGATCGAAGATCTCCGGATGCCGCTTCAAGCCGGCAGAAAACGTGCCGCCGGCGCGAATGGCATCCGCCAGATTGATGATGATCTCGCGCCAGACCGGATTGCATTCCTGCCGGGCGAGCAGATCGAGGCTGCGCACCAGGGGCACTCCGGCACCAGCCAACGCCGCCAGTTGACGAGTAAAGATCGCCAGCACCTTGGCCCCGGGCGGCCCGCGGAAACGCCGGAAGAAGGTGCCGCTGGAACGACGTGCCGGTTTCGCCGGTGCCATTTCCGGTTCATCAACGGTCTTCTCCTCCACTGGAATTAATGACATTGGAAACAAGCCCCGCTCCTTCAGATCGGCGATGGCAGTGGCAATGTCCCGGCGGTCCAACTCCCCCGTCCGTTCCCGGCCGGTGGAGGCATCGATGGCGGCATACGTGTATCTGGGCATGGGGAAAAGGAGTGAAAGTGAAGGTGAAAGTGAGGGTGAGGGTGAAAATAAGGCGCGGGAGTAGGGATAAGGGAGCAGGGGCAAAGGGCTTGCGGTGTGTTCAGGATATCTGACATCTGTCTTCTGAATTCTGCCCTTCGGCTAGGTGCAGCGCGCCAGTTCCTCCAGGGTCGTCTGACCCGCGGAAACGGCACGCCATCCGGCGGTACGCAGGGTCTGCATCCCGCGTTCGACTGCCCGTGCCTTGATCGCGGCAGCGGGAGCGCGTTGCTGCACAAGTTCGCGCAGCGGCTCGTCCATGCGCAACCATTCGAAAAGACCGGTGCGACCCCGGTAGCCCGTCTGCCTGCAGTTTGCGCAGCCGCGTCCACGCTGGTAGCACGCTCCGTCCATCTGCCCGGGGACCAGTCCGGCGTCGGCGAGCAGCGCTGCGGGCGGAGCATCGGGCTCGCGGCAATCGGGACAGATGCACCGGACGAGACGCTGGGCCAGCACCGCCTCCAGGGTTGCGCCGATCAGATAGGGCTCCACGCCCATGTCGATGAGCCGGGTGACGGCCCCGGCCGCGTCGTTGGTGTGCAGCGTGCTCAGCACGAGATGGCCGGTGAGCGCCGCCTGGATCGCAATCCGGGCCGTCTCGAGATCCCGGATTTCACCGACCATCAGCACGTCCGGATCCTGCCGCAGGAAGGAACGCAGGGCGGTGGCAAAGGTGAGTCCGATCAGGGGATTCACCGGCAGCTGCATGACCCCCTCGATTTCATACTCCACCGGATCCTCGGCCGTGAGGATCTTCCGCTCCGGACGGTTGATGATCCGCAGGCAGCTGTAGAGCGTGGTCGTCTTGCCCGAACCCGTGGGACCGGTGACCAGGATGATGCCGTTGGGCTGGCGGATGACTTCCCGGAGGCCATCCGCGACCGAGCCCGACAAGCCCAGCTGCGCCAGCTCCAGCGGCGCCGCCGAATGATCGAGCACGCGCAACACCACGCTTTCACCCGATTGCGTGGGCAGCGTGGAAATGCGCAGATCGACGGTCCGTCCATCCACGGCAAACCGGAGGCGTCCGTCCTGCGGCACGCGGCACTCGGCGATGTTGAGCCCGGCCAGCACCTTCAGACGCGAGATGACCGGCCGGGCCAGGGACGCCGGCGGCGGTTCCACGTCACGGAGCGTGCCGTCCACGCGGCAGCGCACCCGGAATTCGTCTTCGAACGGCTCGAAATGGATGTCGCTCGCGTGGTCACGAACAGCCTGGCCGAGCACGCGGTTGACGAAGCGTACCACCGGGACCTGTCCGGCCATCCGCGCAAGCTCGGCCTCGGCAAAACCGCCGGCTGGGTTTTCCGCCGTCACCGCGGCCTCCGGATCGCCATAATGCAGCCGGAGCAGCAGCCCGACCCGGACAGGATCGGCGACGACCAGCCGGACGTCGCGGCCCAGCGTGAAGGCAAGCTCCCCCGCCGTCTCCCTTTTGAAGGGATCCACGGCCAGCACCTCCAGCAACCGGCCGTCGGCACGCCACGGCACCACGCCGCACCGCCGCGCAAGGTCGGCAGGCACCAGCGCCGCCACTCCGACGGAGACCGTCGCCGGCGGATTCTCGACGTAGTCCAGACCGAGATGTCCGGCCACGCGGCGGAGCAGTTCCGGCCCGCTCACATGCCCGCGCTTGACCGCCGTTCCGGCAAGGGACCAGCCGGTGAGACGACATTCCTCGCCCAAGGCGGCGAGTGCCTCCGGAGTCAAGAGGCCGGCTTCACGCAAAAGCACGGCGATGGCCTGATCATGGCCGTCGAACATAGGGGATGTGACTGTGAAAAACGCGGCGCGCCCGGACAGGTCGGGATGGGTGCGCGGCAGACCGGCGGCGCTAGAGCGTCCTCAGCTTGTGTCCCATCTGGGTGAGCTTCTCGCGCATGACCACGGGATCCTGGGCCTTATCCAAGGCCTCGTCCGGCGAAACCAATTCGCGGTTCACGAGGCTCATGAGGTGGGTGTCCAGCGTGATCATGCCGAGGGCGGCGCCCGTCTGGATGTCGGAACTGATGCGGAAGGTCTTGTTCTCGCGGATGAGGGACGCGATCGAAGTCGTGTTGATCATGATCTCAAAGCCGGCGATGCGGCCGCCGCCGTTCTTTTTGCACAACACCTGGGAGATGACCGCCTGGATGGAGCTGGAGAGCTGGGTGCGGATCATGTCCTTCATGTTGGCCGGAAAGGCATCGACGATGCGGTCGATGGTCTTGGCGGCCCCGTTGGTATGCAGGGTGGCGAAGACCAGATGACCCGTCTCGGCCGCGCTGATCGCCGCCTCAATGGTCTCGAGGTCGCGCATTTCCCCGACGAGGATGATATCGGGATCCTGGCGCAGCGCCCGGCGGATGGCTTCGGCGAAATTGGGCACGTCGACGCCGATCTCGCGCTGGGTCACGATGCAGCGCTTGTGGTCATGGAAATACTCGATGGGATCCTCGATGGTGATGATGTGCCCCTCGCGGTTCTCGTTGATGTAATTGATCATCGAGGCGAGGGTCGTGCTCTTGCCCGAGCCGGTCGGACCCGTGACGACAATCAGGCCGCGCGGGCGGAAGAGCAGCTCCTTGACCTTGTCGGGCAGCCCGATTTCCCGCAGGCCGAACATCTTGTTGGGGATCTGCCGCAGCACCAAACCGTAGTTGCCCTTGGCCTTGAGCACGCTGACGCGGAAACGCGCCTTGTCGAGGTAGGTGAAACCGAAGTCCGATCCGCCGTTGAGCTTCACGTTCTGGACATGCGCGTCCGGTGTGATTGCGAGCATGAGATTCTCCGTATCCTGGGGCGTCAGGGCCGGACCATCGACCGGTGTCATGCTGCCGCCGAGGCGCAAGGTGGGGGGCTGGCCGACTTGCATGTGAAGGTCGGAGGCGTTCTGTTCGACGACAATCTCCAGCAAGTCGTTCATTTCATAGCTCATGGGGCTCTCCTTTGCAGACGGGTCTAGGGTGTGATGAGGAACGTAGCGAGGTTTCTGTGAACGTCATTCCTAAAAATGCAGCCGCGGGGGTTTCACGTTCCGTTCGCATCGTCGACGGTCGAGGCCAGCACCTCTTCCACCGTGGTCAATCCCTCCCCGGCCTTCCGCAAGCCGTCCTGCCGCAGCGTGTGCATGCCCAGGGCGCGGGCGTACCCGCGGAGCCGGGCCACGCCGGCGCCTTCATGGATCATGCGCTGCATCTGTTCGTCAACGGTCAGCAGCTCGAAAAGGCCCACGCGTCCGCGGTAGCCCGTGCCTTCGCAGGAGGGACAGCCGGCGCCTTGGTGCAGCGGCATGCAGGCCCGACCGGAGACCAGCCCACTCGTTTCCGGGAGCGACGGAGTCCGGATGCAACGCGGACAGATGCGCCGCACCAGCCGCTGTGCCACGATGCCCCGCAGGGCCGAAGCCACCAGAAACGGCGGTACTCCGAGATCAATGAGCCGTGTCACGGCGCCGGCCGCGTCGTTGGTGTGCAGCGTGCTGAACACCAGGTGGCCGGTGAGCGCCGCGTTGATGGCGATCTCGGCCGTCTCCCGGTCGCGAATTTCCCCCACCATGATGATGTTGGGTGCCTGACGCAGCATGGCGCGCAGCGCCGCCGCAAAGCTCATGCCCGTCGCGGCGCGCACGGGCACCTGGTTGACGCCCGCCAGCTGATACTCCACCGGATCCTCGACCGTGATGATTTTGCGGTCGGGCTGGTTGAGGTGATGCAGGCAGGCATAAAGGGTCGTGGTTTTGCCCGAGCCCGTGGGCCCGGTCACGAGCACCATGCCGTGCGCCAGCGCCAGCAGCCGCGCGATCGTCTGCCGGTCGTCGCGGTGCAAGCCGAGCTCGGCCAGGCCCAGCCGCACGGTGCCCTGCTCCAGCATCCGCAGCACCACGCTCTCCCCATGCACCGTCGGCAACGACGACACCCGCAGGTCAAGCATCCGGCCTTCCACGGTGAACCGGGCGCGTCCGTCTTGGGGCAGGCGTTTTTCCGCGATGTTCATGTTCGCCATGATCTTGAGCCGCGAGACAACCGAACGGTGCAGGTGCACCGGCGGATCTCCGGCTTCCTGAAGCACGCCGTCGATGCGATAGCGAACCCGGAAGCGGCTTCCCAGCGGTTCAAAATGAATGTCCGAGGCCCGGCGGCCGACAGCGCGGCGGAGGATGTCCTGGACCAGCCTGATGACCGGCGCTTCGTCATCAGCGGCGGCGGGAGCAGATGCCTCCCGACGGTCGGCCGCCGCCTGCTCTTCCTGCACCAGTCCGGCGGCGCTCCGATCATACTGCCGCCGGATGGCCTGGCGGATTTCCTCTGCCGGAGCGATGGCCGGTTCGATGACCAGACGGGTCAAGTGACCGATGCCGTCGACAGCCTCGAAGTCGAACGGATCGCTGATCGCCAGGCGCAGCACCGCTCCCCGCCGCGCCAGCGGGAGCACGGTGTATTTTTCCGCCCACGACCGGGGCAGCGCCGACAGCGCCTCCGGCGGAACGTCCGCCTCGCACACATCGACCAGCGGCAAGCCGTGCTTCTCAGCCAGCACCCGCGCCAGACGCCGGCCATCGAGCAATCCCACCTGGATCAGCACGTCCAGCAGCCTGGGCCGGCCGTCGCCCGGCTTGACCGGTGGTTCGAGGCGCGCCCGGGCCGCCGCAATCTGCGCAGGAGTCAGCAGGCCCTCTGCGAGGGCCAGCTGGATAACCGGATTTTCGGCGGTACGCACGGGGGATGGGCGTGGACAGCCGGCAGGCGGGACGGCGCTCAGGGCGCGCCGGGCGCTAGCGGTTGAGGCTCAGGAGAAATTCGGCGTTGGAACGGGTCTTCTTCAGTCGCGAAATCAGCATCTCCATCGCCTCCACCGGCGGAATACCCTGCATGGCGCGACGGAGCGAATAGATGCGCTGCAGCTCATCGGGGTGATAAATCAGCTCCTCCTTGCGCGTGCCGCTGCGCTCCATGTTGAGCGCGGGGAAGATGCGCTTGTTGACCAGATCGCGGTCAAGGTGGAGCTCCATGTTGCCCGTGCCCTTGAATTCCTCGAAGATGACCTCGTCCATCTTGCTGCCGGTGTCGATGAGCGCGGTCCCCATGATGGTGAGGCTGCCGCCACCCTCGATATTCCGGGCCGAGCCAAAGAAACGCTTGGGCTTCTGGAGTGCGGTGGCTTCCATGCCGCCGGTCATGATCTTGCCGCTGTTCGAGGCCAGGGCGTTGTAGGCCCGCGCGAGCCGGGTGATCGAGTCGAGCAGGATGACGACATGCTGGCCCATCTCGACCAGGCGGCGCGCCTTCTCGATGACCATTTCCGCGGCATGGGTGTGGCTCTGGGGCGTCTCGTCAAAGGTGGAGCTGACCACCTCGCCCCTGGTGTGACGGCGAAAATCGGTGACCTCCTCGGGGCGTTCGTCGACCAGCAGGATGATGAGCGTCACGTCCGGGCTGTTGGTCGAGATGGCATTGGCCATGTTGTGCAGCAGCACGGTCTTGCCGGTGCGCGGCGGCGCGACAATCAGGCCGCGCTGGCCGAACCCGACCGGGGTGAGGATGTCGACGGCCCGCATGGACACATCTTTCTGCTCGGACGCCTCGAGCAGGATGCGCTGGAGTGGATAATAGGGAACCAGCTCCTCAAACGGTGTGACCTTGGAGATATCCTCCGGCTTCAGCCCCATCACCTTGTCGATCTTGATGACGGACGGACACCGCTCGCCGTTTTCCGGGGCGCGCACCTGCACCCCCAGTTCATGCCCGCGCTTGAGACCGTAGCGCCGGATGAGGCTTTCCGGCACGTAGGCGTCTTCGGGATAGAGGCGGTAATTGACGGCCTTGTGGACCAGAAAGCCATGCCCCCGGTCGGTCAGGTCGAGCCAGCCGTGATCGACGACCGGACGTTTCTCCTCGGTCGTGATCTTGAAAATGCCGCTGAGCAACTCCTTGCGATTGGGCGCGGCGGCGATGTTGACGCCAAGTTTTTGGGCGGCGGCGGTGAGCTCGGCGAGGCCGAGTTCGTAAAGCTCCTCCAGGTTGACGGGCTTGCCCTTGCCGGAAGCAAGCTCGGCTGCCTGCGTATCGAGCGCGGCGACATCGGCAAAACGCGCCGGGTCGGGCAGATCGCCGAAGACCGGGGCCAAATTAGGCGGCGGCGGCTGTGGCGGGTATTGGTTCCCCCCTCCCGGCGCACCCAGCCAGTGCTTGCCGCGCTTCCGTTTGTGTCGCTTGCCCTTCTTAAAATAATAAGGGTCATACCCGCCGCCCTGATACTGGTAGCCTCTGCCTTGGTCCCCACCTTCATCTCCTCCCGGCAAAGCTTCGCCCTGCCCGGCGGCATCACCGGGGGGTGTGGAAGTCCCGGCGCCAGATCCTTCCGTCTCGATGGATACCGGCAGGCCGGAGGGCTGTTCGGCGTCTTGAACGCCGTTCTTTTGCTCCGGCACCGGTTTGGCTTCAGGCTCAGGAGCTGACCTAAGGGGAGGCGCCACCACCGTGCCGACCTTGGCCCGATAATAACGGGAACGGCGACGCACCGGCTTTTTCGCAGAAGTTCCTTCGGAGGAGGATTCCTCCGCGGTCGTGCCTCCGCCCGATTCAACGGGCGGCAGATCGTCGCCTGTATGTTGCGTATGGTCCATGATTACGTGGGAAAACAGACCCGCAGGAGTCTCGCGGATGCCTCTTCGCAGAAGCGGAGGCGGGTGTTAAAGGGTGGAAAGCGAACTGACCAGCGTGGCCACCTGATCACGCAGGAAATCCGACGAACCGTCATTCAATAAAACAAAATCAGCCAACACAATCTTCTGCGCCAGAGGCAGTTGTTTGGAAATTCGTTTGCGCGCAAGCGGCGGAGAAAGTCCGCGCTGCTCAAGCCGCGCAAGTTGTACCGAGGGATGAGACGCCACACAGACGGTGAAATCAAACCAATTTTGGAGGCTTTTTTCAAAAAGCAGGGGTACCTCCACCACCCATGAACGGGATGGTTGGGCTGAGAACGCTGTCCGCCAGTAGGCGTACAAACGGGGGTGCAGCAGGTCTTCCAGCCAACGCAGCGCCGCCTCGTCAGAAAAAACGCGCCTGGCCAGCCGGCTGCGACTTACCACGTCCGAGCCGGCAAATACTCCCGGGCCAAAATGAGCCCGGATGGCGACAATCACCGCCCTGTCGTTCTGCAATATCTCCCGGATGATTGCATCGGAATCCAGAGGGACAAGACCATGAGCAACTAGCATTTTTGCCGTGGTCGTTTTCCCGCAACCGATGCCGCCGGTAAGGCCGAGAATCATCGTCCAAGTATTAATGCTTGTGCGACGTATGGGAAGCGCTGAGATTCAGCTTGCAGGTGCCAACACGCAAACCTTAGCTCACAACAACGCCGATTATTGGCAATAATGTCTTCGCCGCCGTCCTCGTTGTAGAATGATGTTTCCCCAGGTAGATACAAAAAGTGTTTCGGCGGTGGCTGCCGTCGTCCGGGCGACCTTTCTCCACGCTCATCCGGGAGCTGATACGACGTTGATCGATACACTCTTCCGCGACGTCGAGGACATGTTTCATGGCCGGTACCTCGATTATCTGCCGCTCGACATGCGCTATCACGACTTCGAGCACACGCTGCAGGCGGTCCTTTGCTTCGTGCAATTGCTCGAAGGGCGTTATCGCGCGAAGGTCACGCCCGCCCTGAGTCAGCGGCAATTTGAACTCGCTATCGCCGCGGTGCTGCTGCACGACACCGGCTATTTGAAACTGAGGTCTGACAGCGAGGGCACCGGGGCCAAGTACACCTACGTCCACGTCATCCGCAGTTGCTCCTTCGCCGCAAGTTATCTCCCGACCCTCGGTTTCAACGACGAGGAGGTGGAATCCGTGGTCGCCGCCATCCGCTGCACCGGACCGCGCAGCAACATCACCCAGCTGCACTTTTCGGGTGAGGTTGAGCATTTCATCGGCTGCGCCCTGGCCACGGCCGACTATCTCGGTCAGATGGCGGCGCCCGACTATGTCGACGAACTCGCGTTTCTCTATGCCGAGTTCGAGGAATCCGACAACTTCTTCAACATTCCGCGGGAAAAGCGCCTCTTCCGCAGCGTGCGCGATCTCATTGCGAAGACCCCGGTGTTCTGGGAAAAATTCGTGCTGCCGAGGATCACGCACGATTATCTGGGAATTTACCGCTACCTGGCCGACCCCTACCCCGGCGGGCCGAATGCGTATCTCCAGGCCATTGAGCAGAACATGACTCGGGCCATCACCCTGGCTTACGCCCCGGAGGTCTCACTCGATCCGTTCCCCCAGCCTCCCCAGGGCCGCAGTTCGCGATCACCAAGCTTGCCTGGAGCGTGAGAGAACGTTTTCCTGATTCCGGAATATTTCCGGAATATGCTGGCAACCGTTCATTCCGCCGCGCTGCAGGGCATTGATGCCGCGGTGGTCCTGGTCGAAGTCAACACGGGCGAGGCGGGCGCGCCCGATCTCATCCTCGTCGGCCTGCCCGATGCCGCGGTCAAGGAATCCCAGGACCGGGTCTTTTCCGCCCTCAGCAACAGCGGCTTTCACATGCCGCGCACGCGCACGACGATCAATCTCGCCCCGGGAGACATCCGTAAGGAAGGCGCGCTTTATGATCTGCCGATCGCCCTGGGAATCCTGCGGGCCACCGACCAGCTTCCAGCCGACAATTTTGCCGACTACCTCATCGCCGGTGAGCTCGGTCTCTCCGGCGCCACGCGGCCAGTGCGCGGCGCGCTCGCCATGGCGCTGCTGGCGAAACAGCTCGGCACGCGCGGTCTGCTGCTTCCGCCCCGCTCCGCAGAGGAAGCGGCACTGGTGGAAGGCGTGGCGGTTTACCCGGTGCGCTCGCTCGACGAGGCTTATCGGTTCCTCACCGGCGAGGTTGTGCTGGCGCCGCTGCCCGGCGGTATCTCCGCCTGCCGCCAGGAGTCCGGCGCGGACGGAGATCCGGCCGGCGATTTCTCCGAAATCAAGGGGCAGCAATCGCTGCGCCGGGCCGTCGAAGTGGCGGTGGCCGGGGCGCACAACCTGCTCATGATCGGGCCGCCCGGTGCGGGAAAATCGATGGTTGCCAAGCGCATCCCCTCGATCATGCCCCGGCCCTCGCCCGCTGAGTTTCTCGAGGTGCTCAACATCCATTCCGCCGCCGGCCGCACCTTGAGCGACGGACTGCCGTTGCTGTCCCGTCCCTACCGGGCTCCCCACCACACCATCTCCGATGTCGGCCTGCTTGGGGGCGGCACCATCCCCGGACCGGGCGAAATCTCCCTCGCCCACCAAGGCGTTCTGTTTCTCGACGAGTTGCCCGAATTCAAGCGCTCCGCGCTGGAAGTCATGCGCCAGCCGCTGGAGGACGGCCAAGTGACCATCTCGCGCAGCGCGGGCAAGGTCACGCTGCCGTGCAGCTTCATGCTGGTCTCGGCCATGAACCCCTGCGCCTGCGGCTACCTGGGTGATCCGCGGCACGAATGCCGTTGCTCGCCGGCGCAGATCCAGCGATACCGCGCACGCATCAGCGGCCCGCTGCTCGATCGCATCGATCTGCATGTGGAGGCGCCCGCGCTCTCGATCGAGGAGCTGCGCCAGACCCGGCCAGGAGAGCCGTCCGCAGCAGTCCGGACGCGCATCGAAGCCGCCCGCGACCGGCAGCGGGCCCGTTTCGCCGGCACGCGCACCGGCGTCAACGCGCGCATGACGCAGACACAGATCCGCCACCACTGCTTCATCGATGCCCCGCTCGGCCGCCTGCTGCAGCAGGCGATGGAGCAGCTTCATCTCTCGGCGCGCGCTTATGACCGGATTCTGAAGGTCGCACGCACGATTGCCGACCTGGCCGGCGCCGAGGCGATCGCCGCACCCCATCTGCTTGAAGCCATCCAATATCGGAGCCTCGACCGGAACCTGTTTTATTGAACGGCCGGATGCACGCTGGTGGCCAGCATAACCCCCCATTCCGCACATCAAACTTTTACCTACCAACCTGTCAATAGTTCACCGCGGGAGGCGGTATGCTGCTCAACGCAATGCTGCTGCACTGGCTTGCCGACAATTGACGCGTGGTCCTTTGCTTCCATTCAGTTAATCTCAATTACACGCAGATGATCCTGCGCTATGTGGCAATATCGGGATCATTGCGCATATCGTCTAGGCGTGCCCTCTTAGGCTCAACTCTTCGGCATGAACGATTTTCTTGATGATCTCCTCCATGGTGGTGTCCTCCTTGTGAATGTCCTCAATTTTCCTGCCGCGGCGGAGCACTATTATGCGGTCGGCTGTGGAGAAAATGTCGTCCATCCGATGACTGACGATGATCGAGGAGACGCCTTTCCGCTTCAGTTCCAGAATCAGATCCAGGACTTTGCGCGTTTCAGTGATTGAAATCGATGAGGTCGGCTCGTCTAGGATAACGAGACGCGCGTCGAAAAAAACGGTGCGTGCAATCGATACCGATTGCTGCTGCCCTCCAGATAAGTGCTTCACTTTTTCGGTCACGGTCGGGATATTGATGCCCAGTTCCCGCAGAAGATCGCGTGATTTCTCCTGCATCTTGCGTCGATCAAGCAGCAAATTTAAACCCAGCCAGCGCCGGTAAAGCTCCTTGCCCAGAAACAGGTTGTCTGCCACGTCGAGTTCAGGCACCAGCGCCATGTCTTGGATTTGAAAGACCATCTCGATCCCGGCGTCGCGCGCGTCCCGCGGGCTGCGCGGCACGAAACGCCGGCCATCCAAGAGGTACTCACCCTCCGTGGGAGCATGGACGCCCGCAATTATCTTCATGAGCGTGGACTTCCCCGCAGCATTGTCGCCGACCAAGCCGATAACCTCCCCGGGATTCACCGTCAAAGAGACATCGTTTGTCGCGCATAGGCCGCCGAAGAACTTGTAGATATGTCGCAACTCGATGAGCGGATGGGTCGAGGAAGGTTTCATAAAGGAATCGCCTCACTCTGGAATACCGTCGATATTTTCGTAAAGGCGGCACGATGGATCCGTGCTGCGACGAACCAGGAGCTTGGTGGGGAGCACCACATGCTCTGGCTGCTTGCGTTTCCGTGTGTGACGGCGGTGAAAGACTTCAAATGCCACCTGGCCCATTTCCCGCGCCGGATAGAGCACCGTGCTCAATGGGGGATCCATGACTTGGGCAAAAAGGTCGTTGTCAAATCCAACGACGGCCACGTCTTCAGGAATTTTCTTTCTGGCGGCTTTCAAGGCGGCCAACACCCCGAACGCGATCGTATCATCCCCGCAGACAATCGCCCGGCAGGGCCGCTTTTCCTGGAGAATCTTTACGGTGGTTTGGAAGCCATGTTGTAGCGTGTAATTGCCATACCGGACCTGGTCAGGGACCTGGGGCAAGCCGTGACGCTTCAAAAAATCACGAAAGGCCTCATCCCGTTGTTGGGCATTACGGTTGATGGCCATCCCATTTATGAAAATGAGATCTTGGTAACCCATGGTTTTGAGATGGCGAAGCGCGCTGAAAAGGCCGGCGCGATTGTCGATAAGCACCGATGAGAGAGAGGGGCTGTCCAGCGGCTTATCTACCACCACGACGGGCACTCCTTCACTTTCCAGTCCTTCCAAAAGTTTCACGGCTTGGCCATAGCCGGCGTAGATGATGCCCTCAACGCGTTGGCCAAGCAGCAAGTTGATACTTGCCTCTTCCCGCTTCGGGTCGCCGTGGATATCAGATATCAGGATACTGTAGCCGTGGCGCGTGGCGCTTTCTTCGATCCCCTTGAATAGCGCTCCAGCGAAGCGGTGGGTCACATCCTCCAAGACGAGCCCCAGACTGAAGGTTTTGCCTTGCCTGAGATTTCGCGCCACACGGCTCGGGCGAAATTGGAGGTCAGACACCGCCTTCAGAACACGTGCCGTCAGTTCGTCGGAAACATAACGACTCTTGTTTATGACATAGGAGACCGTTGCGGTCGACACGGCCGCGCGTTCGGCGACATCATTTATGGTAGGCATATTATCTTGGTCGCCTATGGCGCTTCCGGTCCCTCTCCCGCGTTCATTCGGAATGAGCTGGTTGACGATCGGAAAACAAGCCCGGGGTGCAAGCACCGGCGCCAACGATTTCAACCCACCCGCGTTGGCCTACGGGTTGAATATGGAAACGTTTAATTAAACGATTCATCAGCTAGGGTTTCCTCTGCAAATGTCGCGAAGTCAACTCCTTTTCGCTGCCCTTGTCCACAATTCCGCGATCGCGCCATCCGGAGCGATTCATCTGTGCCCTTCGCTGCTTCAGAGACCTCACACTTTATCCTCGAGGATCTGAACTTCCGATCCTCCGGTCATCCGGATCTGTCAGTATGCTTTCGCCACAGGAGAGCTCGAATGTCTGGCTCACCTCTGGTTCTTTCTTTCCCGTGGCAGAATCCTCTATCGTACAACGGATCGTTACCGTGTTTAGTCGTATTAGGTCTATGCAGTGGGCAAGCTGCCAGCGCAGGAGGGCCCTTTTGCCGCTCTTCATGCCCGGAATCTCGTAGGACCCGCTTTCAGAGAATCTTCCCTGCTCGAAGATATGTTTTGTCAGCTCGCTGAAGTGCCGCGCATAACAAAAGTAAACATATTCCCTGTCGTAGCAGATTTCATGCACCAGCTGGTATAACCACTCATGCAGTCGCATAATAAAGTTAGGAAATTGCTCTTTGGCGTTGCGCCGCATCAGTGTTGAGATGACGACGGCAAATCGAGAACAGCAGCACTAAGCTACACCCGCAAGGGACTCAAGCCCTGCCACCGGCCGATTGTCGTTGCGTTGACCGAGGGCCCCCTGATGGCCCACTTTGCGCCGATCTTGCCTTCAATTGCATGATCCCGGGCTAAGATCGCCCATTGTCCGTACAGAGCCCTGCGCTGGAAGCCTGTTGATTCGGTGCGCGCAATTGCGAAGAAGAATCCCAGAAAGGGGTTGACTTCGATATGCCCACGTCCAAAAAGCTATTTAATGAATCGTTTAACTAAACGTTTCTATTGTGGACTTACGGACGGACCCGGTCAAAGGCCCATACGGCTGGCATGGTTTCGAGAAAACGGTTCCGACTTCGCATTCTAATTCCTTAACAGCATATGCCGAATGGATGCGGAAGGCGAAACACTGATGGATGGGGCCTAAACCCAGTGTTCTGCGCTTTATGAACCTCCGCCCTCAACGCCTCGCCGAGCTAGCCCTCAAGCACTCCATAGCCGTGGTGCTAGTCGTGATGTGCGTGGTTATGGGTTTGATGAGCGACAAGTTCTTTACGACGGCCAACTGGGCCAATGTGCTCAATAATCTGGCCGTCCCAGGCATTGTCGCGCTCGGAGTCGCGCTAGTTGTTATCGCGGGTGGCATTGACCTGTCATTCAGTTCCATGCTGACGTGCTGCGCCGCGCTGGCGGCTTGGCTCCAGCCTCATGGCTTTTTTCTGGCGTTGGTCGGACCCATTCTGCTCGGGGCGCTTTTGGGTGCACTGAATGGGCTGATCATTGTGAAAGCCGGCGCAAATCCGCTGATTACAACGCTGGGCACGCAATGGCTGTATCTAGCGGCCCTGTTCATTTTGACGGAGGGGCTTGTTGTCCAGGGGAATACGGAAGGTCCGTTTCACCTGATCGCTAACGGCCGATTCATGGGTGTGCCTCTGCCCATCCTGCTGTTGCTGCTGCTGGCCGCGCTGGTTTGGATGTTTGCCACGCAGACGGCCACAGGTAAATACGTGTACGCTTACGGTTCCAATCCGCAGGGTTTGCGGTTCGCCGGCGTGGACGCGGACGCTGTTTATCTCAAGGCGTTCGTCGTGATGGGCCTGTTGGTAGGAATCGCCGGCATCGTGCTAAGTTCACGCCTGGGGGGGGTGCGTCCCACAGAAGGCAATCGCTACCTGCTTGTCGTGCTCACTGCGGTGCTGCTGAGCGGAGTAAGTCTGAGTGGTGGGGTGGGTTCGCTCTTTCATGTGCTAGTGGCAATCGTAGTGCTCGGCGTGATCGACAACAGCATGGTGCTGTTGGCTGTAGACTACAAGTACCAGCAGATCATCAAGGGCTGCGTGTTTATCCTCGCCGTGCTTTATAACAACTTCACAGCCAAACACCTCGCGCTCATGCGCGTAGTCAGATTATGATTTGCGAGAACTCAACGCGCGATGGGTTTTTCCAGGCGCTCATGGTTCGCGGACGACTACCCCTCGTTATTGGAGGGCTGCTCCTCTTCATGGCGATCTATGATCGTTCGTTTTTTGTTCCTGAGAACCTCCTGAACATCCTATCCTATAGTTCTATAAACGGACTGCTGGCGGTTGGCATGACGATGCTCATGATTAGCCGCGAATTCGACATATCCATCGGATCCAACCTCGTTCTCTCGGGAGTGCTTGCAGTCCTGGCCGCGAATCATTTTGGGAGCATGGCAGGTAGTATGCTTGGGCTTTCCGCGGGAGTGGCTATGGGCCTCATTAATGGCTGGCTTGTCACGAAGGCAAACGTCAACTCCTTCATCGCCACTCTTGGCAGCATGGTGATCTTTCAAGGCGTTGCCTTTGCTTTGACGGATATGAAACCGGTAGCCTGTGATCGATTACAATTCCAGACATTGGGCGGAGGGGAATGGCTGGGACTGCCCTTGCCCATTCTCTGCTTTGCGGTTTTAGCAACGGTCGTCTGGTTCTTTCTGAGGTTCACACGGCTCGGCAAAAATGCCTATGCCATTGGCGGAAATCTGCGCGGCTGCCGGAATCTTGGAATCGCTGTGGATGGATGGCGGATCGGCTACTTCGTGATTTGCGGTCTGAGCGCATCCTTTGCGGGCGTAATCCTCGCGAGCAAACTAGGGGCCGCCTCCGCTACCTTCGGTGAAAACGTGGCTCTGGTTGTAATCGCAGCAATCGTGCTCGGCGGGGTGCCGTTGTCAGGCGGGGCGGGCAGCGTCCCCGGCGTTGTGGGAGCAATTCTTTTGCTTGGACTAATTGATAGCATGACGATCTACCTCAACGTCTTCGGATACTATCAGAAGCTCTTTTGGGCTCTCTTATTAATCGGCGTGATTGTGTTTGACGTGCTTTATGCGCGCCACGGAAACCGGGTGCTGGAAATCTCTGAATTGGCGCGCCTAAAGCGGGAGCCTCAAACTCTTGCCTCCGTTGAGGTCAATCGATGAATGCTGCGCTTGCCCCATATCGCGTCCTTGAGAAGTGCGTTCTGGCCTTGGCCCTAGTCGGATTTTGCGGATGCACTCAACATAGCAACCGGGAAGGTAAACCTTCGATAACGCTGGGCGTCTCCATGGCAACCTTCACGTCGCCCTACTCCTCCGCTTCGGTTAAAGAATTTAAGCGGATTACACGCGAGCAAGGTTGCGGACTGATCATTCTCGATGCGCAATCGGATATTCAACGGGAGGCGTTCAATATGGACAACCTGGTGGCCAAACGGGTGGACGCCATACTTGTTAACGCAGTTGATTCCAAGGGCAGTCGCGCCTGTCTGCGCAAAGCGGCCCGTCGTGGCGTTGCGGTCGTCTGTTTTAACTCCACCGTCGATCGGCCTGAAGAGCTCGGCGTGCGGGCTTACAGCGGGCCTGAATACTACGAACAGGGCGTGAGCGCGGCGCGAGTCGCTATCCAACATAACCCCGCAGGGAAGGTTGTTATGATTACGGGGGATCCTGGGTACTCGGCCGCCAACGACCGCGAGAAAGGCTTTACTGATACACTGGCCAAGGCCGCTCCCAACATGAAGATGCTCAACATTCAGACGGCTAACTGGATGCGCGAAAGCGCCCAGCGAGTGATGTCGGATTTCATCACGAGGTACGGTCGCGAGATCGACATCATCTATAGCCAGGACGACAACATGACTGCTGGCGCGGTAAACGCACTAAAAGCGGCCGGTTACCAGCGCGACAATCGACCTTTCGTCATCAGCATTGGCGCAATGGCCGATGGTCTGCCACTGGTCGCAGACGGTTGGATCGATTCGACGATCATGCAGTCACCCAAGGAGGAGGCGCTGCTTGCCATGCAGGTTGCCCTTAAACTTTTGCGCGCAGACAGGCCTGAGCCTTTTAAGAACTACTTCATGAGCACCTCACCCGTGAACCGTGCCAACGTCGCTGAAGTCATTGCGATGCACTTGTGGGATTGAGGGCAAGAACTTGAGAGTGAACCAGTGAACCCAGATGAACAGATTGATCCGATGTTAACCCTGGCACGTCTGGCTGGGAAATCTGCGCGCCTTATATGACGCGCTCAATCAATTGTGAGGCGTTAACGAAAATGAATATGAAAGGCGCCCATAAGGCGGCTACCATTCCAGTTCTGCCAATGTCTCCTGAGCCGTTTGCGCCATACGGTCGGTTGCTAGACAAGCCGAGTCGGCCATCGGATATTCACCGACAAGAGCTGGATTACTGGCATATGCTCGCAGACGCGTGCTTCGCGGTGCGCCCAGTGTGGGGCTGGCTAGAGACACGGCAACGTCCATTTCTGCTTTCAGAGTTGGAACGACACAATCACTCGGACGAGGTTTTCATTGCGGCATGCGGAAGGTCTGCCATGCCGTTTGCGCTGGGGGGCAAGCTATCGAACCCATCAGCCCAGCCGAATCCGGCGACTCTATCGATCTTCATCGTTGAGCCCGGCCAGGCTTTTATCGTGCCCAAAGGAGTCTGGCACGCACCTGCGTATCCACTTGGCGGTGCTGTCCACTACTTGATCCTGCTTGAGGCCTTGCTTCCAACTTCCGACATCGACACGCGTGCAGTCGGGCCATTCCAGTTCCACCCCGTTTCTGAAGACGCTGTGATGGGGACGAAATCAATCTGAACCTAACTGAATCCGAGGCTATGGCCAAACTAAGCCCAGTTGTGAATCCCGCTCCGCTAATCGTTTCAACAGCTCTGACCATCCCGGGTCGCGCTCCAGTCCATCGCATCGGCCTGCTCACATTGATCTCCCCTGATTGTGGCGCAGTAGCCGCCATGGCTGAAAAGGCCTGCCGCTACCAGAAAGCGGCCTTCGCGGCTTTGGGTGGGATGGGCTTCGAGGTCTTTCGTCCGCCGATGCTGACGCGAAGCTCGCAGGAAGCCGTTGCGCACATTCGCCAGTTGGAGGATGCCGGTGTCGAATGTCTTCTCATGTATGTGGCGGAGTGGTCCTTCTCCACGACCGCAGCCATAGGGATACTGCGCAGTGTCCGGCTACCAATTGTGCTTTGGACCAACGACCAACCCGATTCCACCGGCTTAATTGGCGCCGCTATCACCAAGGGAGGACTGGACGAAGTCGGTGTGGCCGCGCCGTTGGTTTACGGCGACTTTGACGACGCCCCGACACTCGCAGAAGTCAAGACGCTCTGCATCGGAGCTGCCGCCGCCGCGCGGCTTCGTGGCATGCGTTACGGCTTGGGTGGAACGCGATCGTTGGAGATGCTGACCGCTTCAATCGACCCCAACGCTTGGTTGACCCAGTTCGGGGTGGATGTGGATGGCTGGGACGAGATTGATGTTGTCGAACGGACCCATGACGTTGACTCGGCGAAGGTCGAGCTTTACCGCGCTTGGCTGGCTCGCGAATTCGGCGGGGTGCAAGTGAGCGCGGCAATTGTGGACATGTCCGCGCGGCTCTATCTCGCCCTGAAGCAAGTAATCGCCGAGAAGAGGTTCGACTTTATCAGTGTGAAATGCCTGCCAACGATGGCCAAGGTTTACACCAGCTTCTGTCTGCCACACGCCCTGCTGGGTGATGCGAGCGACGCGGAAGGCCCCAAGGAGAGAATGATCTGTGCCTGCGAGTCCGATTCCAACGGAGCGCTGACCATGCAAATGATGAAGAACGTCAATGATCAGGCCATCAACTTCGCTGACGTTCGCAATCTCGATCTCAAGACCAATACGCTGCGCATCTCGAATTGCGGTTCATCGGCAACCGAACTGGCCGGATCACGTAAGGAGGTCATCTGGGTGAAACACGGCCTGCAGGAATTGCCTTGGAAACATGGTGCAATGTGTCCGCAGTGCGTAAGCAGACCTGGTCGCATCACGATGGCTCGCCTGAGCCGCATCGCCGGACGTTACGTAATGCTCATCACGGGCGGCGAGGCGTTAGCCAAATCGCGCGAGGCGCTCAAGGACACTTACTGGGAGTTTTCGCCCCACATGTTCATTCGGCCTGATGTGCCGGGTAAGACTTTTGTGGCAAATCTTCGCTCCAACCACATCCACACGATGTATGGTGAGTGGCGCAAGGAACTCGTTCACCTGTGTCGCGTGCTCGGCATTGAACCGATTGTCCCGGAAGGAACGCTGGCATGAAAAACCTTACCCAGACTCACGGTTCAGCCGATCAGCCAGTTGTCGACCGATTGCTCGCCGAGGTACGCCGCCTTCATGCCACCGGACGGCCGTGGGCTACCCTGTTGGCGGTTTGCCCCAACTCAGAGGCGGTCTTGCGGGCCGCGACGCTGGCTGCCGCTCAAAGCCGCGCACCCATGTTGCTCGCCGCCACCCTAAACCAAGTGGATCTGGATCGCGGCTACACTGGCTGGACGCCAGAAGATCTCGTCAGGTTGTGTCGTGCGTTTTCCCAAGCCTACGGTTACTCGAGCCGGATGCTCGCGTGTGTGGATCACGGCGGCCCTTGGCTCAAGGATAAGCACACGCTCGAACACTGGTCCCTCGAAGCCTCGATGGACGGCGTGAAGCAGTCGCTGCTAGCCGCTCTCGAAGCTGGTTATGATCTGCTGCACGTGGATCCCACGGTCGACCGCACCCTGCCGCATGGCGAGAATATCCGCATCGAAACCGTGGTCGAAAGGACGCTGACGCTTATTCGCCAAGTCGAAACCCACCGCCGGAGCCACAACCTCCCACGCATCGCTTACGAAGTTGGGACGGAAGAGGTCCATGGTGGGCTGGCGGATCTGACCACCTTTCGTTTCTTTTTGCGAGGCCTACGCCTGGGGCTCTCCCAAGCCGGATTAGGCGATATCTGGCCTTGTTTTGTTGTCGGCAAGGTTGGCACGGATCTTCATACGACGAGTTTTGACGCCGACGTGGCGCTCACGCTTCACCGTGAGGTGCAGGGCTACGGCTCGGTCATCAAGGGCCACTACTCCGACAACGTCGAAAATCCCACCGCCTACCCTGCCAGTTTCATGGGAGGCGCGAATGTCGGGCCAGAATTCACGGAGATCGAGCATGATGCGCTGATGGAGTTGGAAGCGCGCGAGCGGAAGACGCTCGGATCGCACGCATCGACGCAAAGCAGCGGCATTGGACGCGCGCTGGAAGCGGCGGTGGTTGACTCGGGCCGCTGGCGGAAGTGGTTGCAACCTGGAGAGACGGGCCGGGATTTCCATGCCCTGAGCCCGGAGCGTCGCGCTTGGTTAGTGCGAACGGGGTGCCGCTATATCTGGACGCAAGCGGGGGTCCGTGAAGCTCGCTCCCGGCTCCACGCCAACTTGCAAGCTCAGGGGGTCGACAGCGAGGCGTTCGTCGTCGGACGTATCGCGGACCGGATCGCAAAATACTGCCGGGCCTTCAACCTCGAAGGACTGCTGGACGAAATAAGCTTCACGCTTTGACCATGGAGCATTCGGACTCGGAAAAGTTGGATGTCATCTCGGTCGGAGAGCTGATTGTCGAGATCATGCGCACGGGCCTGGACCAACCGCTGGAGAAAGCGGCTCCGTTCGAAGGGCCGTTTCCCAGCGGCGCCCCGGCCATCATGGTCAGCGCCGCGGCTCAAGCCGGGCTGCGAGCGGGTTTCGTCGGTGCCGTGGGTGCGGACGAATTCGGCGACTGTCTTTTAAAGCGGCTGCACGCGGATGGCGTGGATCTTTCCCAGGTTCGCCGTGTTCCCGGGATGCCCACTGGATGCGCTTTCGTCGCCTACCGATCCGACGGCAGCCGGAATTTTATCTTCCACATCGGCCAGACAGCCAGCGGCCAAGTGTTCGACGGCCCGGAGGTGCGCGCGTATGCCGCCCGCTTTCGCCACTGTCACTTGATGGGATGCTCTCTGACAATCAGCGAGACGGTGCGTCAGGCTTGTTTGAGCGTCGCGCGCACAGTTAAGGAGGGCGGCGGCACGGTCAGCTTTGATCCTAATCTGCGGCCCGAGTTGCTTGGCGTGAGCGAAGCTCGCCGCTGGCTGGACCCTCTTCTGAGCTTGGCGGACGTACTGCTTCCTAGTGGCGAAGAGGCGCGGCTACTGACGGGTTGCCCGACCGACCACGACGCCTGCCGGAGTCTGATTCGGCGGGGTGCGCAAATTGTGGCCCTAAAGCGCGGCGCAGCGGGTTGCACTGTCTACACGGCCGAAGGCCAGTTTAATTCGCCAGGCTTCAAGATCAAAGCGGTGGACCCCACCGGCGCCGGCGACTGCTTCGACGCCGGCTTTGTCACGGGTTTTCTTGGCGGCCAAAGCCTGCAGGAAACGGCGCGGCTGGCCAACGCGATGGGCGCATTGGGCGCCAGCCGGCGCGGGCCCATGGAGGGAGTATTCCCACGCGCACAAGTAGACCAGTTTATCGCCACCCACCGCAGCGATCCAATCTAGTTATCAATACACCAGACCCTATGAAACCTGAACATGTCATTGAACTGAGCCACCGCCTCATTCCGGGCAAGGAACATTTTAAGTTCCATACACACGTGGATGACGTCACCAAAATCCTCCCGGAAGTAAAGCATCGCCCTGATATCTGGTACATTCTGGGTGAAGTCACCTTTTGCACGCATGTGGGCACGCATGTAGAAGTTCCGTTCCATCACCAGAAGAACGGGGCTGACACCGCCACTGTTCCAATTGCCCCGCTCATTGCCCCGGGAGTCGTCTTGGACTTTTCCCATAAGAAGCCCGGCGAGACCATTACGTTGGCCGAGCTGAAGCAGCATGAGCATCGCATCCGCAAGGGTGACTTCGTGTTCATCCGTCAGGGGGCAGACAAGTTCTACTATACGGAGCGGTGGAATGATCAGGCCCATCTTTCCATCGAGGCCAATCAATGGCTGGTCGACAAAGGCATCGCCTGCATGGGCACTGATGCGGCCGGATTGGAAATCCCGGGCACCGACTACCAGCCGAATCATCTGTGCGTCTGCAAAGCCGGTGTGCCGATGATCGAATCGCTGCGCGGCTTGGAGCAGTTGGGCCCCGAAAGGCATCTGATCGTTGTGCTGCCCCTGCCCATCGAGGGTTGCGACGCCTCGCCTCTGCGCGTGGTCGCCATCAAGAAGGAAGGGTTAAAAGACATTCTGAAAGGACTTTGATCATGAACGTTCAGTCCGAACTCACCTCATTCGTAACGTCGGTTCGACAGTTATACACGAAGGAACAGGCTTTGGCGCTTTATCGCCAGTTGCTCGTGTTGCGGCATTTTGACGACCGCTGCGTGTCGCTCAAACTGAAGGATCTCATCATGGATGGTTTCCATCCCTACGTGGGGCAGGAAGCTGTCGCGGCAGGCGTGTGCTCGAACCTGAAGCCGGAGGACGTCGTCGTCTCCAACCACCGCCCGCAGGGCCACTCGCTTGCCAAGGGGTCAACAGTCAAAAGCTTGTTTGCGGAAATGCTCGGCCGCATTGGCGGTGTTTCCGACGGACTCGGCGGACCCATGCAATGGGTGGACAAGGAGCACAACTTCTATTGCGGATCGATCGTTGGCAGCGGCGTGACCGTTGCGGCCGGAGCCGGTCTGGCGGCGCAATACCTGAAGCAGAACCGCGTGGCCTGCTGCTTCTTCGGCGATGGCGCAAGCAATACCGGCTCCTTCCATGAAGGCCTAAATCTCGCCGCGATCTGGAAGCTGCCTGTCCTGTACCTCTGCGAAAACAACCAGTATGGCGAGGCGATGCCAGTGGAGAAATTCGTGCCGGTGCCGCGGATCAGTAAACGCGCCGAAGCTTATGGCATTCGGGGTGTAACCGTAGATGGCATGAACGTTTTTGAAGTCGCCTCCGCCACTCGCGCCGCCTTGGAACGCATCCGCGCCGGCGGAGGGCCGGAAATAGTCGAGGCGATGACCTACCGTTTCCTCGGACACTATCTTGGCGATCCACTTAACTATCGCACGAAGGAGGAAGTAGCCGAATGGCAGAAGCGCGATCCACTGCTCATCTGCCGCACGGTGCTGATTCAGGAGTTCGGTGTCAGCACTGCGGAGTTGGACAGCATCAGCCAGCAAATAGCCATGGATTCCGATTCGGGGCGCGACTGGGCCCTGGAGCAACCTAAGCTCACGCTACAGCAAGCGGTGACTCACGTCGAGGTTCCGCTCGACCCGAACCGACCATCCTACTTTGGACCGCCCGAAGGTGAATCGCGTATGCTGACCTTCGCGGAGGCGATCACTGAGGCCATCACGGAAGAATTCGAACGCGATCCAAATGTGATCCTCATGGGTGAGGACGTCGGGGTTTGGGGCAACCTTTTCGGTTGCTCGCGCGGGCTCTTGGAGAAGTTCGGCCCTGACCGGGTGCGCGACACGCCGATTAGCGAAGCAGCGATTGCCGGTTCAGCGGTCGGCGCGGCACTGAATGGTCTCCGGCCGATTGTTGAGATTATGTACATTGATTTTATCAGCATCGCGCTGGATCAGTTGATCAATCATGCGGCGCGTTATCCGCAGCTAAGTCGTGGGAAGGTCCGCGTGCCGATCACCGTGCGCACCCAAGGCGGCGTGGGCTTCCGCAACAGCTCGCAGCATTCTCAGAGCTTGGAAAACTGGTTTGTCAACGTGCCTGGTCTCTACACCGTGATGCCGTCCACGCCATACGATGTGAAGGGCCTGCTCAAGGCGGCTATCCGCTGCGACAACCCGGTCATCTTCATCGAACACAAGGCGGTCTATCGTCTGAAAGGCCCGGTGCCGAAGACCGATTACGTCCTGCCACTCGGCCGCGCTGCAATCAAGCGCTCCGGCCGCGACGTCACCCTCATTGCGACCAGTTGGATGTCCCTGCATGCCCTTGCCGCCGCCGAGGAACTTGCCAAGCAGGGCATCTCGTGCGAGGTGATCGATCCGCTCACGCTGTACCCGCTCGACAAGGAATCCCTCTGCAAATCCGTCAACCGCACCGGTCGATGCGTGGTCGTGAACGAAGCCCCGGCTGAAGGCGGCTTCGCCAGTGAAGTGGCTGCGGTCGTTCAGGAAGGCTGCTGGTCCAATCTTAAGGCGCCCGTCAAGCGCGTCTGCGGCATGCGGACCGGCATTCCGTATGACAAGGATCTTGAACGGGCAGTGGTACCCTCCCCGGGTTGGATCATCGAGGCCGTCAAGAAACTGGTGAAGAAGTGACTTATCACCGCGCCGCGAACCCACCCGCCAAAGCCTGAACCGCCGTTTGCCGGGCCGTGCGGAAAAAACGAATTCGAAAGCGAAAGACAGACCATGCCTATAGTCACCATGCCCAAATTCGGGATGACGATGGAGGAAGGGACCATTGTTCGTTGGCATCGCCAGCCAGGAGAAACCGTCCAGAAAGGCGAAATCCTGCTTGAAATCGAGACGGACAAGGCCATCGCGGAAGTAACGAGTGAATTCTCGGGAACCGTCATCCGGCATCTGGCTCCGATAGGAGAAAAGCTCAAATACGGCACGCCCATCGCTGAAATTCAGTAGCCTTTGCGTTCAAGATCTGCTGCACGCGGGCAAGGCGTTCGCCTTGAAGGAGCGTTCTCCCCTTTCCCATCTCGCCGAGGTTGACGGGGGGGCGACGCCCAAAACCCCGGTGAAACGCCTCTGCGACCAGCCCTTGCCTTCCCGGTAGCAGAGCAATCGCTCCGTCGAGGACGCTGGCATCAGCCGCGGATCATAACGCCCCGACAGGCCGGGACTGCAGCCGGAGTCCTCCGGTGCTGGTCTCAGTTAAATTGATGAAATAAGCTTCCCATGAGACGATCAATGCTGGTAACGAGACGGAAGACATAGAGTTTCCCAAGCCGATCCCGCAAAATGTGAAGAAACCATCGCAGTCACTTGAATCATGCGCCAGGGTATACTAGCCGGAGGTAATTGGATCATGGACCACGTAAAGATCGTCGATACGTGGCCTGCACAGGACACGCTTGCGTCGATCCTGCGACAGTCATCGAGCAACGGAGGATCCCCCTACAACATCCTCGTCGATCTCGCGCATCTCGGTGCGCCTTTCCCCCTCGCCGCGGTGGGGCTGGTAGGCGACGACGAGAACGGCCGGGCCATCCTGGCCGACTGTCGCGCCCATGGCATCGACACCCGGCAATTGCATACGACCGCCGCCGCCGCGACGAGCTACACCGACGTGATGACCGTCGAGAGCACCGGCCGGCGCACCTTCTTCCACCAGCGCGGCGCCAACGCCCACCTGGACATCGAGCATTTCAACTTCAAGACGACGACGGCCAAGCTCTTTCACCTCGGATACCTCCTTCTGCTGGACCGCCTCGATCTGCTGGTCGATGGCCGGCCGCGGGCCGGCGAGGTGCTGCAACGCGCCAGGGCCGCGGGACTGTATACGTCGATCGACTGTGTCAGCGAGGACAGCCAGCGCTTTCACACGGTCATCGCCCCGGTGCTGCCCTGGGTGGACCTGTTTTTCGCCAACGATTTCGAGGCGGAAAAAATCACGGGGATACCGCTGCGCCGGGGCAATGCCATTCACTCCGCTTCAGTGATCCAGGCTGCCCGCAAGCTGCTGGAAGCCGGCGTGCAATCGTGGGTCGTGATCCACTTCCCCGAGGCGGTGTACGCCTGCGACCGCCGGGGCAACGATCTCTGGCAGCCGAGCCTGCAGGTTCCTCCGACCCAGATCGCCGGCGCCGCAGGCGCCGGCGACGCCCTGGCGGCCGGTGTTCTGCTCGGCATGCACGAAGACTGGCCCATGGCCGAGTGCCTGAAGCTGGGGGTGACCGCTGCCGCCGCCTCCCTTGCCCACCCGTCGTGTTCCGCCACCGTCCCCCGGGTCGAGGAATGCCGTGCGCTCGCCGCCCGCCTCGGCTACCGGCCGCTTCCAACCTAAACCCCGCCCGGCAGGGTTCCCGGGAAAATCAACCCGGTTTCATCGAACGCACTGACCTCATTCGCGCCATGTCCGAGTTTCTCGGAGACTCTGCCCATTCGTCTGGGCGGAACGCATTGCCATCGTTGCGCACGGCGACGGTGCCGCGGGCTCGTCGCCGCTGCGCCCGGCTTGCGCCTTCCGCGGCACCGTGGCATGCCTGAGTTCGCCGCCCGCAACCTTACTCTCTTCGCCGAAGCCGGCCGCGCCTGACCCGCCTCCCCGTCCAAACTCCGCACTGGCATGTCCGCCATTCGAGAAAGGATTCCGCTTCCTGTCGGACAGTCGTTCAGACTGTTGCGCTGGCGGAAGAATTTGCGCGACGTGGAGCTGGTGCTTTCGCCGCAACGCAGCGTCTCCATTGTCGGCGAGGGCGAGCACTGGCACTATCATGAGGCATTCGAGCTGACGTTTTTCGAAGCGGGTGAAGGCACCCGCTTCGTGGGCGACCAGATCCAGCCGTTCCAGCGGGGCGATCTGGTCCTGCTCGGCGCCAATCTTCCGCATTACTGGCACACGCGCGGCCAATCGTCGGGCTGGTCGGTGCAGTGGCATCTGCCGCCCACGCATCATTTCTGGGCGTTTCCCGAGGCCGAAATGCTCGGTGCTTATTTCAAGAGCGCCGCGCGCGGCATCCAGTTTCACGGACCCACCGCGGAGGTATTGTCCGCGCAACTGCCGCAGCTGGCCGCAACCGACGGCCTCGACCGCCTCGGATTGCTGCTCCGCCTGCTCGCGACGGCCGCGACCGCACCGGTCCGCGACCAGGCGTTCATCTCGGTCAACTCGTTTTCGCTCTCGGTCGCATCACGCCATCAAACGGCGATGCAGGCGACCATCCGTTTTTTACTGGAGAACTTCCGGCGAGAGATCCGGTTGCGGGAGATCCTCGCCGTCTCCCAGATGAGCAAACCCACGTTCTCCCGGCAGTTCAAGAAACACTCCGGCAAGACGCTGGGCGAGTTTCTCCAGCAAATCCGGCTCGACGCCGCCTGCCGGGAACTCACGGAAACCGACCATTCGGTCATCGATGTCGCCCTCGGCAACGGGTTTTCCCAGGTTTCCTTTTTCAACCGTGTCTTTCGCCGTGCGCTCAGGTGCAACCCTTCGGATTACCGTCGCCATGGCTGGCGGCGCGGGTTCACCGCGCCTGGCGCGCCCATCCGCCGCTAAGCGGCGGGCATGCACCCATCGGAAAGCAACGCCTCAAACTGGGTGGGCCGATCGGGAGACGCAACCGACCTCCCGCTGAGACCTTTGGCCCACGATTCGAGACCGGAGGCGTAGCGCTTCCCGAGCTGGTGTGCGATGATAACCATCACGCCGTCCGCACTCGCAACCGGAGATTTTCATCCCGCCCATGCCCTCCCCTACTGTCTATAGATTTTCCTTTGGTCCGTGGAACATCAGCGAAGGCGCCGATCCATTCGGTCCCAATGTGCGCGCCATGTATCCCCATGAGGGCAAGTTTGCGCTCTACCAGCCGCTCGGTTTTGACGGGGTGCAATTCCACGACGACGACGTGGTGCCCGGACTCGACCGGCTTTCGCCCCAACAAATCGTGACGAAGGCGCAGGCGGTCGGCCAGATGCTGCGCAACCAGGGCCTCGAGCCGGAATTTGTCGCGCCGCGGCTGTGGTTCGCCGAACAGACCATCGATGGCGGTTACACCTCGAACAGCGAGGGCGACCGCCGCTACGCGTGGGAGCGGACACAACGCAGCGTGGACATCGCCCGCGCGGTTGGCTGCAAAGCCATCGTCCTCTGGCTCGCCCGCGAGGGCTCCTACATCCGCGAAGCCAAGAGCGCCATGCTTGCTTACGAACGCCTCCTCGCAGTGGTCAACCAGACCCTCGCCTACGACCCGGAGATCCAAATCTGGATCGAACCCAAGCCCAACGAGCCCACCGACATGGCCTACGTGCCGACCGCCGGCCATGCCATCGCGCTGGCATACGCCTCACAGGATCCCCGGCGCGTGAAGGCACTGATCGAGAGCGCGCATGCGCTGCTCGCCAACCTTGATCCCAGCGATGAAATGGCTTTCTGCCTCGCCCACGACAAGCTGGGCAGCGTTCATCTCAACGACCAGAACGGCCTGAAATACGATCAGGACAAAAACTTTGGCACGGCGAACCTGCGCGGGGCCTTCAATCAGGTGCTGGTCCTCGAAGACGGCGGCTACGGCCGCCGCGGCGAGTTTGTGGGCCTCGACGTCAAGGCCATGCGGACCCAGCGTGGCGCACCCGTGGTCGAGCACCTGAAGTCGAGCCGCAAGTTGTTCCTGCACCTCGTCGAAAAAGCGCGTTCCTATGATCGGAAGCGGGTCGAGGAATACCGCCGGCAGCGCGATTACGAAGCCCTTGAGCTCTACACTATGGAGCATCTCCTCTTGGGAGGCAACTATGCCAGAGCCTATACGCCTTAGCGCGGAAAAAGCAGTCTATACGTTCTCGCCGGGGCACCCGCCGGCCGTGGCGGCCGAGTCCGGGGCCACGCTCGATGTCGAGACCCGCGACGCCTATGACCGGCAGTTTCACGAGAGCCGGGATGTGAACCGCTATCTGCGCGAGAGGCGTTCCCGCCCCAGCAATCCCGTCACCGGACCGATTTTTGTCGAAGGCGTGGCTCCCGGAGACGGCATCGATGTAAAGATTGAACGGATCCACCTCGGCCCCACCGGCTACGTGGCCGCGGTCTCCGGCATCGGGGTCCTGGGGGACACAGAAATCGTTCCGCGCATCTCCCCGTTCGAAGTGCGCCCCGACGGACTGTGGTACGAGGGCCGCCTGCGCCTGCCCCTGCGTCCCATGATCGGCGTCATCGGCGTCGCCCCGGCCGCCGGTGCGATCCCCTGCGTCCAGCTCGGTTATCACGGCGGAAACATGGACTTCAACGACATCACCGAGGGCACGCTGATCCACTTCCCGGCCAACGCGGCCGGCGGGCTGCTCGCGCTCGGCGACGTGCATGCGAGCATGGGCTTTTGCGAGGTGCATTCCGGCGTCAACATCGACGCCACTGTGCGTCTGCGGGTCACGCGCGTGCCTGGCGCCGGCTGGAAAAGGCCCTGGTTTGAAACCGGCAGCGAGATCATGACGATCGGCGTTGAGGAGCAGCTTGATGACGCGATTCGCGAAGCGACGCGGGGAATGGTCGCCATGCTCCAGCAACGCCTGGGCGTCAGCTACACCGAGGCGATCGTTCTCGCCGGCGCGTCCGTCGACATCCGCCTCGGCCAGGCGGCCAAATTTGGCGTCAAGGTCTCCGCCTACGCCGCGTTCCCGAAGTCCGCGCTGCCCAAGCCCTGACCCAAACGCCATCTCGCCAAGTATCCTGATCTCCACGTATCGATCAAACCCGAGCAATTGATGAAACCGTATATTGCCCATCGCGCCGGCGGCGTTTCCCGTGTGGCTTCCCGGGAGGTGGGCGACCGCGCTGCGGAGCTTTCGCGGCGCGGGGCCGACGTTCTCCATCTCCTGGGCTGGCCCACCATCACGCCGCCGGATCACCTGATCCTGGCCGCCACGCAAGCGGCGGCGTCCACCGCGCATCCCCATAGTTCGGGCATCCCGGAACTCAAGGAAGCGCTTGCCGGAAAGCTGCGCTCCGAAAATGGGATCCGCCTCCACCATCCCGAAGAACAAGTCATCATCACCAATGGCGCCTTTCATGCCGTCTACATCTGTCTGGCCACCCTGCTGGATCCGGGCGATGAGGTGCTGCTCTTTTCGCCCTCGTTTTTCTTCGACGGTATCATCGACCTGATCGGCGGCACGGCGCGCTATGTTCCGCTCGATCGGAAAAACGGATTCGCGTTTGACGCGGATGCGCTGAAGGCCGCCGTCACGGGGCGGACGAAGGTTTTGCTGCTTAACACGCCGGCCAACCCGACGGGCCGCGTGGCCACCGTGGAGGAACTGAAGGCGATTTTGCAGGTGGCGGAAGAAAACGATCTCCTGGTGATTTCCGACGAATCGTACGAGCGGATGGTGTACGACGGCCTGAGTCACCACTGCCTCGGCGCCCTGCCCGGGGCCGAAGACCGGGTCATCACCGTCCAAAGCTTCACCAAGGCGTACGCCATGCCCCAATGGCGGGTGGGCTACATCGTGTGCCCGGCCCCGTTTTATCCCGAGTTTGTCAAGACGCTCGAGTGGATGGTTCTGTCCTGCAACTACGTGGCCCAACGCTGTGCTTGGGCGGCCGTCACGGGGCCCGGGAAATGGTGGAAGGCGGTCGCCCGGGATTTTGAGCACAAACGGGACATCGTCTGGTCGGGACTGAACGCCATCGAAGGGATCCAGTGCGTCAAGCCCCAAGGCACGCCCTTCATCTTTCCCCGCGTGCGCGACTTGGGCGTGTCCGGAACCGCATTCGCCAAATACGTTCTTGAAAACCACGGCCTCCCCGCGGTCCCGGGGGCCGCGTTCCAGGACGACGACCATGTCAGGATACCCTTCGGAGCCGCAGATGATGTGCTGCATGACTTGGTGACCCGGATGAACAACGCCGCGAAAAAATTGAGGGCAAAAAAACGGGCCTGAGCCAGAACCCGGCCTGAACTATCCCCATCAAGCCTACCCCACCATGACCAACCCCGTCCCGGGCAGGGAGCCTGCCTTCAAGATTCACAACTTCAGGTATGTGATCCTCGGGTTGCTCTTCCTGGAGACCATCCTCAATTTCACGGATCTCCAGACCCTCGCCGTTCTCGCCCCGATCCTGAAGGGACGCGAGGGCCTGCTCATGACGGATGCCGATTACGCACAGGTGAACCTGTGCTTTCAGGTCGCGTTCGTCCTGATGTTTCTGCTGGGCGGCTGGATCGTCGATCGCATCGGCTCGCGCTGGGCGATGGCCCTGGCCGTGGCGTGGTGGTCGGCCGCGGAGATTCTGCACGGTCTGGCACGCAATCCCACCGATCTGATGATCTGCCGCTTCCTCTTCGGTTTCGCCTATCCGGGAGCCTACCTCGCCGCGGCAAAGATTGTGGCGGAATGGTTCCCCGCGAAAGAGCGGGCGCTGGGAACAGGCGTCTATACGGCGGGAGCCACTGTGGGCGCGACTATCGCGCCTCCGCTCATCGCCGGACTTTACGGCTGGGCCGGCTGGCGGCCCGTTTTCTTCGTCGTTGGCGGGGCGGGGTTCGTCTACCTCATCCTCTGGCTGATCTTCTACCGGACACCGGAGGAGAGCACGTGGCTGACCGACTCCGAGCGCGAACTCATCCTCAAGGATCGAGAAAAGGTCGGGGCCGCCGCCAAGGCTCCCACCATTCCGATCACCCAGGTCCTGAGCGACCGCCGGTTCTGGGCCATAACCCTGGGCCGGATGCTCGGCGACAATCCTTGGGTCTTCTACATCTCGTGGGTCCCGCTTTATTTGAACAACGAGTACCACCTGAGCATCAAGGACATCGGGCTCATTGGATGGATCCCTTTCCTGTTCTCCGACTTGGGCAGCTTGGGTGGCGGCTGGCTTTCCGGAGTCTTGGTGCGACGCGGCTGGCCCGTCATCAAGGCGCGCTTGGCCATCATGTCCGTCAGCGCCTGCGTCCTCGCGCTCACCTTTGTCCTGGGGCTGGTGTCGTCCACTGCCCTTATCATCGGCACGCTGAGCCTCATGATGTTCTGCACCATGGCGTGGATGGTCAATCTGAGCACGCTGCCGGTCGACATCTTCCCCCAACAGGTCGTCGGCCGGGTGACCGCGCTCACCTCCACAGGCGCGACAGTCGGGCAGACGTTGCTGACCCTGGTCATCGGGTATTGCTTCACGCACCACGCCTACCGGCAGCTTTTCATCATGATGTCGTTCACCGCGCCGCTCGCACTGGTTGTCGTCCGGATCCTGCTTCGGCCGGCCGGAACCGAGCCGGCCGCGACGGCAGGCGCCGGATGAGAACGACCGCAAAATTGAAGGCAGACGCAGAAAAAGGCTTATGAAAGGGAAAAAACAGTCAGTTTCCGCAGGTAAAGGGATAGTCCCGGCCGGAGGACGTTCGCCGAAGAAAGCTCCGGCGGGTGAGGCGGGCCGGCCGGGCAGGCCGCGTTACCGGGTCATCGATGCCCACCTGCACATGTTTAACACGAACCTCGATCTTCCCGCTCACTTTGTCGGCGCGCAGCGCGAGAACGCCACGACGGAGAAGACCCTGGCCGCCATGGATAAAGGCGGCGTCGATAAAGCCTTCCTCATCACCTATACGTCGGCCGACATCGGCCGCGACATGCCTCCGCATGTCGATCCGGTCGGGTCGCTGCCGCTGTACAGCAAGGAGTACATGGTCGACGCCTGGAAGGCGCATCGGGACCGGTTCTACTGGTTCACCGACCACGTCGACCCCTCGCGGAAGGGATACCTCGACGACCTGCAGCGGGACCTGGAGATGGGCGCCGAAGGAGTCAAACTATTGCCGGCTTTTCACGGATTTCTGCCCGACAATCCCGGTTTCACCCCGGTCTACGAGCTGTGCCGCAAGTACAAC
>JAQTYQ010000088.1 GCA_028688225.1 Opitutaceae bacterium | reverse complement strand
CGGACTTCGCCCGGTTTTTTATCGCGGCGCGCTCTTTCCCGCGAAAGTGTTTGAGGCCGTGATGGTACCATGCGGCCGGCCCTTTGCAAAAAAGGGTCGGCCAATGAGAAGCGCGTTAGGCTTCTCGGAATCACCATTCATGCCCCTTCATCGTCTCATTGTCCTCTGCCTTTCAGAGTGGATTTCCTACTTCTTCACGGTCGTGCCGCCCCGCTCGCGGCGCAGCTTACCCGAACTCATCTGCGGCTGCTGATTTCGCCCAAGGTTGATTTGCTCTGCTACCTGCTGTCACGGGTCGCCAATACATACCGATATCTAACCGGCAGACAGCCCAGCTCCCTATAACCTTCATGTCAACCTACGGAGATCCCTATGCTCTCCATCCACGCAAAAAAAGGCACCACCGCCGAGCACGTCGCCCAGGTAGCCGATTATCCCGACGAACAGCCGGACCAGCGGCCCGAGCAGCAGAGCCGTCCAGGAGTCGGCACGGGCGCCATCGAGGATTACTACAGTCAGAGCAACGGCGGCACGCCCAGCATCTGGGTCGGGGCCGGCGCGGAAGCCGTTGGCCTTGCTGGCCAAACCGTGGAACGCAAAACCATGACGCGCCTCCTGCAGGGCCTTCATCTCGAAGATGGTCGGGCGCTGGTGGACAAGGCCGGCCCTCAGCGCCGCTATGGTTACGATCTGACCTTTTCCGCACCCAAGAGCGTATCGATCGTCTGGGCGGTGGCTGATCGAGATCTCCGGGAGGCCATCGCCGCAGCCCATGACGCGGCCGTCGCACAGGCATTGCGGCACATCGAGACGCATCTGCCGGTCGCCCGCCGTGGCCACGCCGGCGAGGAACGCGAACGCGCCCACCTGATCGCCGGCGTCTATCGCCATGCCAGCAGCCGGGAGCAGGATCCGCAGATCCACTCCCATGCCCTGCTCATGAACCTGGCGCAACGGCTGGACGGGACCTGGGGTGCCATCGAATCCTGGGAGATCTACCGCCACAAGATGGCCCTGGGCGCCCTCTACCGAGCCGTCCTCGCACAACGGCTCCAGGAGATGGGCTTCGGCACCGAACGGGATGGGGAGAGCTTTCGTATCCTGGGTGTTTCCGAGGATGCGGAACGGGAATTTTCCCGGCGACGCCAGCAGATCGAGAAACTCCTGTTGGAGCGCGGACGCGACAACGCCGAAGCCGCCGCGTTGGCCACCCTCGATACGCGCCGGCGCAAGGAAGTGATCGACCGGGCCATCCTCGCCGCCGACTGGCGGGAGCGTGCCGCCCATTATGACCTGAGCGCGGCAACCGTGCAGGCATTGCGCCAAGGCCTGCTCGCCGCTTCCTATGACCGGGCTGCGGTATTGCAGGATCTCACCGCCCATGATTCAACCTTTGAAGAGCGACACATCTGGCACCGGGTGGCCGTCGCGGCACAGGCCTGCGGCATGGGCTATGCCGAGATCCGGACCGAAGTGGCGCAACTCCGGCGGGATGCCGAGATCGTTCCCCTGCAGGCCCCCGGACCGGCCCGTTTTACGACTCGGGAGATGCAGGCCATCGAACGGCAGATGATCACCGATGCCCAGGTATTGACCGCCGTGGACTGGCACCTGGTGGACGGCGCCACGGTGCGGCGTGCGATCGAGGAGGCCGACTTGGAAGCACGGCAAAAAGGCTTCTCTCTCTCGGAGGAACAGCGCCGGGCTATCTGGCATATCACCCACCGGATCGGCGCCCTGCAGATGATTCAGGGCCACGCCGGCGCCGGCAAGACCACAATGCTCGACGCCGCCCGGCGGGCCTGGGAGGCCGCGGGGTTTCGGGTGCACGGCGCCGCCATCGCCAAAAAAGCGGCGCATGGACTTTTCCATGGCGCCAATATCGACAGCCAGTCTCTGGCGGCCCTCCTGCTTTCCCTGAAGCCGGGCGAGGATCCGGTTACCGGGGAACCGATCCCGCCTACACGCACCCTGAGCGCCAGGGACGTGATCGTCATCGACGAGGCCGGCATGGTCGGTTCCCGCACGATGCAGGAGCTCCTCGCCCAGGTACGGGCATCCGGCGCCAAGCTGGTCCTGGTCGGCGACATCGCCCAGCTCCAGGCCATCGACGCTGGCGGGGCATTCGGGGCGCTCCAGAAAACAGGCCCGGATGCCGTGGCCTACCTGAAAGAAAACCTGCGACAGCGGGGAGATAAAGCGGAGGATATGAAAAAAGTCGTGGCGCTCACCCGCCAAGGCGATGCGGCAAAGGCGCTGGCGATCCTCGATCGCCATGGTCTCATAGAAATCGCCGACGGCTGGCCGGAGGCGGCGGCCATGGCCGTCGGGCGATGGGTGAATCTCTACGATGCCGGGCGGCCACAGGAGGCTTTGCTACTGGCGGCCACCAACGCCGCCACCGAAACCCTCAATGCACTCGCCCGCAACACGTTGAAGAACCGGGGCCTGCTCGATAACCGCCAAGCCGTTACCATCACCGTGCGCGACCGCCAAGGCAAGAGCCTCGGCCAGCGCGAGATCGCCTTGGGCGAGCGTCTGGTCTTCCGGGCCAACCGGAACCATGCCGGGATCCTCAACAACGAGGCGGGGACCGTCACCGCGCTCAGCGAGGGCTTTCATGGTCCGGAGATCACCATCCGCAAGGACGACGGCAGCGAGATCATAATCATACCCGGACAACCGGTCCCGGCGGGCCGGACGGAGCGGCAAATATCGCCAGGGGCGGGCTACGCCCAGATCGAGTACGCCTACGCCGGCACCACCCACCGCAATCAGGGCACCACCGCTGATCATGTCGTGGTCTTCGCCGATGGCAGCATGGAGAGCCGCGAAAAAGCCTACGTGGACCTGTCCCGCATGCGGCACACCACCGCCGTGGTCTTTGCTCGCCCGGACATCGAAAACGACTTGGCGGAACTGGGCATGGAGCCGGAGGTGCAGGGCTTTGATGCCATTCAAAAGATCATTCAGGCCATGAGCAGGTCACAGCAGAAGGATACCAGCCTGGACTATGCGGTAACCGACAAGCCTGAGCCCGAAACAGGCACGACAGAGCCGACTCCGGCATCCCTGCCGCATCGGGGACGCGCCGCTTCGTGATATCGGGATTGCGGGAGCAGCGGAACGTACAACTAGTCTCAACCGCCCCCACTGCTGCTAATGCCCAACGAACCATTGCCGGATCCCATCGGCCATCTCATTCTGGGTGGAAAGCGGCAGATGCGTCAGGATAGGCCTCCGCCCAACGCCGGGAAGGCCATCGCGATCAGCAACCAGGCGAGGCAGAACAGGGATATCATTGCGGCCATCGGCGCCGGCGCGAAGCGCCCCCAAGCCACCCGATGCCAGAGCTTGGCAACGAGCCAGCTCAGCGCCCCCAAAAGGAGCAGACTCTTGGACGCGGGATGCGGGATGGGGAGCACAAGCCACCTGAAAACCAGCAGCGCGCCCGCCAGCCATAATATCCATGGGTTGTTGCGCAGTATCCATTGTATCATGTCCGGCCCTCCTTCGAACCCGTGCCGTGTTCCGCTCCGGACTACTGCCCGCCCGTCTGGGACGGCTTCCGCCTGGGCCGGAACTGCTGCTGGATGTTCCCTTTCGTTTTCTCACCACCGCCGTGCGTGTCCTGGGTGCCCTTCTTCCCACCCCGGTCGCCGCCCGATCCGCCGATCCAGGCCAGAATCCAGGCCGGCAACTCGTGAATGAGGCCGAAGGCCATAGTGGTGATCACCACCAATAACACAATATATAGTATAGCCTCCCCAATCGCGTCAAACAGGCCCATGAAACCGCCCGAGCCATTGACGAAGGTCGAGAGCACCGCCCCGCCGATGGTCTTGTTGAGCAGCCAGGAGGCCCCATACAGGATACCCGTCCCGGTCATCAGGCCGATG
>JAQTYQ010000087.1 GCA_028688225.1 Opitutaceae bacterium | reverse complement strand
CGGGTGCGCTCGGCCTTCTGCTCTTCGTGCGCCGCCACCTTGTCCCCGAAGCATTCGAGGTCGCCGCAGTAGGTGTTCCCCTCGGTGCCCAGCTTGCGCGCTTTCTTGCAGTCAGCGAGACAGGCGGCGGTGTCGAAGCCGATATAGCCGAACTTCCCACTCCAACGATATGCGTCGTTTTTCGGGATGCGCGGGAAATTGACGCCGTACATGTCGCCGATCTGGTCTTGCAGCTCGGCGGTGGTTGGGCTGCGCTCCTCCTCCTTGCGGAATTCACTTAGCCACTCGTGCACTTCATCCAGCAGCTCGGGGCAGTCGTCCACCTGGAGCAGGTACTTGCCATGGGCCGGCGTCAGCTCGCCCTGGCGGATGGCGTCCTGCGCCCACTCGGGGAGCTTGAGCAGGCGGTGGGTGTTGGTGAGCGCGCCGCGCTGGAGCTTGATGCCTGCGCCGTTCAGGCGATCTTCGGTTTCCTTGAGGGTCAGGCCGCACTCGTTGCGCAGGCGGTCGATGACCTTGGCCAGCTCGATGGGGTTGAGGTCGGAGCGGTTGTAGTTCTCGCTGACCTGGTCGATGAGGCGGTCGGCCGGGGCGGCATCTTCCGTCTCGTCGTCCAGCTCGCAGGCGATCACGTCCTCGCCGGCGCGCAGGGTGGCGCGGTAGCGATTGGCGCCGCTCTTGATGATGTAGCCGCCCAGGAGCCCGCCGCCGGTCACCTTGATGGGCTGGATCAGGCCGCGCAGGCCGCGGGCGCGGCGGTTCTTGATGCTGGCGGCGAGGCCTTCGATCTTCTCTTCGTTGAAGTCCTCGCGGGGCTGGTTGGGATCTTCCTGGATCAGGTCGACGGGCAGTTCTTTCACATCGCCCAGCTGCAATTGAATGTTCTCGGTCATGGCTTTACTCCTGGTTATGGCCGGCGGTGCGCGCGAGCTGCTGCGCTGCGAGGCGGCCGGATTTGATGGATGCGTTGTAGATGTCGCTGGCCAGGGCGACGCTCTCCCAGCAGGGGAGGACGCATTCAAGGCCTTCGGGGGTTTTGATGGTCACAATGCCGAAGCCGTCTTCATTGATGCCGGCGGTGATCTGGTAGTCGCTTGCCTTCGCCATGGTTCGCTCCGTGAAAAGGGCCGGCGGGCGGAGTGCCCGCCGGCAGGGTGTTACTCGGCGCCCACTTCCGCTGTCGACCCGGCTTCATCCTCGATGCGGTACAACTCGGCCAGTTCGGCCGCGCGCTCCTTGCACAGATTCTCCAGCTTGGCCCGGAAGTCGGTGGCCAGGGCGAAGCAACGGGCGGCGAGATATTCACCGCGCGCCATGCCGTCGTATTTGCCGTTATCGAGCGGGTTGCCGCCGAGGAAGGCCTCGGCGCGGGGATGGGAGAGGATGCCGAGAGCGAAGCGCTCGGCAGTGACCTCGATATCCTCCATCGCCGCCGCTGCGCGCGCCTCGGGGCGACGGCGGCACTGGAGCGCCATGTGCTGAACAAGAAGGCCGAGCGCCGAGGCGGACTCTTTGGCCTTGTCGCCCTCATCGGTGGCGGCGGCCGGGGCTTCGTCCCCGGCCGGGGGTGTTGCGGCACCGGGCTGTTCGTCCGTCTTCAGGTCGTCCTTCGGCTGTTCTTTCGTGTCCTGATTCGCTTTTGCTGCCATGTCGTTTTCCTTCTGGTTGGTTGGCCGGGTCCGCCGGCCGCGGTTATGACTCGGGGTGGTACTGAGCGAGGAAGTCGGCATGCGTGACCACGACCAGGTCGGCGGCGCTTTCGGGTTCGCCGCTCTGCCCCGGACTGCGGATGCGCGCGACGGTGTGGTGCTGCGTCGTGGCTCGCACCTCGACGAGACCGCGCGGGCCACGGTGGCATGAGCCGACTTCCGGGCGGGTCATCGGGTAAACCACTCCCGCGGATGGACGGGCTTGATTACCTTCCCTTCCCCGTTAATGCAGTAGCCGTGCTCATTGATGAAGCGGAGCAGGCGACGGGTCAGGTCTACGTCGCGGACGTTGTAGTTGAGAAGGGGGCCGTACATGCCTTGCTGATAGAGCAGGGGGGCTTCCGCGCCGTTGCCGTTTTTGCCGCCGGCGCGCTCGCCGAGAGTGGCAAGGGTGACCGCATCCAGGCCGTTTCCTTTGGCGAAGTAGCGCCCGCCCAGGCCCGCCCAGATCATTTGCAGGAGGTCGATGTCGCGCTCGCCCGGCGCTGCGGCCATGTCGGTGATTTCTTCCATGACGACGCCGGTACTGGCGGCGAGGAGGGGGTAGTCAAAGTTCCAGTGATTGAAGCCAACCACGCGATCAGCGTTCTGGAGCAGATCGACAAGGCGAAGATGCTCATCCCGCCGGTCGCCGAAAACGTGGTAGCGATCCTCTTCGAGGCAATAGGCGACGGCGGACGAGATGCCTCCTTTGTGGGCGTTATCCCAACCATGGACAGCCTTGCCGGCTGCGACGAGAGCGCGGTCTGCCTCAGTGCATTTTTCAGGACTGGGGACGATGGCCTTTTGGATTTCGAGATCAAAAACGATGGTTTTCACGGTGTTCTCCTTGGGGTTGTTGTTGACGGATATGGGCGGCGGCCTTGCGGTGGTAGCGAATCAGGCGGCCGACGTTGCGCAGGTGTTCCTGGGTGCGCCGTTCGGTTTCGCTGCCGGTAGTGTTTCGCTGAGAGAAACACTGTTGACGGCTTTTTATCACTGTGTTTCACTGAATGCAACAACGGGCGGGGCCGAGGCGAAAAAAAACCGGCCTCAAGGGCCGGTCAGAAGAAGAGCGAGAATGGGATCAGCCGGCGTTTCTTTTGCGGTAGACGTACGCAGCGTGGGCGTCGTGGACCATGTCGACGATGCGGGCGCGCGCCTCCGGCGGCAGGGTGTTGTACTCATTCAGCCAGTCGGACACCTCGGGCGGGTAGAACAGCTCGGCAACGGTGATTTTCCTGTGCAGAGTCTTGCCCAGTGCGACGGCCAGGCGCTCCAGGGTGTCCTGGGTGTAGCCTTGGTTGTGCTCGATGCGGCGGATCGACGTATGGGAGAGGGGCGGGACGCAGCGGTCGGCCAGTTCGCGCTGGGAAAGATCGGCCGCGGCGCGCAGGGCGTGGACGTTGACGCCGGGCGGCTCGGTGATGGTGTACGGGTAGATGCTCTGCCTTTTCATGCGCGTAGGGTCGCAGACCATGGGCGTGCCAGACAGGCCGTTTTTAGTGCCATTTTTCGGCCACATTGGAACTATCACATTTCCGGATTTGCGGTAGGAGGGCGCCGGCGCGGCGTTCCGTTCCGGGCTGTTCATGGTTCCAATGCGGGCGTAACTCAGGGGATTTTGGTTCATGTTGATCACTCCGTTTCAGAAGGCGCTCCGCGACAAAATAGTCCCTCCGGGCGAGATTAGGCAAGTCACCCGGTGCAGCCGCACCACCCTGTGGCGCTGGCAAACGGGGGTGAGTTTTCCCGAGAAGCCGCAGGCGGAGACGCTGATCGCGCTGTTCTCGGAGCACGGCGCCGCGCTGGATTACAACGGGATTTACCAGGCCACCGTCCCGGTGCAGGAGGACGCCCGTCATGGATGATCTGACCCTCATCGACACGCGGCCAGGTCAGCGCTTCGGCGCCCCGGCGGGCGCCGGCGACTATGCGGCCAGTCTGGAACAGCGTTACCGGGAATGTCAGGCGCTGGATAGCGGCAAGGTGATCTACTTCGGGGTGGCGCAGCACATCAACGCGATGATTCATGCCGCGCAGACGCGCGGCCAGCGCCTGGTTGCCTACGGACCGCACGCCGGCGCGGCCGCTGCCGTCATCGAGCACCTGAGCGGCAACACCGTCGACGTGGATGTGCTCGCATGAGCTGGCCCACATCGGCGGAGGATTACAAACGCCTGGCCGAGGCTCTGCGCGAGCTGGTCGGCGGCCGCCGCGACGTGGC
>JAQTYQ010000086.1 GCA_028688225.1 Opitutaceae bacterium | reverse complement strand
GTTTGCCACCGTTGGCGGCGCGGTCGGCGGCGACCTGGCCGTCGATGCGGGACTGCGTGGCGGTGGCGCGGGCGGCTTCGCCGGAGGTCATCTGCCCGCTGCGGAGGCCGTTGGAGATGCGCTGGCTCTGGTTGGCCTCGCGGGTGTTGGGGTTGTAGGCGCGGCCGGCCTGACGGTCAGCCGCGGAGATGGGCTGGGACTGCGCGTGCTGCTGGGCGACCTGGCGATAGGCTGCGTTGTTGGCGATGGCCGTGGTGGAGGGGCGGCCATGGTTGACGCTGGCCAGTTGGGCGCGGTCCTGCGCGGCCATGTTCTGGTGCTGCATCTGGTTGGCCGTGGGAGCGACGTGATGCTCGTTGGCGAAGCGGGCCTCCTCGGCGCTGGGCTGGCGGTCGATGCCGCCGGGGCCGTTGAAGGCGACGTGGTTGGCGTTGTAGATGGTGTTGTGGACGACGACGTTGCGGTCGACGTAGACGTTGGTGACGTGGACGCCGCCGAAGTTGGCGACCGCACCGTTGTAGGCGAAGGCGCCGCCGCGCCACATGCCTCCGCAGAAGCCGATGCCGCCGTAGCCGAAGCCGTAGTTAACGCCGCCGTAGAAGCCGACGTGCGGGCCCCAGTAGCCGGCGTGCCAGCCGTAGAAGCCGCCGGCGAAGCCCCAGTAGCCGGGCGTCCAGAGCAGGCCGACGGCGGGCGGACGGACCCAGACGCCGGGAACCCAGTAGTAGCCCGCGTCGCCATAGCCCCAGTAGCCGGGGGTCCAGAGATAGCCGGGCGCGGGCAGCGGTGGCTGGACGTAGACGGGCAGTGCCGGGGGAGCGATGGCGACGGAGACGAAGATGCCGGCATGCGCCTCGGCTGCGGGGAGGGTGAGCAGGGGTACGGCGATGGCAGCGGCGAGGAACAGGCTGCGGAATCTGGAGCGAAAGGTCATGGGTGCTTCTCCTTGGGGCGGCCGCAGAGGGGCTGCCGGAATCCCGATGGAACGGGCTCGTTTGGGTAGAACACGAGGGAGTGCGGCATGTTGCGGCGGAGAGGATCGTATTTGCGGACGTCGGGAGAAGGGGTGAAGGGGGAGGCTACTTGATGAACACCTTGAGGGAGAGGGTGAAGAGGAGAATTGCGCCGAGGACCATCCAGGAGGCGGGGCGGGCGAAGTTGAAGGTCCAGCCCCAGCCGAAGCGCTTGGGCACGATGACGGCGGCGTCGGCGGGGTTGTAGTAGAAGACGCCGGCGTACCAGCCGGAGTCGGGCGTGCTGTCATAGGATTCGGTGGATTTGGAGTAGGGGGCGAGGCCGCTGCGCTGGAGGAGCCAGAGGCTGAGGCCGAAGACCAGCACAAGATAGGCGGCGCTGATGAGGAGCAGCGTCGAGGACGTGAAGTGCAGCAGCGGACGCAGGCTGAGTACGCAGAAGATCCCGGCGATGAGCCAGGCGAGCGAGCCCATGGGAACCAGGGCGCGGCGGCGCTGCGACATCTGCGGGCCGTTGGCGCGGGACATGAAGACGGAGCCGGCGGTGAGGAGCAGGACCGTCATGGCACCGGCGACAATGGGACCGAAGACGCCGTCGAAGGACCGCGTGGCCCACCGGTTGGCTTCGCCGGAGGCGTTCCAGTGCTGCACGAAGCGGAGCGGGATCTGGTTCCAGTACAGGTGAAGGATGATGGCGGTGACGGCGAGGGGGAGCAGGCTGCCGGCCGTCGCGAGGAGGGGAAGCGTGGTGGAGACGGGAACGAGGTCGGCGTGGCGCTCCAGCGGCATGGCGGCGGCGTAGGGCTTGATGGCCGTGGCTCCGCGACGCCAGAGCAGGTACGCGACGACGAGATCCAGGAGGATGGCGACCAGCGGCGCAGCGGCGACGGCGGCGCTGTTTGCAGGCGCGATCCAGATGATGGCGGCGGCCAGGACGAAGAGGGCGAGCACGACGGCGAAGACGTTGCGACGATAGCTGCGCAGAGCGGACTGGGCTTCGGGCGTGTCGGCGAAGTCCAGCGAGACGGTGACGCCGAAGAGGACGCCGCGGCGCGATTGGCCGTACCAGGGCAGGATGAGGCTGACGAAGGCGAGGGGTAGAAGGGCGAGGAGATGGGCGGCGGTGGTGGGGTTCATGGCAGTTTAGGCTCCAGTGCGGCTTCGGCTTCGTGGCGAATCCAGTCGGGGGAGAGGCCCTTGGCCTGCAACTCGGCGATGAGGTGGCGTAGGCGGCTGCTGGCCGCGGCCTGGGCGGTGGCGTTGGGCTTGCGGGGGAGCTGGCGGTCGAGGATGGTGACGCCGCGACGGCCTTCGATGAGCAGCCAGCCCTCGTCGGAGAGGACGCGGTAGGCTTCGGCGACGGTGTTGAAGTGGATGCCGAGAGAGGCGGCGAGCTCGCGGACGGTGGGGAGTTTGGTGCCGGGGGTGAGGCGGCCGTCGACGCAGAGGGAGCGGAGAGCGTCCACGATCTGGCGGTAGACCGGGGTGGGGCTGTCGAGGACGACGCGGATCTGGAGGGCGGGCGCCATGCTTTGTACATTGTATGCATACAAAATACAAAGGCGCAAGGGGGAGACGTGGGGGTTAGCTGTTAGCTGCTAGCTTCTAGCTAAGGGCAAGAACGGGCGCTTGCTGCGCAAGCGAGAAGCAGGTTCCTCGCTACGCTCGGAATGACAGACAGAAAGGCAACGGCAAATACAGGGGTCTCTCCGCGGCGCGCTGCGCGCTTCGGTCGAGATGACGGGTGGACGGGGGCGAGGGAGGTGGAAGCGGGGCTGATTGTCTACACTGGGAGAAGCACTATGGCGGATAGTTTTTCTCAGACCGTGAAGCAGCAGGCCGATATCGTCCGGATTGTGGGCGAGTATGTGAAGCTGCGCAAGAGTGGCGCGAACTGGAGCTCGCTGTGCCCGTTTCATAAGGAGAAGTCGGGGTCGTTTTATCTGTATCCGGGGAGCGCGAGCTACTACTGCTTTGGCTGCCATGAGCATGGGGACGTGTTCAGCTTCGTGATGAAGATGGAGACGCTGAGCTTTCCGGAGGCGGTGCGGGCCGTCGCGACCAAGATGGGGATTGCGCTGCCGAAGCGGGAGTTCAATTCTCCCGATGAGGCGCGGGAGGCCGGGCTGCGGCGGCAGTTGATGGATGTGCATGAGGCAGCGACGCAGTATTTTGAGCAGTGCCTGAAATCTCCCGAGGCCGCGCGTGCGAGAGAGTATCTGACGCTGCGCGGAGTGAGCGCGGAGACGATTGCGAAGTTTCGCTTGGGGTATGCGCCGGAGAGCTTCAACGACATGCGCGATCGGCTGGGGAAGTTTTTCTCGGAGGAGGTGCTGCGCGCTAGTGGGTTGTTCTCGTGGAAAGAGCAGGAGGATGGAAGCGCGGGGCCGATGTATGCACGGTTCCGCAAGCGGATTACGTTTCCGATTGCGAATGAGCAGGGGAAGACGATTGCGTTTACGGCGCGGGCGCTGGACTCGGCGGAGCAGGACGCGAAGGCTGGGCCGAAGTATTTGAACTCGCCCGAGACGGCGCTGTATACGAAGGGCAATGTGCTGTTCAATCTGGATAAGGCCAAGGGCTCGATGCGGGAGCTGGATATTGCGCTGCTGGTCGAGGGGCAGATGGATTGCATCAGCGTGTTCATGGGCGGGATTGCGAATGTGATTGCGACCAGCGGGACGGCGTTCACCGAGCACCAGGTAAGGCTGCTGTCGCGGTTTACGAAGCGCGTGGTGTTGAACTTCGATCCGGACCAGGCGGGCGCGAATGCTGCGGAGAAGACGGTGGCGCTGCTGGTGGAGGAGGGGTTCGAGGTGCGGGTGGTGACGCTGGAGGGTGGGCTCGACCCGGATCGGTACATCAAGGAGCGGGGGATTGCGGCGTACTCGGATGCGGTGAGAGGGGCGGTGCGGTACGCGGATTATTTGATTGAGCGGGCGCGGACGCTGTTTCCGGGGCGGACGCCGGAGAGTAAGGTGAAGGCGCTGAATATGCTGCTGCCGCATATTCGGCGGGTGCCGAATGCGCTGCTGCGGGACGAGTTTGCGAATAATGCGGCGCAGAAGCTGGGGATTGAGAGCTCGCTGATGCGGCAGGAGTTGCGGCAGGCGGCACAGCAGCGGCTGGAGAGCGTGCACGCGGCTCAACCGCGTGCGGTGACAGAAGTCGAG
>JAQTYQ010000051.1 GCA_028688225.1 Opitutaceae bacterium | reverse complement strand
TGGGAGAAGATCCCAAATGGATCGGGGTGAATGGGGGTGTGGGGGAAAGCGGGGGCGAAGCCACCGCGTTCCCCCACCTCTGGACCGGCTTGCGATGGGACGGACTGCGTGGGCTGGACAAGCGAGGCGGTTGGTCCATGAAGGGAAGCATGGCTTTCCACAGACCCGGAAGAAATGGCGCCGCCAAGAAGGCGCTGAGGGTGTTGAAGCATGAGCTCGCTGCTCTGCAGAAGCGCAGCACGAAGCTGTGGGGAGAACTCGGGGCCTTGGAGCAGGAATACGTCGAGCGCAAGCTGATAGGGGCGCCGACGACGACGGCCTTTCGCCAGTACGAGAGCTTGTGGGAGAGATACCGGGCGTACGAGACGCGCCGGGTACAGGTCCGCGGCATGATCGCGGAGCGGATGGAGTCCGGGGACGATTTACTGTAAGCGGTCACGCGAATTGCCCGGCCACGATTTTATCGCCGGCGGGCTCCGAGATCGGCAGTCCGACGAGCCGGCTCATGTCGAGATAGCGTTTGCGACCCCAGAGCGTGCCGACGACATGCCGGAGCCGGGCGGACACGAGGACCAAGGCGCTGTTGCCGTCGGGAAAGGCGCCGACGACCCGGGTGCGACGGCGGATCTCGCGCATCAGCCGCTCCAATGGATTGTTGGTGCGCAGGCTGCGCCAGTGTTCCGAGGGGAACTGAAAGTACTGGAGGGTCTCGTCGATGCCGGTGGTGACGATCTCGGCGGCTTTGCCGAGCTTCATCTCCCGCAACTTGGCCACCACCAGGACGGCCTTCGCTTGGGCGGCCGCACGATCCTCCTGGGCGTGGATGGCTTTGAGCATCGTGGCAACCTCGCGCACCTTGGTCGTCGGCACGGCCGTCCACACATTGCGGTAGAAATGAACGGCGCAGCGCTGCCACAGCGCCTGGGGATAGAACTCGGCCAAGCTCTCGACCAGTCCGAGGCACTTGTCGCTGACAAACAGACGCACGCCGGTCAGCCCACGCTCCTTCAGGTGCCGCAGAAAGCTGATCCACGATGGCTTGTCCTCCTTGGCTCCCTCCATGACGCCCAGCACCTCCCGGTAGCCGTCCTGGTTGACGCCGATCGCGACCAGGATGCTGATGTTCTTCACCTCGCCGCCCCAGGAGCGCTTCAGCCAGATCCCGTCGAGGAAAACGTAGGCATGCTCGCCCTCGATCGGCCGGTTGCGCCATGCCTCAATCTGCACGGCGATCTTCTGGTTGAGCTCGCTCACGGTGCTGGGGCTGACCCGGGTGCCCCAGAGGGCCTGGGTGATGTCCTCCACCCGGCGCACCGACACGCCCGCCAGGTACATCTCGACCAGCGCCTCCTCGACGCTGATCTCCCGGCGCTGGTACCGCTCAATGATGGCGCTCTCGAAGGGAAGCTTCCGCAACTTCGGAACCTTCAGGGTCACCTCGCCGGCCTTGGTGTGGAGCTGGCGCTCGTAGGAGCCGGCTCGGGTGTCCACCCGATCAGCCGAATGCTCGTAACGCTTCGCCCCGCAAAGCTGGTCGGCTTCGGCGTCCAGGAGGGCGTTCAACGTCTCTTCCACGGTCGTGACGACGATTTTGTTGAGGTGATCCTTGATCAGGCCTTCGTTGATGGCGATGACGTCACCAAGCGGCTTGCTTTGGCTGTCCGCGGCGGCCGCAGACGCATCGGAGGGGGTGCCTTCGTTCATGGGTGTGGACCTTCCTCCAGTCTACCCGGATCAGAAAATGTGCGCAAGATTCCGGACGTTATCCTTCGCCGCCGTCAAGCAGGTCGCGTTCTTACCCCGGGCCGGATTGTCGGCTATCCCAACCACGCGTGCCTAACCAGTTCGGCTGTCTCCTTAAAGCGGCACTTCCAAGAACGCCCAGAACGCAGGGTTTATCCGGTACCGTGCCACTCCACCGGCACTCACTCTCAACTGCCGCGCAAGCGCCGCGTTCCTATGCTCCTCGACCTCATCGTCCGCAAATCGGAAATCATCGTTCCTCACTTCCTCTCCGAGGAAAGTCAGCCTACATAGATGTCGCGTTACATCTTCGTGTTTTTCTCTTTCAACGCCCGCTTGCTTGAGCAATGCACCAATCTCCTCCTGGGTCACTATTGGTCCTTTGCCGGCAAACTCGAATATCACAGATTCAAGCTGCCTTACCGTTATTCCGTTCTCCACCAGAATGCTGTCTACAGCGAATTGAGAATACTGTTTTTCAGCTTCCATTATGTCATTTTCATCAACAAAGGAATGCCGCCGATTAACCGCCACGGTGATCGAATTCTTTACAAAGATGAGCAGATCGCGAGGCCTTTTCAGAATTCTGCCAAGAAAATATTCCTTAACCGGCGTACCGCGCACAGACGCGCAAAAATACTTATGCCACACCTCCGCTGGATCCGTCTGACTACTTGAGGCAAAACGTTCGTCAATTACCCTAAGCAACATTTCATTGTCATTCCAGTTCAGCTTTGAGTGAGCAATTTTGTCAGGTTCTTGTGCGAGCTCCATGAGGCGAAAGAATATGTCGGACCTAATAAACACCGCCAGGCTCATATTGAGCGACCGCCTGTCGGGACCAACCGCGCGGAAATCATTCGCCACTCGGTTGGACGCACCAAGTAGACCTAATAGAAACTCGGATAGATTCGTTAAGTCGCTCTGCTTGTCCCAGGCGTTGTCCAAGTTGTCTATGGCAATCGCCACCCGTTGCTTCTCAGGAAGCGCTTTAACTATTACCTCACGCAGAGTCCGCAGAATCCCGCTATGGAGGGTCTCCGACACCGCCACCCGATGCTCCTCGATCTTGGTAGAGTCCACATTTTGTGAAGCTTCCAGCAAAGCCTTTATGCAGCGTTCCAGTCTTACGGCGAATGCTTGCCTTAGCATCTCGTCGTTGCGGTCTAGTACTGCTATCAAATCCTTTTCATGGCCATAGACTTGTGATGATGGGCGACTATTAATCGCCTCTTCTACCGTCAAGGCTATTTCCGAGTAGATAAGGAATTTCCAGATGCTCTCGATCACATACCCCTTCAAATTCATCGTACGATACCGCTGCAGCAATTCTACTATGCCATGCATCTCGTATGACACCGGTTTGATCACGCATACTAGATTGCGCCGGTCAGCTGACAACGTAGCCGCGAGCTTTAGGAAGTTGGCTGTTTTTCCTGAACCTTTTCGCCCTACGAAGATGGTCTGACGACCCTCAAGAGCTTCGAGGTACGTTGTGGTCTCCACAAAATAGTCACGAACAAGCCGCTCTTCCTCATTCTCAGCCAGTGGTTCTCCCACTTTTAGCTCGACCAGCTGCTGGGCTAATTGTACGTGAGCGAGATAACTTCCCCTTTCGGCAATCGTACCCTTTACGCTCTCAAGAAGCGGCAAGAACCAGCTGTGAAGGTATCGCTCTGCCTCCGAAGCCGTGTGGTACTGTTTCAGTAATTCACGGTAGTCTAGGGGAATTGCGAAGTCGCCCTGGGCAAGCATAAGCACCGGTTTTTCAAGTCCGTGGGCGAGTCCGGCGACAAACGCATATTTCGTGTTGTGAAGGGAAGCGCCTTCGCGCGTCGGGTTTATTAGGTGTGCGACGACACATCTGGCCTTGTAGACTTGTTCGGCATACCAACTAAGAGGCTGAACGGCAGTCTCTCGAGGGTCATCGACGATCTGCGCGCAGTGCATTTCCTCAGTCGCCTTTGCAACTTCCCTGGAGACGACCGTGCTAGCCTCGCTCATATGCCGAGATTTCAGATAAAACACATTTTGGTCTACAGCGCCTTGAAGGTTGGCTTTGATGCATTGGTCAAATACCGTAGCTTCTAGGTCAGTCCACGGATGCTCACGCAGGAAACTGGCTCGGATATCGTCGGAGTTACAGTATGACGAGTATCCGACTGTCGTAAGGATGCGCAGTTTCTGGAAATCGGCCATCGTGGCGACATCGCTGCAATCCAAGACGATCCAAATCCGTTTATTCCGGGCGATGGCATATCCCAATTCAAACATCACGTTGTGGTTTAGTCCGGTTAAGTCGGCACAAAAGAACGCGGCGCGGTCTATTTCTCGGCAGATTTCATTTATTACAATCTTTCCTCCGACTCTGCATGTTTCCCAGGTTTTGATCTGGACAACTTTTGCCGCGTTAATCTTCGCCGCTCCATTGCGGATCGTTTCTCCCAGAAGTTCGGGTTTGGATGGGTAGGCGAAGAAGCCGAAAATGGGATTTTGTGCCATATGCCGGAGTAATTCGACAGTTTGCGACCAATTTTTTTTAGGCAGGAAACGCGCACAGAGCAATTTAATTTGTCTTGGAAATGTCCCGCCGCAAACGATCGCACGGTCGTGGTGCGTGGCAAAGAATTTGACCGCATCCATTCATCGGGTGATCGACTAGGATTTATGCCGGTCAATCTCTTCCGGACAGTTATTAATCATAGGTAACAAGGAAAAGAGCCCTCACCTAAAACGGGTTTGGTTCGTGGTAATCCACCATCGGGAAATCGCTGAATTCCTCCGGTAAGAGGTCTTTCCAATTCACCTTGAACACCGTGGCTCTGCGTTTGGCTATCTCCCGACGCACACGGCGGACGGTTTCCCGATGTTTCCCTCTTGCCCAAAAATCGAAGGCATTCAGAAGGAGTCAGGTTGTACATTTGTCCCTGAGTCGCCGGAGCTCGGCCAGCGGCCGTGGCGCACGGCGGAGGCCAGGCTCACAGATGCGGGCCGATGCAGGCCCAGCTGCGGGGCCAACCACGGATTGGAGGCTTGGGTGCGCTCCTTGAGGCAGGGTGCCACCGCCACCTTCCACGGCGCACTTTTCGGCTCTGCCTGCAGCTCCGTGGGGCCAGCCGAGCGTCGCGACGCCTGTTACAGGCAGATCGCGACGCTCGCCGGATTCGTCGATCGCAAACTCAGAAGAGAATGCGGGTCGTGAAGCGCACCGTCAGTCCCGGATACGGACTCACGGAGTTGCGGCCGGCCGGCTGCCACCAGAACCGCTTGTCCAGCAGATTGTCGACGTTGAGATTGAAGTTGAAGCGGCCCCACTTGTAGCCCGCGCCGGCGTTGACCACCGTCCAGGCCGGCACAAAGAAGCTCGGCTGCTCGGGCACGCCCAGCGACGTGAAGTCCGTGTTCGACTCGCCGGCGGTCTGCCCGACGTGCACGACTCCGGCAAAGACCGACAGGTCCTTGAGCGCGCCGGAAGAGAAGTGGTAGTTCAGGAGCAGGTTCGCCATCTTGTCGGGCACGTTGCGATAGCGGCGGCCGAAGGTATCCCGGTAGCGCATATTCGTCCCGCTCAGGATGACCGACAGGTTCTCGGTGAGCCCGCCGACGACGTTCAGCTCGTAACCGTGGTTCACCGCGTCGTAGGTGATGACCGGCGGCTGGTGCGCCGGGTCGATGTTGTAGAGGGGATTCGTCGAGGTGAGGTTGGACTCGGAGATCTGGAAGTGGTCGGCCGTGATCAGCAGCCGGCGGTTGAAAAACTCGCCCTTGATCCCGAATTCATGCTGCTTGCCGGTCTGCCAGACGGGCTGCCCGAAGATATCACTCGTGACCGCCGCGTTCGTGGAGAACGAATAGTAGCCGGAAATCTGGTCGGTAAACCGGTAGAGCGCCCCGGCCAGGTAGTTGTCGGTCTGGCTGACCAGCTTCAGATCGGAATACGGCCCGATGGGCGTGAGGGCGTTGCCGTTGTCGGTCTCGTAGGCGTTGATATCGACCCAGCTCCGCGAGACGCCGGCGGACAGCAAAAGGCGGTCGTCAAACAAGCCGACGCGGGTCGCGGCGTAAAACTGCTCCTGCTTGCCGGTGGCCGGCCGGTCGCTGACAAAGTAGTAATCGGAGAACGAGGGATGCGGCTCATTGTAATATCCGGCCGTGAGGTCGGCCGGGGCGATGAAGGGAGTGCCGGCGGTGAGATACTTCGGGGTCGTGCCCTGCAGGTACGCCCAGCCTACCACGGGTTGGATCGAGATCGACCCAAGGTGAAAGTTGCCGGCATAGTCATTCTGCAACTGGAATCCCCGGTATTCCTGCCGCGAGAAATAAGCGACCATGGGCATGCTCGTGATCTCTCCATTGGTGACGGGAAACGTCGGGGTCAGCGCGGTGACCAGGCCGGTGGCGGGATCGAACGTCTCAATGACCATGGCGTACGGATAGCCGGCGTCCTGGGTGAATTTGTCGTTCGTCACCTGCGCCCCGAAACGGGCGGAGATCTTGTCGAAGATCGCGGTCGTGAATTCGGCCTGGAGGATGTTGAGGCGGTCGACCCGGTGGCTCCACGCCGCGTCGCCGTTCGGCCCGTTGTAGCTGAAGCCCGGTTGCGGGGTGCTCGAAATCGTGGCGCCGATCGTATCCGGCGTGTACACCATCTGGCCGTTGTCGTTGGTGTCGGCAATGGCGCCGTTCAGCTCCCAGTCCTCGCCGAAATACTTCAGGCTGAGCTTGGACGCCGGGGAGACCAGGTAGGTCAGCTGCAGGCTGAGGTTGCTCTGGCGCAGGCTGCCCGGCAGGTATTGCCTGGCGTCCTGGTAGTCGGCGATGATCCGGTACGCCAATTTGGTCGAGTTGCCGATCGGGCCGGTGGAATCGAAGATGGTCTTGCCCGCGTTGTAATTGCCGATCGATTGGGACAGCGAGGACGCCCGCTCGAATGACGGTGACTTCGTGATGATGTTGATCGAACCGCCGGGACTGCCGCTCGGCGACAGGATCGAATCGGGCCCCATGACCAGCTCGGTGCGTTCGATGAACGCCGGATCCCAATTGGCCTGGGGGGCGCCGCTCAAGGGCAGGAGCGCACTGGAGAAATTATCGATCGACCGGGTGAAGTTCTCGAAACCGCGAAAGTTTTGCCGGTCGCCGATGCCGCCCGCTCCCGAGCCGCGCCCGTTGCTTACTCCCGAAAAGTATCGCGTGACATCGTAAGCGGCGTTTGCCCCGAGATCGTTGATCAATTCCTGCGAGATCACATGCACGGTCATGGGCGAGGTGATGATGTCGCTGGCGATGCGGGCGACCGACACGGCTGCGGTCGGATGGTAGGCATTGCCGTTATCAGATTTGACGGTGAAGGCCGGGAGCACGACCGTTTCGTCGGCGGTCGCGCCGGTAAGATCGGTCCGGCTGTCGGAGGTCGGATTCCCGGCCGCCGTCCCGGTTTGGGAGCGGGCGGTGGGCGGGGGCGCAGGGGCGCGTTCAGTCGCGCTGTTTTGGGCTGGGTGGCTGCCTGCCTCCGCCGCCCCCCGGTCGGCGTTTGGGTCGGCTGGAGCAACCGGCGCGGCCTTGCGCACGGTGAAGGCGCCGTTCTTTTCATCCTCCGAGGCCACGAAGCCCGTGCCGGCGAGCATTTGGTCCAAAGCCTCGCGGGGCGTGAATTGCCCGTTGACGGCGTTGGTCTTCACCCCCTTCACCAGATCGGTGCCGACGATCAAGCCGCGGCCTGATTGCCCGGAAAAGATATTCAACGTCTTCTCCGCCACATCGGAGGGAACGTTGAAATCCCGTTTCGCGGAATCTTGGGCCGGCGCGAGCGAGGGCAGGCACGACCAGATGAGACAGACGATCGATACGAGAAGGTTGCGCGTGAGCGCTGACCGGAGAGATGGGTATCTTGGGCGCATAGGGCGACGGTGTTTGGGGTTAGGTCTGGGGATGTAAAACAGGAGGCGGTGTCACTGAAGCTATGAGTCACGAGCCGGCCAACGAGCTTACACGGATCCGGAATATTTCTCGGGGCGACCATGGACCCACCGCCCCAGCGCTTGAACCGTCGGTAGCGGGTCAATTTGCCAAGACAAGGCTGGCATTGTAGGTCGGAGTTTATCTCCGACAGAGCAAGATCGATGCACATTGGCGTCGGGCATGAAGCCCGACCTACATAAACTGACCCACCGCCGAACCGCCTGCTGAGCGGCGCGCTACTACAGGCCGCGCAGGGTGATCGTGGCGGCGGAACGCTCGGCTTTCAGGTTCAGGCCGCGTTCCAGCAATCGAACGAAGCCGTCGGGATCGTCGGTCCAAAAGATGCCGGTGATCTGCAGGCTGCGAATCGAAGGATCGGCGATCAAAAGCTTCACACCGTTCTGTCGATTGAAGAGTTCCACCGCCGAAGACAGCGGCGTGCCATCGAACTCCAGGCGCCGGCCGCGCCACGCCAGCTCGGCGGCGGCTTCACGGTCGGTCAGCGGTTTTGCCTCCCAAGGGACGGAAAAAGAGGGGTTGGCGGGCACGGCCGCGGCGCGGCCGGCCGAAAGATAGATGGCTTCCGCCGCGATCGGAACGGAGGAAGCGTCGGAATCGGAAGGCGCCACGCGCTGGACCGCAACTCGTCCTTCGGTCACGACCACATCCACCCGCTTTTGTTCGGCGCGGACGGCAAAGGCCGTGCCGACCGCCCGGACCTCGATGCCGCCGGTCGTGACGACGAAAGGATGCGCGGCATCCTTCGCGATGGTGAAAAACGCCGTTCCCCGCAACAAGCGGACCCCGCGGATCTTGGCGGTGAAAGCGGGGGTGATTTCGGCGCCGGCATTCAGTTCGACGACCGAACCGTCGGGGAGGGTTCGCAGGTCGGGCCGCAGCGCCACGGTGGGCGGGATGGGCGGGACTTGAAGTTGGCCGAACCGGGGCCGGCTCGAAAAGAAAACCAAGGCGATGGCCGCGGCGGCAGCCAGGCCCATGGTCGTCATGGTGCAGATCCTCCGGCGATGGGTGCGCCGGCGCTCGCGGGCCTCCAACTCGCCCAAAATGACACCGGCCCCGCCGGCCCGGAGCGGACGCTGAAAGGCCGCCCATCCGCTTTCATATTCGGCAAAAATCTTCTTGTGCCGAGGATCGGCGGAGAGCCAGCGGTGCAACTCCGCTTCATCGTCGGGGGACAGGCCGCCGTGGCGCCGGGCAATCCACTCGGCCGCGATTTCCTCGATGGCGTCCGCGTCGGGAGTCATGGTGGTTTTGCCCGGCATCGATTTGGGGTCAAAGGCGCTCACGGGTGTTCCCCCCGTTCCCGCAGGAATTCGATGCACTTTCTGACGCCGCGGGCCATCTGGACCCGCACAGTGCTTTCGGAGATGCCAAGGTGCGCGGCGACCTCGGCGTTGGACATGCCTCGCAGGGCGACAAGTTTGATAATTTCACGGCAACGGGATGGCAGCCGGTCGATGGCCTCAGTGACGATTTGAAAGAGCTCCCGGGCATGGGTGATTTCGGCGGCATCGCTTCCATCCTTTATGAGACACGAGTCGGGCAATTCGCTTACAGGGGTGGACGCATATAGCTGGCCGCGGCGGAGGAGCCGGCGGGCGGTGTTGCGGGCGATGGCGAAAAAATACGCCCTGGCCGACACAATCTTCGCCGTGGTCCGCAGAGTGAACAGCTTGAGGTAGGATTCCTGAATGATGTCGTCCGGATCGACCGTGGGATAGCGGCTGCGCAAATAGCCGCGCAGCGCCTGCTCCTGGGGCCGCACCTCCTCCACAAACCAACGCGTCGCTTCGACGTCGGTCAGGCGCTTGCGCAGTTGAACGGGTTCGTTCACGGCTTGGTGGGGCAGCGACCGGCTAGCAGCTACGCCGGAAAATGCAAGTCTGTGAATGGCGCCCTCGTCCGCATTGGATGCAGGCGGCCATGACCTCAATGAGGCAGCCGGATCATCAAATTCCGTACTTCCGCCTGATTGAGGGATGACCGAGCAGATGCGGGCCGCGCAAAAAATCCCTGGCAACCACTGCCGTCTCCCGCGGTCCAAGCGGGAACGGCGCTGCATGGTTGCTTACGGCCGAAAGAAGCAAATCAACCAACTCGGAATTTTTTGATTTAATCTTTGCCTCCCCGCCGGGACTCCGACAAATAAACCTCGTTTGCAACGGCCTTCCGTCCCAGGAATCTTACCTTTACCCCCGTGAAATCCAAAATTTATTCCCCGGACCTTCCGTTCTTCCAATCATGGTGTTCGCGCCGCCGACTGGCGCTGACCGCGCTGCTGCTGCTCGGTTCGGCCTTGATGGCGGCCACCGGCAACGTGCCGCGGGCGGTCTATCCCGAGAGCATCCTGGAAGTCGCCGAAAGAGCGCCGGCCGGGCGTCTCCAGCCCCGGATCATGCGCATGGCCTTGTCGGCAGATGAGACTACGGCGACGCTGGATTTCCAGGTGGCGCTCAAGATGCGGAACTTTGCCGAGCTGCAGGCCCGGATTGCCCGCGGCGAGATCATTTCGCGCGAGGAGATGGCTGCAAAATATTTCCCGCTGGCCGCCGATTACGAGCAGATGGCGGCCTGGCTGGCCGCCAAGGGATTCACGATCACGCAGGCGAATGCCACCCGCCTCTCTGTCTTCGCCCGCGGACCGGTCAGCCGGATCGCGGAGGTCTTCCAGACCACCTTTGCCCGGGTGGCCTATGAAGGCGGGGAATACACCTCCGCCGTCACAGCGCCCAGCGTGCCCATCGGACTGGCCCCAGCTGTGCTCGGCATCAACGGACTCCAGCCTCACCTGCGCCCGCACAAATTTGCGAACCAATCCGGCGTACAGAAGGCTTCACTGACCTCCCCCTATGCGCCGCCGTACATACCTTCCGAGATTCTCAAGGCTTACAATGCCAACGCCGCCGGCGTGACGGGCGCGGGGCAGACCATTGCCATCGTCATCGACACCTACGTAACGCCCAGCGACCTCACCACCTTCTGGTCTCGCTGCAACATCAACCAGTCGATCGACAACGTGCAGCGGCTCCATGTGCCGGGCGCGCCCACGCCCCCGGACCCGGCGGCGGTGGACGACAGTGGTGTGCCCTACGGCGCGGAGGCCACCATCGACGCCGAGCTGACCAGCTCCGTCGCCCCCGCCGCCAAAATCCGGGTTTATACCACGGGCGAACTCGATTTCGTCTATCTGAGCCAAGCCTACCAGCAGATCTACGACGACGCCACCTCGCATCCGGAGATGGCCCTCCACCAGGTGAATCTTTCCTACGGCATCCGGGAAAGCGGGGCGCCCGACAGTTGGAAGCAGAGCGACGCCCAGAATTTTGCGGCCTTGGCCAGTGCTGGCGTCACCGTGTTCGCCTCCACCGGCGACGGAGGGTCCAATCCCGACAGCAGTGGCGGCTACAGCGCCTCGGCCCCCGCCCAGCCCTCCTACCCCGCCAGCGACCAGAGTATCACGAGTGTCGGCGCCACCACCCTGAATCTCACCAGCAGCGGCACGACCAGCAGCGAAACCGGATGGTCGGTCAGCACATCCAGCCGGGGCCAATCCGCCAGCGGCGGTGGCAGCAGCGCCTACTTCAGCCGGCCCGATTGGCAGACCGGTCCGGGCGTGCAGGCCGGCACGATGCGGCTGGTTCCCGACCTCGCCGTGGTGGGCGACCCATATACAGGGGCCTACATCGTCCTGACGAGCCAGCAGGATGGCCAGACGGCATGGCAGTTCGGCGGCACGAGCATCAGCGCCCCGATCTGGGCCGGTTTTGGCGCGTTGATCAACCAGGCCCGGGCTAATGCGGGTCTGCCGCCGATCGGACTCTTCGGACCGAAACTCTATCCCCTGCTCGGCACTGCCAGCCTGCGGGACATCACCAGCGGAACGAACGGAATCTACAACGCCGGCACCGGCCACGACCTGGTCACCGGCGTCGGCACGCCCGACGTGGCGGTCATGATCCAGAATCTCGCCCTGCAGAATCCGACTGCACCTGAGGTCACCACCCAACCTGTGAGCCAGACGGTGATTCCAGGACAAAATGCTTCCTTCACGGTTTCAGCCTCCGGCAACCCCTCCCCCAGTTATCAATGGCAGCGCCAGCCGACCGGCACCACCTCCTGGAGCAACCTGACTGCCAGCAGCACCTACAGCGACACGGGCACCGCCTCACTGACGGTAAACTTGGTCACCGAGGCGATGAACGGCGACTTGTTCCAATGCGTCGTCAGCAATTCCAGCGGCTCGGTCACCACCGCGCCTCCCGCCGCGCTGATCGTAACCTATCCCCTCTCGATCACCACGCTGGCCGGCACTGCGGGGAGTTCCGGCAGCACCGACGGCACCGGCGCCGCCGCCCGCTTCAACCATCCCTCCGATGTGGCCCTGGACAGCTCGGGCAACCTCTACGTCTCGGACACCAACAACCATACCATCCGCAAGATCACCTCGGGCGGCACGGTGAGCACCCTGGCGGGTCTCGCCGGAACCAGTGGCAGCGCCAACGGCACCGACGCCGCGCGCTTCAATTCTCCCACCGGCCTGACGGCGGACGCCTCCGGCAACCTCTATGTGGCCGATACTGACAACCATGCCATCCGCAAAATCGTCATTGCCACCCGTGAAGTCGCCACCGTGGCCACCGGTTTCAATCTGCCTTCCGATGTTGCCGCCGATGGTTCGGGCAATCTCTACGTCGCCGACACGGGCAACCACACCATCCGCAAGATCGCTCCGAACGGCGTGGTCACCACCCTGGCCGGTCTCGCCGGCGTCCCCGGCAGCGCCAATGGCGCGGGCATCCTCGCCCGATTCTCCTCCCCGGAAGGCGTGACGGTCGATGGCGCCGGCAATGTCTACGTGGCCGACACCAACAACCACACCATCCGCAAGATCACGCCCGACGGCACCGTCAGCACGCTCGCGGGCCTGGCCGGAACCAGCGGCACCGGCGATGGCGCCGGCAGCGCCGCCCGGTTCCAATACCCCTCCGACCTGATGGTGGATGGTTCCGGCAACCTCTTTGTCGCCGATACGGACAATCACGCGATCCGCAAACTCACCTCCGCCGGCCTGACCGGCACCGTGGCCGGCCTGACCGGGACCAGCGGCAGCGCCGATGGTGTGGGCAGCACCGCCCGGTTCTTGTACCCCACGGGCGTGGCGGTGGACAGCACCGGCAACATCTACATCGCCGACACCAGCAACCACACCATCCGCAAGGGCGTGGTCGCCTCCAAGCCCCTGATCACCGAGCATCCGCAGAGCCAGACCGTGACGGCCGGGGCGAATGTTTCATTTTCGGTGACGGCGGCGGGTGAACCCGCGCCAACCTACCAGTGGAACTTCAACGGCACGGCGATCTCCGGTGCCACCAGCAGCACCTACTCTTTGTTTAATGTCCAGTCGTCCCATGCGGGCAACTACACGGTCACCGTCACCAATGCCACCGGCAGTGTGACGAGCAGCACCGCCACGCTCACCGTCAATGCGGCCCCGCCTCCGCCGCCCAGTGGCGGCGGCGGCGGGGCATTCGAAGCGTGGTTTGTCCTCGCCCTGGCGCTCTTGGGTGCGACGCGGCTGGTTGCCCGTCACGGCCGCAGCCGGGTGTGACACGCGACGAGGGCGTCGCGTCTTCAGGGCTGGGGAATGTTGGAGCGGCGACGCCCTCGTCGCCGGGAGAATCTTAACTGCCAAGCGTGTGTTCCCGGACAGTTGGTTTCGACTGCCTACAGCGGTTTAGGTTTTTCCGTAGCCGTCTTGGTATCGGGTAGCGCAGGCATCCTGCCTGCTCTCTCGACTGATGCAGGCTGGAAGCCTGCGCTACTTTTACGGCCACACTTCAATTCAATCCGCTCTATGCTCGACCGAGAGGTTCTATGGGGAGGCATGGCTCTGCAGGAAAATGCGCGCGGTGAACACGTACGAGTTGGCTTCGGCGAGCGTCCACCAGTAGTCGCCGGCGGCCACACCCCCGGGCGGCTGCAGGCGGCCGGATTCGCAGGCGGCAATCGTTCGCGCGCCTTCCTCGGTGAGCACGCGCAGCATGACGTCGATCACATCGGGGAAGGCATGCCGGTAGTAATCGCCTGCCGCGGGTGTGACGCTGCACGCCAGATGCTGCGTTTCGAGGGAGGGCGGTGCGGCCGCCGAGAGCACACCCCCGGCCGGTGCGGCGTTCTCAGCGGCCGGTTGGGCCGGAAAAATGAGCCGCAAGCCGCCGGGTTCGCGCACAAAAAGCCGGACCCCGAAGTCGATGACATGATCGGCGAACGCTGCGCCCAGCGGCGGACGCAACAGGTTGCCCGGATCGCCCGCCGTGCCATTCGCGTTCATGTACGGCGTCGCGGGCTCGGCGGCCGGATCGAGGTTGTAGCCCGCCTCGAAGGTGCCGGGCGCACCGCCCGGGGTCCGGGTGCGCCGCACCTCCGCACGAAACAGCAGGTAGCGCTGCGGGGAGGCGGAATTCGCGGTCACGTTCCGCCGGATGATCTGCCAGCCAACAGCCACGGGAGCCGACAGCTCGGCGGCGTCTGCATTGGTGTCGGGCTTGGTGGTGAAATAACGCAGCCAGACGCCCGCCACGCCAAAGCGCGCCTCCTCCAACAGAGGGGCAGCCAAGTTGAGCGTGCGCGGATGGGTGTTGCCGGGCTTGGCCTGGGCGGCCACGGCGGCGGGCTTCCACTGGCCGGAGAGACCGGTGCCGGGCAGGACGGTGACGGCCAGCCAGACATCGCCATCGGTGCGCAGGATCGCGCCCTGCAGGTCCTGATCGAGCTGGTCGAGCACGAGCCGGGCCTGGGCGGCCGCGCCGAGCCGGCCCGTCGCCCGGTTCCATTGGTTCAACAGACCCGATACCGCCGCCAAAACGAGTGCCGCCAGCAGCGCGGTCAAGGCCGCAGCCACGAGCAGCTCGATCACCGTAAACGAACGGGTCCACCTCATGGCCGGAGGGCGAAATGGAAGACGGTCGCGCGGCGTTCGTTCTCCGGCACCTCGCGCGCCGGACTGGCGTCGGCGGCGGTGGCGTCCGGAACGGCTGGTCCGGTCGGCACCTGGTAGGGCCAGGTCACCCGCACGCTGACCGCGAGAAACCCGGCGTCGGGCACGTACGGCAAATCGAGCTGCTGCTCGACCTCGAGCAAATAATAACGGTCGCGGACGGCAATGCCCGGCTGCGCCGGGTCGTCCAGCGCGCGGTCGGCCGCCGGCGCCGCGCCGTCGCAGCGCAGAACCCTCCGGCCATCGCGCGTGGCGACGAGGCGCAGCGGCGTGGCCGCCCCGCTTGGCGGAATGATCGCCGCCAGTCCGGCCAGATCGGCACCGTGCTTGAGGCGCTCCAGTTCTCCCTGGACGTTTTCACCAAGCCGCACGGTCGCGTCGGCGTCAAAGCCATCACCGCCCGAGCGCGCGGAGACCGCCAGGAGACCCAATCCGGCGATCAGCATCAGGGCCAGAATGCCGATGGCCACGACCACCTCGACCAGGGTAAAGCCTCGGGCCGCCGGCTTCATGGGGCAAAGGCGCCGGCGTCCTCAAGGAGCGTGAGCGTGCCCGAGGAGCGCAACAACACGCCGCGCACGTTGTCGGGATTGTCGAACACGAGCGCCGGACCGGAGACGCCATCGGCGGCGCGTCCGGTGGTCAGCACGAGGCCGCCATCCCTGGTCGTGCCGCGTGGCGTGAACTGCACGTAATAGAATGTTCCGGCGGCGACGCCGTTGATCGTCAGGGTTTGGGCGGCGGAAGAAAGCGCGGTGGATCGGCGCGATGCCGGCCAGGCTGGTTGGCCCGGCACGGCTGTCGGCGGCGACGGCACCAGGTAAACGCCGCGCGGCAGCCAGACCCCGGCGCCTTCCGCCCGCCAGCGATTCGAACCGACGCCATCCTCGTGCACGACCTGCACATAGCGAAGATACCCTTCGGCGTCGGCCGGGTCGGCGGCGACCACCAGGCGGGCGTTCAGCCGGGTGAGCACCGCCCGGCCGCGCGCAGCACGGCACAGGCCGGCGATCGTGTCCTGGGCGGCCTGCAGCGCCACCGCCTCGCCGGGATGACGCAGCGCAAGGCCCAGCGCGCCCGTGAGGAAGGCGATGAGGGCGACGACCACGAGCAGTTCGATCAGCGTGAACGCCCGGACGGTTCTTCGCGTCAAGGATGCAGGCTGATCAGGCGGTGTCATTTTCGCCTCACGCCACGGACGCAAAGGGTGTAAAATTTTAAGGCTACTTCGTGCACAGTGCTCCTGGTGGTTCCTTGGTTTGGACTAGATGCTATCGGGAAACCGGCGAACGAATCGCAGGGGCGCAGGCTTGCCCGCGCCGCGACGACGGGGCTTGCTGCGTTCCTTTCGGAGGGCGCGACAAGATCGCGCCCCTACCAATGCCTGATGATTCATATCTGTTTCATGTTTTCGATAGAGCGGTTTCAATAATTCCGTAGCCGTTTTTGTAGGTCGGGCTTTACGCCCGACGTGTCGGGGATAAACCCCGACCTACATGGCGGTTACGGCTACACTTCAACTTAAACCGCTCTAGGTTCTGTTCTTATTGTCGCCTGTCTCAGCAAAACCCTGCCCTCCTTTGCGCCCTTCGCATGCGGTCAGTCTTCATTTCCAGCTGAAAACCATGTCGGCCGGGATCGCGCCCCGGCCGGCGGAATAGAAGGCCACGCCGGCGCGGATCCCGGTGGCGGGAAGATCCGTCTCGTCCGGTGCGAGACCAGCGGTGCCTGCCGCGCCGCGCACCGCGACCAGGGGACCATCGTCCGCCGGCTTGATGAAACCGTCGCCATTGCGATCCACCAGCACCCCGATCTCGGTGTTGCCGAAGGCGTCGCGCAACAGCTCGTTGCCGCTGTAATCGGCACTGCCATCCGGACCGTCGGGATCGAGAAAGTCCGCCCCGGCAAAAGCGCATAGGGACAGGCGCCGGAAGTTGCCGTTGAGGTCGGCGGCGGCAGTAACACCGGAGCCATCGGGATTGCGTCCGCTCAGCGTGCGGACGAATTGCAGCGCATCGGCGGCCGTGGCGAGTTTTCCGCCGGAGCCGACCGGAGGATAGCAGCCATATTCCTGCCGGAACTGCTCCAGGGCGGCGATCCACTGGGCGAACTGCACCCGGGTTTGCGCCTTGAGCGCGGAGGCCCGGGCGGCGCCCAGGGTCGGAACCAGGATGCCGGCAAGAACAGCCAGGACGGCGATGACAGCGAGCAGCTCGACAAGCGTAAAGGCCGTGTGGTCACAGGCTGGACCGCCTGCCGCGGAGCGGCGGGGAGATGAAGGCATAGGGGTTTCTTGATATGAGCAAAATGCCTCCTGCGATCAACCGGTAAATGGCATTTTCTTGATTTCGCCAATCATCCATGTGCTGGCGTCCGCAAGCGACAGCCTTCACGGAAAACCTGCATCAACGATGGCTTGCGCTGGTTTTCGTTGTCGCCGGGGCCGGCGGCCCCGGATGACCGGCCCCAGCGCGGCCGGCTACATCCGCCAGTCGCTGTCACGGTGGTGCGCTTGCGGAAGAAGCGCCGCGCTCCGGGGGGAAAATACGCGCCAAGTCGAACAACAGCCACCGGCGGCTGTCTGCCGCATCGCAACTGACCAAACCGCCATGAAAAATGCCGTGATCTTTTTTCTGCTGGGGGCGATTGCCGGCGCGGTAGGGTTTCACCTCTACCAGCAGCGCGAGGCCGCCTCGACGGAGACCATGACCGCCGCGCCAGGTTCGCTGACCGGCGAAGCAAGGGACTCCGCCGCCAAAGGCATGGACTCCCTGGATCGCAAACTCAGGGAGTGGAAGCTGACTCCCGAGGACATCAAGGGACCCGGATCATTACGACGATTTGAGCTGGCGTTGGTTGTATCCGGCCTCGGCGAGGCCGGCCATCCGGGCGCCACCCCAACCGGCGACGAGGGCATCGCCGCTCCATCTTTGGAGACGCAACGCCTTCGTCACGTGTTTTGCGTTTGAGGGTCGAATAATCCCGACCTCGCCAAGACCAGCTGCAGAAGCGTCAACGCGTCAACTTTTGTGCGCGCAGTCCGCGGAATCGTAATGATCCGGGTCAGGGGGAGGCCGGCGCCGCCCTACTCCTCCTGCTGGAGCGAGGCGACGACGGAGAAATCCTCCAGCGTCGTGGTGTCGCCCTTCACGGCTCCGCCGGCGGCGATTTCCTTGAGGATGCGGCGCATGATCTTGCCCGAGCGGGTCTTGGGCAGGCCGGCGGCAAAGCGGATGGTGTCGGGTTTGGCAAGCGAGCCGATCTCCCGGGCGACGTGGTTGCGCAATTCCTCCTTCAGGGGATCTGCGGGGACGATGCCCGTCTTAAGCGTGACGAAGGCCACGAGCGCCTGACCCTTGAGATCGTCGGGCCGGCCCACCACGGCGGCCTCGGCGACGGACGGGTGCGACAC
>JAQTYQ010000050.1 GCA_028688225.1 Opitutaceae bacterium | reverse complement strand
CCAAGTTCCCTATGACGACCAGTACTATACCGCGCACCGCGCCGCCCGCCTGACCGCCGCCTGAGTGCCTCTCCGTTTCCCTCGCCAAAAACCGCTTGCACTCCACCTCAGATGTCTGGCCAGCAGAATGACCGTGGACCGCAAGACTCCGAAGCGGTTGCCACCCGATCTGCGCGACGGGGTGCCGGCGGATCATGCCGGCGGGTGGGAAGCTCCGCTTTGAACCGAGCGCCAACGCCCCGGCCGCGGTCGCAGTGGAGAGCCGGCTGATCGTGGGCCAGCTTTGTCGGCCAGGCGACCAACGACCAGGAGCCGTTGGGGCCGACGCCCAGCGTGCGTCGCCGCGGCGGCCGGGGCGGTGAAGGATCCTCGTGACGCTGTCCTCCAACCTTCGGCGGCTTCCCACCCTCGGAGCAGTGCGCAAAGCGGCCGGAAACCCTCGGCGAGGGCAGTCCCGGGGTTGGCAATCGCCTCCGGATCAAGCAAACGGACGCCTGCGATCACCGCCGAGCAAAAAACCCGGAAAGCACTCGGCCCTTCCGGGCTCCGCCAAAATGGCGCAGCCATTTTGTTTAGCAGCGTGGAGGACGAAGTCCGACACGTTGCTAGATTCAGGGATTCTTCACGGTTGATGGTTTGCCGCATATAAGTTCGCACTCTAGACAGGATTAGCACAGAGGAATATATGTTTTAAGCCCGAGCTCGGTCGGCAAAATATCGTGCACCCTTCTTCTCCAGCGAACGCAGCGAACCGCCAGCCTGGTTTTACGCTGGTGGAGATCATGGTGGTGGTGGTGATCGTCGGTCTGCTGGCCGCCATCGCCATTCCCACGATCGCCCGCCTCCAGCACAATGCGCAGAACAGCCGTTTCCTCAATGACCTTCGCGCCTTCGCCCAGGCGTACGAGACGTATGCGCTGAAAAACGGCGCTTGGCCGCCTAACGCCGGTAGCGGGGTCGTGCCTGCAGGCATGAGCGGCGAATTGCGCGATGACGCATGGAAAGCCAGGAACTCCGTGGGCGGGCGCTGGAACTGGGATTGCAACCGATTCGGCGTTTCCGCCGCCATCTCCACGACCAATGTCACCGCCACCGATACCCAGATGACCGAGATCGATGCCAAGATCGACGACGGAAACCTGGGCACGGGCCACTTCATCAAGGACAGCGAGCGGTTTCTCTACGTCTTGGAGCCGTAAGTCCTTGGCGTCCGTGCGCCATCAAGGCTTGCCAGGATCGGCCGGAGGAGGATTTCATGGCTTTTTGACCATAGGGTATTTGCCCTAAGTTAGGTCGCCTTCGTAGTTTTTGGTGTGCTGCGATCATCCGCCCATCAACATGATCGCCCGCTCTCATGCATTCCCGCTTTCACCTCGCGCTCCGACACCGCCATTCCGGGTTCACACTTGTGGAGATCATGGTGGTGGTGGTCATCATCGGCATCCTGGCGGCCCTCGCCATCTTGACGATCGCCCGCGTCCGGCGTAGCGCGCAAAACACCTGTTTCATCAACGATCTTCGCACCTTCGCCCAGGCCTTCGAAACCTATGCGATGAAGAACGGCTCATGGCCGTCCACGGCGGCCAGTGGCGTGGTTCCGCCGGAGATGGTCGGAGAACTCCGGGACGCCAAGTGGACCGGCGTCAACTCTCTCGGTGGCCGCTGGCGCTGGATCAAGCGGACGTGGGGAGCCTCCGGCGGCAGGGCGGCCATCCAGACGACGGGAGTGACCGTCGTCGATGCGCAGATGGCTGAAATCGACGCCAAAATCGACGATGGCAACCTCGGCAGCGGCAGTTTTGTGAAGGCCGGCAGCGGACGCTACACCTATATTCTGCAAAGGTGATCCGTCGCGCGCGGGGAGCGACCCAAACCGGGTAATTCTTGGTTGCAGCCCTGCCGGTTGGTTCTTCAAATTTAAGATGTGCCCCACCCGTCCCCAGAATGCCGGGCTGGTTGTCAGCGAAGCTTTACCTTGGTGGAAATCATGGTGGTGGTCGTGATCATCGGTCTGCTGGCTGCGATTGCCGTTCCCGGCGTCCAACGGCATCAGCGGCGGACCCAGAATACCCGTTTCATCAACGACCTCCGCGTCATTCGGGATGCCATCGAGGTTTACACCTTTGAAAAGGGCCGTTACCCGGTTGACGGCGCCGCGGGTTTCCCGCCGGAGTTAAATCCCCTGTTTCCGCCGGCCCAATGGTCCAAACCCACTGCCGTCGGCGGCGTGTGGGACTGGGACTACAAGCAATTTGGGTATATGGCCGGCATCTCCGTCTACCAACCGACCGTAAGCGTGGCGCAAATGCAGGAGATCGATCGGATGATCGACGATGGCGACCTGAGCAAAGGGATCTTCCGCGCCCGTTCCAACGGCTACATCTACATCCTGCAGTTTTAGCCGGAGGCTTGCCTGGCTCAGCCTCGCGCCTGCCTCGCGAGCATGACCAGGATCGCCTTCTGCACATGGAGGCGGTTTTCCGCCTGGTCAAAAACGACCGAGCGCGGGTTGTCGAGCACGGCTTGCTCCACCTCCTCGCCCGGATGGGCCGGCAGGCAATGCATGAACAGGGCATCGGGCTTGGCGGCGGCAAACAGTTTCGCGGTCACGGCATAGGGCTGCATCAGGCGCCGGCGCGGTTTTGCCTCCTCCTCCTGGCCCATGCTCGCCCACACGTCGGTATAGACGATGTCCGCGTTTTCCACGGCCGCATCGGGATCGGTGGTGAACTGGTAGGTGTCGGCGAACCCCTCGGCTTTGAGCAGGTCGTTGATCTGCGTCCCCGGTTCATAGCCCTTCGGTCCGGCCAGCACGATGTGCATGCCAAACAATGCCGCGCCGAGAATCCACGAGTTGGCCATGTTGAAGCGCGTGTCGCCGAGAAACGCGATTTTCCGACCGCGCAGCGCCGCGAGCAGATTGCCCGTGGGTCCGGCCCAGCGCTCCGCGGCGGTGAAGACGTCGGTATAAACCTGGCAGGGATGCAGGAGATCGGTCAGGGCGTTGATCACCGGGACGCTGCCGCACCGGGCCAGTTCCTCGACATCACTGTGTGCATAGGTGCGCACCACCAGGCCATGGACAAAACGCGACAAGACCCGCGCGGTATCCGCGACCGACTCGCTCCGGCCGAGGTGCAGGTCGTTTTTGTTCAAAAACAGAGCATGGCCGCCCAACTCCTGAATGCCGACCTCGAAGGAAACCCGGGTCCGGGTGCTCGCCTTGGCAAAAATCAGCGCCCAGGTCTGCTGGCTGAGCACCGGATCGTTCCGGCCCCGCTTCCGCTTCAACTCGCGGGCGAGTTCAAGGACTTTCGCCACTTCCTGCGGCGTGAAGTCAGTCTCCTTGAGGAAGTGCTTCATGGAGGGAAAAACGTTCCTTGTATGGCCGCGTCGCCAGCGCCGCCAGCGCAAAATTGGGCTGCATACACCCTGACGGGCCGGCCCCCCGTCCCTGGACGGAGCTTCATCTTCTACCTTTGCTTTTTAAGCCCAACGCCCGACCCGGCAACCTTACCCCCTCCCATGTCCCCACTCTCTGCCGTAGACCCGACCCCGCCGGCCCCGTACGGCCAGCTGGCGGCGGAGTGGTATCCCCACTCGGACTTGAACCGGGATCTACGGTTTAGGAAACCGCTGCTCTATCCTGTTGAGCTATGGGGACAATTAATTAACCACCCGGATGTTGAGACAGTATTCTGCTGGGTCATTTGTGGAGTCAGAACCCAGTTTAGTCACCCTCTGATTTCCGCATGAAACCGAATGCGGGAACATTCCCCGAAACGGGCGATAGAGCACCGCTTCGAAAGGTCGCCGAGTGCCTTTACCGTCACTAAGCATCGGGAGTGTACTATGCCCAGGTGAAAAGGGCGGGCAAGCGGTATCGCCGCTCCCGCAAAATCACGGACCCCAAGCTTGGGGGCGGTCGCTTTCGGACTTTCGGCAGAAGGCCGGTCGGCTCGACCACAGCAAAAGCCGGAGCAAGGTGACGTTCGCGGAAGTACGCGCGAAGGATGGCAACTATCGTAGGGAAACTTTCTTCTTGCTAGTGATAAAATTTACCTCTCAAGTGTTATAAAAGACCAAAACCCCAATCAGCGCGGTAGATGAATGCTCAAATGCCATTGGCTCGAGCGCTGCGTGAACAGTTGGCCTGGAAGGCTTCCTTACCATGTCCTTGCCGAATCGAGAGGTGGTGCAGGTTGACCCCGATGCGCTTGCTTAATTTCGCGACCGGATCTGCCCGTTCGGGTCAACCCGTTTCACCTTGGACAGAATTCCTCCGGATCAAATGAACTCAATTATTCCCCGCCGTCAGTTTCTCGTTACCTCCGGGGCAGCCGTTTCGACCGCACGGACCGGACGCGCCGCCCTGCTTGCACTTCATGAGGAGGAGATACCATGACCAGTCGAGAGCGATTCCTGACTGCACTTGCCGGCGGCATACCCGATCGCGTGCCGTTTGGAGATTTTCTGTTCAGCCGGAACCTTCTCAAGAAAGTGCTGAACCACACGCCGCAGCTTTATGAAGCCGACAAGCAGGTGGAACTGGCCGGGCGCTTGGGCCTGGATTGCATGTGGATTCCAATCAACGGCTACTGCGGTACGGAAGAAGAAGTCCACGCCGAGGGCGAAAAGTACCAGGATGAATGGGGTGTGACGTATGTGAAAAACGGCTGGCCCATCATGGCCCAAATCGACACGCCAATCAAAAATCGGGCTGACTGGGAACGCTACACCATGCCATCGCCGGCCGCACCGCACCGACTTCGCATGTTGGCGGACGGCACGAAAGCGAATACGCACGACCTGGCCATCCTTTTCGGAATCTTGGGGCCGTTCACCATGATGTATTGGTATTTGATGGATTTGGAAACCTTGTCCCTGATGACCTACGATGACCCGCCGCTCGTCCACGAAATGTGCGACGCCTTCATCCAATGGAACCTGGCTTCCGCTCAACGAGCCGTGGACCGAGGCGGCGTGGATGCATTTATCGTGGCGGACGACTGGGGTGGCACCCACGCCCTGCTGATGTCGCCGTCGCATCTGCGGAAGTTCTTTGTTCCGCCATTCCGGAAGCTCGTGCAGGGACTCAAGAGTCTGGGTAAACCCGTCATTATGCATAACGACGGCCGGATTGTGGATTTGCTCGACGACCTCGTGGATACCGGCATCGACGGCTATCACCCGGTCGAACGCGCAGCCGGCATGGACCTCAGCTATGTCAAAAAGCGCTATGCCAGCCGCCTCTGTCCCATCGGCAACGTGGACAACAAGGGTACGATGTCAACGGCGACGCCCGCCGGGGTTGAAGCCGAAGTCAAAGAATGTCTTGCCATCGGCATGCCGGGTGGCCGCTACATTTTGTCAACCGATCACAGTATTCACGACGGCATGCCGCACGAAAACGTCATGGCCTATATCGCCGCTGGCCGGAAACACGGGGTTTACCGGTGATGCCCAGCCGCTCCACGATCACCGCGTTCCGCAGTCGATTTAGTGCCTCACGCACCTCAATTGTTTCGTTGGCACTTCGTTAGCATCCACGCTGGCATTTGCTCGCATTTTTCTGCCGGCAGATCGTGCCGCGGGAGGTCCCAACAGATCGCCGGAAACATGCGGGAGCAACTCCCGGTGTCCGGCATGGCGCAGATCAAACCATGGGGGTGCCAGCCAGCGTTGGCGGTGGCCACCAAATTCAGCACCTCCCAAGCCCGACCCCAGCCGATTTTGGCGTTTGCTTCCGGTTCTCCGCAAAGCAGACGCCGCCGCAGATAAAGTCCAGCGGCGGCGTTCAGAGGGAAAGGGGGAGTCTCAGCTCGAAACGTGACCGGAAACCAGCTTGGTCATTTCGAACATGCTGACCTTGGCCTTGCCGCCAAACACGGCCTTCAGCTTGTCGTCAGCATTGATCTGGGTCCGGACCTTCTTGTCCTGCAGGCCGTTCTTCTTGATGTAATCCCAGAGTTTCTTGGTGAGTTCGGTGCGGGGCAGCGGCTTGCTGCCGACGATAGCGGAGAGGACGGCGTCCGGGGTGACCGGGGCCATGAACTTAGCGTTCGGGGTGCGGGCGGATTTCTTAGCCATAGTGAAGCCCGTCATAGTCCCCTTCCCCGGCAATGCAACGAAATTTTCGAGGGAAACCGCCCGTTTTTCAGAGGGGAAATGACATCCGCCCGCGATCATTTTCCGCTTGCGTTGCGTCCCCGCTTCGTTCTCAGCCGGACGACTCGTCCACCTGCCGCGAACTGGCGGGAGAACGCCGCGTAGTGGCCGTACAACTTCAGCGGCACCCGCGTGGGTGCCCCGCTCGATGATGCGGCCCCGGTCCAGCACGAGCACGAGGTCGGCACGGTGAATGGTTCAACCGGCGATGGATGAGCACACCTCGAGCGCACAACACCTGGCTCTCGCCGGGCGGAGCACGCTGAAGTATCACCGTCGGAATTCACGACTAATCCTCATCCTCGCAGAGCCCGCCTGGCCGCGCGGGGCGGCGGGCGTCCCGGGCCACGGCCCATCCCGAGAATCTCAACGCGACGGGGGCGTCTGGACCGGAGGGGTGGATGTGGACGTGGCGGTTGCCTGCCGCCGTAATTCCCGGCGGCGGTTGATCGCCGCCTCGAAATTACGAATCTGCTCCGGCGTCAACGCCGGGGCTGTTCCCGCCGGACCGCGGGTCGCCACCGGCACCGGGCCGGCCGGACCGGAGGCCACGGGCGGCTGCCCCGCCCCCCCGGCGGGCGTCGGGCCGGGCGTGGTGCTCAGCGGGATGATCCTCGCCTCCTTCAAGGTGAGTTTGTACGTGCGGCTCCGTTGCTCGATGGTGACCGTGTTGGTCGCCGCATCGAAGGCCTTGACCTGAAAATCATGGCCGGCCTCGTTGAGGCGGACCCAGGTGCTCTGTTTTTTTGCGGCATCGTAGAGGCTAAACTCGTAATCGCCGCCGACCGCGAGAACGCTGCGCAGCTCAAGCGGGGCCGCTTCCGCCCCGGCTCCCGCAGCGGCATTGGGCGGGAGAAACGGGGAATTCTCCAGCAGGTTGGAGCCGGCCTGCACGGGCAGGGCCAGCATGATCATGCCCAGCAGCGGCATGACCCGGTGTTCAATGGCAACCCTCATGCACATGGCGGACCCATCGAAAGGGAATGACGTATCGCGGGAACGTCAAGTAAGGGTTCGGACCCGCCCGGCTTTCATCTGGATGGAGGCCACTGGCAGCAGGAGTGTTTCCAGCCCGCCGAGGATTCGCCGCGCTATTTCTGCTCCAGCAGTTCAACTTCATACCCGTCGGGATCGGTCACGAACGCCATGCGTCGGCCGGCGGGAAACGTCTGGCGCCAGCCGTCGGGCCAGATCTGGTAGCCTTTCCTTTCCAGCTCGTCGCATTTGGCCATGAGGTCGGGATAACCGACCGCCGTGTGCATGAGGTCCTCCGGCACCACCGGCGGGTGGCCCGGTTGGTAGCAGAGCTCGAGCAGATGGGCGCTGCCGGGGATCTGCAGGAAAGCCAGCTGATTGCCCTGCGGGGACTTGGGAATGCGCCGCACGCATTCGAAGCCCAAGGCCTGGTACCAGGCGATGGTGCGATCGAGATCGCCGACCCGGATGCGGGTGTGAAGCAATACCGGCATGCGCACGGAAAACGTAGGCGGAGTTGTCCGGCGGAAGCCAGCCTGATTTTTCCTTGCCTTCAGACAACCCGTTTTCAAGCCTGCCCCCGCTTGTTGTTTGAGTCGTCTGCTTGGTGGATTGTCAGGTGAACATTGGTGTTCAGTGGTGATTCGAAACTCGATAGTCGGGAACGGGCAGAAGATTAGGCCAAGCAGAGTCCGACAAGACACATCCACATGAGCACCAAACTGTACGTGGGCAATCTGCCCTTTGCCTCCACCGCGCAAGACCTTCAGGATCTGTTCAGCCAGGCCGGCACCGTGGCCAGTGTAGATTTGATCTTCGACAAATTTACCGGCCGTTCCCGCGGTTTCGCCTTTATCTCCATGTCCACGCCCGAGGAGGCCCAGGCGGCAATCCAGAAGTTCCACGGTTTCGCCATGGAAGGCCGCAATCTCACGGTCAACGAGGCGCGGCCGAAGGAGGAACGTCCGCCCCGCCAGTTTGAAGGCGGCGAGCGGCGCGGCGGCTTCGGTGGCGGTCGGGGTGACCGCGGTGATCGCCGCGGCGGCGATCGCGGTTTCCGCCGCTGAGATTTCCTGCACCGTTGGCGCAAGGCCGGGCCCTCTGCCCGGCCTTTTTTGTCGCCGGCCACCGGCCGGCGCGCCCCGGCCCTGATTCAGGCCTTTCCCGGCCTCTGCCCCCGCCGGTCGTAAGAAAATGAGCAAAAAGCTTGCATGGAAACTAAAAATACTATCACAGTTTTTCAAGGTTCACATGACTGTCACCGCCACCCCGCCTGCTTCCGCCCCTCCCGGCCCGGCCCGGACCCGGATTCTCGCCACCGCCCGCGCCCACCTCTTCACCTACGGCTACACGGCGCTCACGATGGATGATCTCGCGCGGGAACTCGGCATGAGCAAAAAGACGCTCTACGTCCACTTCCCGGGCAAGGACGCCATCACCAGCGCCATCATCGACGCGATCGGCGCCGAACTCCACACCCGGTTCGATGCGGTGTTGTCCGATCCGGACACAACGTTCCTCCAGAAGGTCGGCAGCGTGACAGACATCATCGGTGACACGCTGGGCCGGGCCAGCCCGGCGATGTTTCGCGACCTGCAACGGTCGGCCCCGGCCATGTACCAGAAAATCGAGGATCTCCGGCAAAAGACCGTGCCGTTTGTCTTCGGCCGCCTGATCTGCGCCGGCATCGCCGAGGGCATGGTCCTTCCGGACGTCGATCCGGCGTTCGCCACCGAATTCTGGCTGCAGGCCATCCGCGGGCTCGTCCAGCCGGCCGTGCTGGAGCGCACGCAGCTCACGTTGCGCCAGACCGTCCAAAAAGCCCTCCCGATCTTCTTTACCGGACTCCTCACCTCCGCCGGCCGCAAAAATTATGAAAAACACCTCCGCGCCTGTGAAAAACGTTCCGCCTCCTGACCGTTGGCCTCGCTGGACTGTCGCCGCCCTGCTCGCCGCCGCATGCACGCTGGGCGCCTGCACCCGCCACGGCGGCACCGCCGCTGATCTCGTCCTTTCGGGCAACATCGAGGTCACCGATGCCCAGCTCGGCTTCAAGATCCCCGGCCGGGTGGCCGAGCGTCTGGTCGCGGAAGGCGATCGCGTCCAGGCCGGCCAACTCATCGCCCGGCTCGACGACGCCGAACAGAAAGAACAGCTGGCCCTCCGCCAAGCCGAGCTGGACGGGGCCCAAGCCGCACTGGCCGCGCTCGAAGCCGGCTCGCGCCCCCAGGAGATCGCCGCCGCCGGAGCCGCGCTGCACAGCGCCGAAGCCGATCGCGACCGGGCGCGCCTGGATTTCGCCCGCCAGACGGAGCTGCGCGGCAAGGACGCCATCGCCGACCGGGATCTGGAAACCTCGCAGGCGCAGCTCAAGGTGGCCGAGGCCCGGACCACCGAGGCCGCCGAGCGGCTGAAGCTGGTGCAGGAAGGCCCGCGCGCCGAGGACATCGCCCAGGGCCGTGCCCGGGTGGAGCAGGCCCGGGCTTCGGCTGCGCTCGCCGGGACACAGCTTGAAAACACCCGGCTGCTTTCGCCGCTGACCGGTGTCGTGCTCTCGCACAACATCGAGCCCGGTGAGTTCGTCTCCGCCGGCACCCCGGTCGTGACGGTCGCCGACACCGCGCATGTCTGGGTCCGCGCCTACGTCAACCAGACCGATCTGGGCCGCATCCGCCTCGGCCAGAAAGTCGCGGTGCACACCGACACCTTTCCCGATAAAACCTACGCAGGGACCGTTGGATTCATCGCCTCCGAGGCCGAGTTCACGCCCAAGACGGTCCAGACCACCAAGGAACGCGTGAAACTCGTGTTCCGCGTCAAGATCGACATTGCCAATCCGAACGACGAACTGAAACCCGGCATGCCGGCCGACGCGATCATTCCGGCCAATCCGTAAGCGGCGGGGCAGCCTAAGCACGTTGGGGACAACGCGCTCCCCCTGCCCTTTCACTTTCACCTTCACGTCCTTCATGTCCGCCATCCGCACCCGTGGCCTGCGCCGCACCTTCGGCCCCCTGGCTGCCGTCGAAGATCTCCATCTCGACATTGCCGAGGGCGAGATTTTCGGCCTCGTCGGCCCGGACGGCGCCGGCAAGACCACCACGATGCGCATGCTCACCGGTCTGCTCCGGCCGACCGGCGGCACCGCCGAGGTGGCCGGCTGTGATGTCGTGCGCCATGCCGGGCGCCTCAAGGAGCACATCGGCTACATGAGCCAGCGGTTCGGCTTGTATCCGGATCTCACGGTCTTGGAGAACCTCGTGTTCTACGCCGACATCTATGGCGTGCCCGCCCGCGGCCGGGCGGAAAAAATCGACCGCCTCCTGGGCTTCAGCAACCTCACGCCGTTCCAGCAGCGTTTCGCCGGCGATCTTTCCGGAGGGATGAAGCAGAAGCTCGGACTCGCCTGCGCGCTCATCCACACCCCGCGCGTCCTGTTTCTCGACGAACCGACCAACGGCGTCGATCCCGTCTCGCGCCGGGATTTCTGGCGCATTCTCTACCAGCTGGTGCGGGAGGGCGTGACGATTTTTGTCTCCACCGCCTACCTCGACGAGGCCGAACGCTGCAACCGTCTTGCCCTGCTGCACCGCGGCCGCCTGCTCGGCCTCGGGACGCCCGACGAGGTCAAGGCCTTGATGCCGGGCGCGCTGCTCGAAGTCCGCACGCCGGCACCGCGTCGCACCGCCTCTCTCCTGCGCGAACGTCTGGCCGGCGCCGCGGTCGGCCTGTTCGGCGACCGGGTGCACGTGGCGACACGGGACATTCCCGCGACGGAGGCGGCGATCCGCCGCCTCGTCGCCGAGGCCGACCTCGAGTTGCTTTCCCTCCGCCCGATCGAACCGTCGCTCGAGGACGTGTTCGTGTCGGTTCTCGCCACCAAGGAGGCCGCCGATGCGCGCTGAGCCTGCCAGTTCCAGCGAGACCGTGGTCGAAGTGCGCGATCTCGAGAAACACTTCGGGTCCTTCCGGGCCGTCGCCGGCATTTCGTTTGCCGTGCGCCGCGGGGAGATTTTCGGATTCCTCGGTCCGAACGGCGCGGGCAAGTCGACCACCATCCGCATGCTCTGCGGCCTGCTCACACCCTCCGCCGGCTCCGGACGCGTGGCCGGCTTCGACCTGATGCGCGAGGCCGAGCAGATCAAGACCCGCATCGGTTACATGAGCCAGCGGTTTTCGCTCTACGACGAACTCACCGTCGAGGAGAACATCGATTTTTACAGCGGCATCTACCGCCTGCCGCCGGCCCGGAAGGCCGAGCGCAAGGACTGGGTGCTGACCATGGCCGGCCTGCGCGACCACCGCCAGGCGCGCACCGCGGTGCTCTCGGGCGGCTGGAAGCAGCGCCTCGCCCTCGGCTGCGCCGTGCTGCACGAGCCGCCCATTCTGTTTCTCGACGAGCCGACCTCGGGCGTCGATCCCAACAGCCGCCGGCGCTTCTGGGACCTCATCTATGAACTCTCCGGACACGGGGTCACGGTGTTCGTGACCACGCATTACATGGAGGAGTCGGAGTACTGCGACCGGCTCGGAGTCATCTACCGCGGTGAGCTCATCGCCCTCGGCCCGCCCCGGGAACTGAAAACCCGGCACATGCAGGAGGCGGTGATCGAGGTCGAGTGCGAGCGTCCGCACGACGCCATGGAGGTCGTGGAGCGCCTGCCGGAAGTGAAGGAGGCCGCGCTGTTCGGCCGGGGCCTGCATGCCGTTGCCCGCACGGTGGACGCCGGCCCCGCCGCGGCCGCCATTCGCACGGCGCTGGCCGCGGCCGGTTTCCGCATCCTGAAGGTCGAGCGCATCAACCCGACCCTGGAAGACGTGTTTGTTTCCCTCATCGAGACGCGCGACCGGGCGGCGACCGCGCCGCCGGCGGAGGTCCGCCGATGAACCTCCGCCGCCTCTGGGCCGTCGCCCGCAAGGAAGGCCTGCATATCCGCCGCGACCCGCGCAGCCTCGGGCTCGCCATCGGCATCCCCATGCTGATGATCATCCTTTTCGGCTACGCCCTGACCCTCGACGTGGACCATGTGCCGCTCGTCGTCTGGGACCAGAGCGGCACGACCCAGAGCCGCGCATTCGTGGCCCAGTTCACCGGTTCGCGCTACTTCGATTTCCGCGGCGCGCTGGCGCGATACGCTGACCTGCAGCAGGCCATCGACCGGGGTGATGCGCTCCTGGCGCTCGTCATCCCGCCCGATTTCGCCGCCCTGCTCGATGCCGGCCGCACCGCACCGGTGCAGGCGGTCATCGACGGTTCCGACTCCAACACCGCCGCCATCGTGCTCGGCTACGCACAGGCCGTCACCAGCGCGTTCAACCAGCACGTCATCCTGGCCCAGGTCCGGCGCACCACCGGCCGGCCGGTGGCGCCGCCGCTCGACCTGCGTCCGCGAGTCTGGTTCAACGCCGACCTCGAGTCCAAGAACTTCATCATCCCCGGCCTCATTGCGATCATCATGGGCCTGATCGCCGCCCTGCTGACCTCGCTGACGATCGCGCGCGAGTGGGAGCGCGGCACGATGGAGCAGCTCATCTCCACGCCGGTCCGGGTGCCGGAACTCATCATCGGCAAGCTCGTCCCCTACTTCGTCATCGGCATGGTCGACGTGCTCATCGCCGTGCTGATGGCGGTGTTCCTGTTCCACGTGCCGCTGCGCGGCAGCGTCCCGCTGCTGTTCACGATGGCCGCGCTCTTCATCGTCGGCACCCTCGCGCAGGGCATCCTCATCAGCGTCCTGGCGCGGGGGCAGTTGCTGGCCAGCCAGATCGCCATGGTCTCGACGTTCCTGCCGGCGTTCCTCCTCTCCGGCTTCATGTTCGCCATCGCGAACATGCCCCCGGTCGTGCAGGCGATCACCTACATCGTGCCGGCCCGCTACTTTGTGGCGCTCGTCAAGGGCATCTACCTGCGCGGCGTGGGGCTGGAGACGCTGTGGGCCGACGCACTCTTCCTCGTCGTGTTTGCGACCGTCGTCCTGGCCCTCGCCATGCTCAAATTCAAAAAGAGGCTCGACTGACCATGGGGGAGCGCATCCTCACCATCCTCCGCAAGGAGTTCCGTTCGATCCTCCGCGATCCGCGCATGCGGATGGTGATCTTCGGTCTGCCGATCATCCAGTGCCTGATCTTCGGCTACGCCGTGACCATGGATGTGCGTCATATCCGCCTCGTCGTCATCGACCGCGACGGCACGCCCGCCAGCCGCGCCCTGATCGCCCGCTTCACCGGTTCGGGTTATTTCGACGCCATTGCCTACACCAACGACGAGGCCCGGGCTCGCGCCCTGATCGATGCCGCCGATGCCAGCGCCATCCTGCAGATCAACGCCCGCTTCGGCGCCAACCTCGACGCCGGCCGGACGGCGGCGGTGCAGTTGCTGGTGGATGGCTCGGACTCGAACACCGCGCGCCTCGTGCTCAATTACAGCGTGTCGATCGCCACCGCCTACAGCAACCAGGTGCTGGTCGACCAGACGCTGCGGCAGACGGGCCGGACCGCCGTCTCCGGCGGCGTGGAGCTGCGGCACCGGGCCTGGTTCAACGAGAACCTCGAGAGCCGCAATTACATCGTGCCCGGCATCATGGCGATGCTGGTGATGCTGGTCAGCCTGATGCTCACCAGCATGGCCATCGTACGCGAGAAGGAGGCCGGCACGATCGAGCAGATCATGGTGACGCCGATCCGGCCCGTGGAGTTCATCCTCGGAAAATGCGCCCCCTTCGCCGTCATCGGCTACATCGACGTGCTGCTGGTCACCGCCGTGGGCGTGTTCTGGTTCGACGTCCCGATCCGCGGCAGCCTGCTGCTCCTCCTGGCCAGCACCTCGCTCTTCCTCATGACGACGCTCAGCATCGGACTGTTCATCTCGACCGTGAGCGGCACGCAGCAACAGGCGATGATGACGACGTTCTTCTTCTTTTTCCCGGCCATGCTGCTGTCGGGGTTCATCTACCCCGTCGCCAACATGCCACCGGTGATCCAGTGGATCACGCTCGCCAACCCGCTGCGGCACTTCCTGGTCATCATCCGGAGCATCTTCCTCAAGGGCGTCGGCGCGGATGTGCTCTGGCCGCAGATGGCCGCCTTGCTGGTCATCGGCCTGGCGGTGATGACCTTTGCCGTGAAACGCTTTCACAAGACGCTCTGAAACGCGCCGACATGCTTGCCTGCTTCCATCCTTTGCCAAATCCGACGGCCGTCCGGCAAGCCGGCGCCGGCCCGGCACGTTTCAAATCGGCGCGGCCGGTGCCGTGCCGGGGATATATTCCACCCAAGATCCGTCAACCACCCAGCTGTTACCCTGCCACATTGATCCCGTCCATGAAATCCATCCTCTCTTTTCATGCCGTCACCACTTCACTCAGGAAAGGCGGTTGCACCATCGTGGCCGCCCTCACCACCGCATCTCTTTGGGCCGCCGGAGCTGCGACGGCGGTCCCGGCGCTTTCGCTCGAGGACTGTCTGCGCCTCGCCGCGGACCACCAGCCGCTGCTCGCCGCGGTCGATGCCGGGGTGACCGCCGCGAACGAGGCGGTCGGCGAGGCCCGCGCCCCCTACTGGCCCCAGGTCGACCTCAGCGCGGGGTACCACCGCTGGCAGAAGCGCGCGTTTCTGCCGGCCGGCCTCACATTGCCGGGGCGCAGCCTGCCGGAGCTCATCGGCCCGCTTGACGACTGGACCGGCGGCCTGTCGTCGCGGGTGACGCTGTTCGATTTTGGCGAACGCCGTGCCGGCCTCGATGCCGCCCGCGCCCGGCTTGACAGTGCGCGGGCCGACGCGGCGGCCGCCCGCGGTGACGTGCGTCTGTCGGTGCAGGCCGCATTCTATGCCCTGGCCGCCGCCCAAGAGCTGCTCACCGTCGCGGAGCGGAATCTCGCGCGCACGGAAGGCCACCTGGCGCTGGCCCGGGTCCGGCGGGAGGCCGGCGCCGTGCCGGAAGCCGACGTGCTGCGAGCCCAGGCGGAGGTGGCGGCGGCGCAATTGCAGCAGATCAGCGCCCGGAGTCGCGGGCGCACGGCCGCCGGCCAGCTCAATACCGTCATGGGCCGTCCGGCCGAGACTCCGCTCGCCATCGCCCCGCCCGCCTTGGCTGCTTCGCCGCCGGCCCCGACCGACCTCGTCGACGCCGTCCGCCAGGCGGTCGCCCGTCGCCCCGAGCTGAAAGCGGAGCAACGGCGCGTCGAGGCCGCCCGCGCCGGCGTGGATGGGGCGCGCGCCGCCCGCGCCCCCAAGCTCCGGGCCGACGGCTCCTACGGATGGAACGACACCGATTTCCTGCCCGGGACCAGGGAATGGCAGGTGGGCCTGTCGGTCGACCTGCCCGTGTTCGACGCCGGCAGCCGGGCCCACCGCACCGCGCGCACCAAGGCCGAACTCGCCCGCGAGCAGGCCGCCTATGACAGCCGGGTGCTGCAGGTGCGCCAGGAGGTGTGGGCCGCCGCCGCCGAGCTGGAACGGGCGGGAGATTCCATCGCGGCCACCGAGGCCAACGTCCGCGCCAGCGCAGAAAGCCTGCGCGTGGTGCGCGAGCGCTACCGGAGCGGGGCCGCGCTCATCACCGATCTGCTCGATACGCAGACGGCGCTGGCCACCGCCGAGGCTGCGCTGGCCGGGGCCCGCTGGACCTACCTGACGGCCCGCGCGGCCTACGACCGCGCGATCGGGGCGGGTCCCTGACACCCGACGCCCGGTCCGCTGCTCCGCGATGAGCCGCCCTCAGGGCTGCACGGTTGGTTTTACGCCCGCCAGCTTCCGCGCCACCTCACCTTCGAGGTACACCGTCTGCGTCGGGAAGGCGAAGGAAAGACCCCGTGCCTGCACCGCCCGCATGATGGCCAGGTTGATGCGCTGGCGCAGCGCCAGGTGCTTCAGGAAATCCGGATCCTTCATCACATAGACGATCCAGATGTCGAGCGACGATGCGCTGTAATCGCGGAAGCAGACGATCACCGACGTGGGGTCGACCTCGTCCTCACCCACGATGATCCGGCGGATCTCCTCGATGATGGCGTCCATCTGCGCGGCCGTGGTGTCGTAAGTCAGGCCGATGACCTGCTCCACCCGGCGCTGGGTGAAACGAGAGAGGTTGGTGATCGCCTCCGCCGCAACCGTCTTGTTGGGGATGATGACGAGCGACTTGTCCAGCGCGCGGAGCTTGGTTGAGCGCAGGCCCATATCCTCCACCATGCCGAGAAACGAGCCGATGCGCACAAACTCACCGATCTTGAACGGCTGGTCGATGGCAACGACGACAGAGCCAAAGACATTGCCGATGGTATCCTGGGCGGCGAGGGCGAAGGCCAGGCCGCCGATGCCGAGGCCGGCGAGAAAGGCCTTCACATCGGCGCCGAGGCTCTGGGCAATCATCAGGACGCCGAAGATGACAAAGATGGTGAGCAGGGTCTTCTTGATCCACGGCATGAAAGCCGCGATGCCCAGCCTCCGCGTCTGCGCCACCTCGTGCAGGTGGTCGAGCACCGTGTTGAAGGCTCGCAACAGCAGCCAGAAAAAGACGAAGGCGAAGGCAACCGTGTAGAGATAGTCCAGCGCGTCGTCGGTTGGGTCGGAAAACTTGAGGGTTTGCAAGGCGCACACCCCGCCGGCGATGACCACGAGCGTGGCCACGGGGGTTTCGAGCGCGGCGGAGAGCTTGTCGTCGAGCGTGGTCCTGGTCTGCCGGGCCAGGCGTTTGAGGAAACCGAAAACGACCGTGGTCACCACCCGGCGCAGCAGAATCGCCAGCACCAGAAACATCGCGGAAATGACGTAGCGCGCGGCGGTGTTGCCGCTGTGCACCACATCAAAACGCACCAGGACCACATCCACCAGATGCTCAATGAACTGGGGGGTGCGGGGGGCACCGTGCCCCGTGACCACGGCGGACGCGGCAGCGGTGTTGAGCGCCTGCTGCACCGCCTGATCGTGTCCGGCTGACGTGGCACCAGCCGTCGAAACCTCTCCGCCGGAACTGCCGTCGACCACCGGCGGCGGATTATCGTTGGACGCGGACGTGTCTGCTGCACGGGTCCCGATGCAGAGACAGGCAAGGAAGACAGAGACGACGAACCGTTGGAGCGTGCGCACGAGGCAAAGGTTCTCCTTAAAAACGCCAAATCCGGCAAAGTCAAAAAAAATGCCGGCCGCCGCCGCGCCACTTCCGCTTGCCCTGCCCGCCAGGCGGAGGCCATGCTCCCGTCTCCTATGTCACCCTTGTGGGCCGTCATGAACACCCTCCCTCCGCTCCCCTGGTGGGCGTGGGCCGGCTTCTTTGCCTTCATTGCCGTCATGCTGGCGCTCGATCTCGGCGTGATCCAGCGCGACTCCCACGAAGTGAAGATGCGCGAGGCCCTCATCTGGTGCGGGGTCTGGTTCACCCTGGCCCTCCTGTTCAACGGCCTGGTCTACTACTGGCGGGGCGCCGAGCTCGGGAACCAGTTTCTCGCGGCCTACCTGGTCGAACTCTGCCTGAGCGTCGACAACGTCTTCATCTTCATCGTCATCTTTGCCTACTTCAAGGTCGCGCCCCGGTGGCAGCACCGCGTGCTGTTCTGGGGCATCCTCGGCGCCGTGCTGATGCGGGCGATTTTCATCCTGGCCGGCGTCAGTGTCATCCAGCGTTTCCACTGGGTGCTCTACCTCTTCGGCGCATTTCTCGTGTACACCGGCATCAAGATGGCGCGGCCGCGCCAGGAGCAGGTCGACGTCGACCCCGAGCACAATCTGGCCGTGCGGCTCTTCCGCAAATTTTTCCCGGTGGTGGCCCGGCAGGAGGGCGGTCATTTCTTCACCCGGGAGGCGGGCCGGCTGGCCGCCACGCCGCTTTTCATCGTGCTGCTCGTCGTCGAAACGACGGACCTGGTGTTCGCGCTCGACTCGCTGCCCGCGGTGCTGGCGATCTCGAAGGACGGCTTCGTGGCGCTCACCTCCAACATCTTTGCGATCCTCGGCCTGCGTTCGCTTTATTTCGCCCTCAACGGTGTCATGCAGCTCTTCCGTTACCTGAAGCTCGGTCTAGCCATCATCCTGGTCTTCATCGGCGTGAAGATGCTGATCGAACACTGGATCGATGTCTCCACGCTTGTTTCGCTCGGCGTCATCGGCGGCGT
>JAQTYQ010000049.1 GCA_028688225.1 Opitutaceae bacterium | reverse complement strand
GCACTCCTCCATCCCGGCAACATGGGTCAGAAGTTCCAGATCCTCTGGGCCCGGCGGGAGTAGCTGTCACCGCCAACCAGTCTTTGTAACGTAATGCGTTACAAATAATGGGTGCCGGATCCTGCTTTGCTCTTCACCGCTTGTAACGTATTACGTTACAAATCCGAAAGGGCGAAGACAGTGGAGATTTCAATCCGGAAACACCAGCCAGTCCGCCCGGAGGCGGACTTCGCCGCCGAGATCGGTGTTCATCCGTGTCCATTCGTGGTTTCTCCCATGACGAATCTAACCTCGTTTTCCCTTGCTTCCCGGTGGAGCGCGTCTTTACTCCGACCCCTTCAACACGAAAATCCCATGGCACGAGTTTGTTTTGTCACCGGCAGGAAGCCCGTCAAAGGCAACATCATCAACCGCAAGGGCCAGAGCAAAAAGAGCGGTGGCATCGGCACGCACGTGACGAGCATCACGCGCCGCAAGTTCCGGCCGAATCTCCAGCGCATCCGCATCAAGCTGGCCAACGGGGGCACCAGGCGCGTCTGGGTCTCCGTCAAGGCCATCAAGGCCGGGCTCGTGCAGAAAGCCTGAACCGCTTCCCCCCGCTCCGCCCTCTTTCCGACCCGCCGCCATCCGCGGCGGGTTTTTTGTCGACGGGGCAAATCTCACACCAAGGCCGTGAAGGACTTAGCGCGGCGGAGCCGCAACCAAACCCGGAAGGACTTTTTTGACCACCGATTCCGCGGATGGGCACGGATAAAACCAAGGCGCGGCATTCCGTATTAATCCGTGTCATCCGTGTGATCTGTGGTTGGTTTGGGATTGAGAGGATCTGGGTAAATCATCGCGGCACGCGAGGATTTGGCATTACAGCAGTGCAAAGGGTTGGAGGAATTGATGTCCCTTGGTGGACTTGGCGTGATAAAAATGCAGCGCCGCCCTGCGCCTTCTTCGTGGTAAGGATTTACTCACGGTCTCACGCCAAGACCGCGAAGACCGCAAAGAATTGGAGGAATTCGCGTCTCCTTGGCGGACTTTGCGATCTTGGTGTAAAGAAAGACCGCTTTGAATCCCGGCAGCGCGTCACAACAACAGCCAGCCGACCACGGCGAGGATGGGCAGCAGGAACGGCAGGCTGTACTTGAAGACGTAGCCGAAGAAAGTCGGCACCTTCACGCCGGCGCTCTCGGCGATGGACTTCACCATGAAATTCGGCCCGTTGCCGATGTAGGTCATCGCGCCGAAGAACACCGAGCCCAGGCTGATCGCAATGACGAAACGGGCATGATGGGCCAGGAGTTCCTGCACGCCGCTTTTGTCAAAAGCCTCGCCGCTTTCCTCTCCAGCGGCCGCCGGCCGGCTGTCCCCAAACGTCGCCTCGGCCAGCTGCAGAAAATTCAGGTAGGTCGGCGCATTGTCGAGCACCGAGGACAGGCCGCCCGAGGCAAAATAGTACTGGGCCGGCCGGGTGAAGCCAAACTCCCGGCCGTGCTGCTCCAGGTACCCCAGCGCCGGCATCATCGTCAGGAAAATGCCGAGGAAAAGGAACGCCACCTCCTTGATCGGCCCGAAGGTGAAATGATTCTCCTCGTGAACGATCTTCGGGGTCAATTGGTAGGAAATCGCCGCCGCGCCAAGCATCACCAGCTCACGCAGGAAAAAGGTCTCGGGCAGAAACACCGCCCCGATGATGACGAGCAAAAACAGAAGGTTGAGAGCGCCCTCGAACCGCCACGTGTCGTGCTCTTTGATCTTCGCCTGGATGTTGCGCGGAGTGTGCTTGAAACTGCGGCGGTCAAACACGTAGAACACGGCAAGGATCATTCCGACCGTGGCCAGCCATTCATCGATCACGTGGTTGAGCAGCCAGAAGAACGGCACGCCCCGCAGGTAACCCAGGAAGAGCGGAGGGTCGCCAATCGGCGTGAGCGCGCCGCCGCAGTTGGAGACGATGAAGATGAAGAAGACGATGTGAAACGCGCTGATGCGGATCTTGTTCATCCGGATCCACGGCCGGATGAGCACCATCGAGGCGCCGGTCGTACCGATGAGGTTGGCCGCGACCGCGCCAATGGCGAGGAACACCAGGTTGTCCCGCGGCGTCGCCTCCCCTTTCACCTTGAGGTGGATGCCGCCCGCAACCACGAACAGCGAGCCGATGAGGGAGATGAACGAGAAATACTCGTGCAGGGCCCGCACCACGATGCCGCCGCCCGACAGCCGCGCCAGGTAGACCGCCACGACCAGCAATCCCAAGCCGATGGCCACATGCGGATAATAATGCTCCCAGAGATGCTTCACCCGCGGCGGCGTGAGCGGCATGACCGCGATCAACGCCAGCAGCAGGCCGAAAGGCACGATCAAGGCGGGGAAAATGGCCGCCTCGAGAGCGGCCAGCGGCAGCAACAGATCCATGCAGGGGTCGATGCAATCCCAATGCCAACTCGCGTCAATCGTCCTGAAATTGTCCACCCGCGGTCCTCAAAGCCCGAACCACCGCGACCGCTCGCAGACTCGGCCTGCCGCCTCGCCTCGGTAATCTCCACGTGAGCCGGCCGCAATGTGGCGACCCACTCGCCCATCCCGACCTCCGGCTGCTCCGCCAGCTTCCATGAACCCCCAACCCGTGTCCGCCAAACCAGGGCAACCTTGGCCTGACCCTGTTGGATCTCTCTTCACTGCCCGGCGCCGCCGATGAGCGAGGCAATTGAAATACTTGAAGCGCGGCTCAGGTCCGCCTTACTGCCGGACTGCCACCTTCCATTCCATCCCCCATCCGGCGCATTCAAACCATCAAGCGTCTGTCCGCTGACCTAGAATCCCCCCATCCATGAATCCCGACGCCGGCAAACTGCGACTCTACGAAAAAGTGGGCTACGGGTTTGGCGACGTGGCCAGCTGCCTGTTCTGGCAGACCTTTGCCGTCTACCTCGCGAATTTTTATACCGACATCTACGGGCTCGCCGCGAGCGCGGTGGGAACGATGTTCATCATCACGCGCACCTGGGATCTCCTGTTTGATCCAATCATGGGCGTGATTGCCGACCGGACCACGACACGGTGGGGCAAGTTTCGTCCCTATCTCCTGTGGATCCCCGTGCCGCTGGGGCTCGCGGCCGTGCTGACGTTTACGACGCCGGATCTCGCCGCGGGCGGGAAGCTGATTTACGCCTATGTCACCTATGGTCTGCTGATGATCTGCTATTCGGCCGTCAATGTGCCGTATGCGGCGCTGCTCGGCGTGATGACCACCGATCCGCGGGAACGCAACGCGTTGTCATCCTATCGCATGATCGGGGCGTTCGCCGGCACCATTTTGGTCACATACAGCAACTACGGCCTGGCCTACTATTTCAGTGTCAAGGACAGCAAGATCAGCCAGGCCCTGGAAATGGCCGTCACAACGGTGACGCAGGCCTTTCGCGCCACCGCCGCGGCGGCGGCGAATGTCGACGTGTTCCCGGCCTCCGCGATCACCCCCGCCGGCTACCGGTCGGCGATCGTGGTCTTCGCGGTCCTCGCGGTCGGCTTCTTTTTCGCCACCTTTGCGCTCACCAGGGAGCGGGTGCAACCGATGGCGGGCCAGGGCACCTCGTGGAAGCGGGACGTCGCCGATCTGCTCGGGAACTACCCCTGGCTGATCCTGGTGGCCGTCACCGTTCTCAAGCAAAGCTTCGCCGGCGTGCGCGGTGGCATGATCGTCTACTATTTCAAGTACTACGTGCACAACGAGCCGCTTTCCGCGATGTACCTCATGCTGGGTTCCCTCGCCAGCATCGCGGGCATCTATCTCGTCCAGTTTCTGCCGGCGCGCTACGGCAAAAAGATGCCCTATATCGTCTCGATCACACTTTGCGGGATCTTTTCCGTGCTGTCGTACTGGGTGCGGCCATCGGACTACACGGCGATGTTTGTCTATCAGATCCTCATCAACTTTTTCATGGGGCCGCCCACGTCGATGCTCTGGTCGCTGTATGCCGATGCGGCGGATTATTCCGAGCTGAAGACCGGCCGGCGCGCCACCGGCTTGGTCTTTTCGGCGTCGGGCATGTCCCAAAAACTGGGCTGGACGATCGCCAGCTCGGTCGGACTCTACGTCCTGGGCTACTACCATTTTCAAGCGAACGTCGAACAAACGCCTGAAACCCTGAACGGGCTTTGCCATCTCGTCTCGATGATTCCCGCCCTCTGCTGTTTTGGCGCCGCTTTGATCATGTGCCTGTATCCGCTCAATCACCATAAGCTCCAGGAGATCGAGGCGGGGCTGCGGGCCGCCCGCGAAAAGAAAGCCTCCGCGGCCTGACCCGTCACCGGGACGCCCGGAAGTGGGCAACAAATCCCCTGATACCAACGTCCCTTATGATTTCGACTATCGGCTTGAATTGACGGGTAGGGCGCGACCGCTGGGCGCGCCGTTTGGGTAGATGCGGACGGCCCGGCGGTCCGTCCCTACCGGTACAGCCGTCTAAAGTCCAAACGACAAGGGACGTTGGTAAGACAAGAATCATCAGCCTTACCCCGGGCCTTCGATCCATCAGGGATGATGGCCTACTTGACGCGTCGTCATGGTGACCACTACGACGTGAAGCTGCGCCACCGGCGTGGCCGGCCTTGGCGGTGCCCAATTGCGGGGGATTATGACGACGAAGGTGCGGGCGCGTTCACGGATGACTGGTCCGTATCGCCGGCCCAGATGGCCTGAATCGCATCCTCGTCGCCAAAGCCTGCAGGCACCGCCGGGCTGGGCCGGTTGGCGTAGTACCACTGCCAGCTGTCCGCCGGCGAGGCCAGCGTACGGCTGCCGGGCATTTCAAGATGACCGTTGGGATCGGTCCGGCGCACCCAGTCCCACGCGTAGCGCAGCCAGTGACTGCGATACTCCAGGCTCTGATGCGCAAACCAGGTGATCTCGTCGTAACCCCAGACCCAGATGCCCCCCGCCCCCGCCTTTCCCGGCTGCGGGCTGGGGCCCCAGTTATCGATTTCCACCAGATAGGACAGATGCTCGCAGCTCCAGCCGCTGAATGTCATCCCGCCCTTGCTCCGGCCATAGATGCTGTCGACAAAACCCTGCTGCAGGACCGCCTCCTGCGGTTTGTCCGGCACCTCCTTGATGCGCAGCGGAAAGGAATGGAAATCCATCAACAGCCGGCCGTCGCGCACCAGACCGCCGCTCGGCACGTGCGAATCGCAAAGCACCATGTGCCGGCGGGCATGCCGGGCCGCATAGACCCGGATCAGGGCCAGCACCCGGGCATAGTCATCCAGCTGCCGGTCGTTGCCGTTCATCAATTCCGTCTGCCCGAAGTGAATCGCCTCGCAGCCGACGTTGATGAAGGAGACGCCCAGAAAATAGAACCAGAGCTGGGTTTCCGGCCGGCTCACATCCGGAACCGATTGGCCCTTTCCCCACAGATCCCGGAACCGTCCGTCCAGATAAATCATGTCGGCGTAACGAAAGTTCCTCGGCTCCGCCCGCTGTCCCAGGGCGGCAAAGGCCCAGTCGGGAACGGGCACTTGGTCGACCTCGGTGGTTACGTTCTCAAAGATGCAGGCCTGCAGGACCAAATCCGGGTCGGCCGCCAGGATTTTTGGGGTCCGCTGTTTCGCCTGGGCGAGCTGGTCGAGCAACTGCGCCTCGCGGCCCCACGAGCAGAAACTGCGGCCGATGAATTTTGCCCCGATGCGCTTGAGCATCCGGAGATTGTCCTTGATGTCGCCCCGCCCATTGAGGAGGCCCTCCATCGTGATGGCCCGGGACAGGTAGTTTTCCAGCACTGCCCGGGAGATCCTCTGGTCAAAGCGATAGCAGCGCTCGGAACCGGGTGCCGGCACCCGACCGACCGTTTCCGCTCGCAGTCCGGTAAACACGCCGCCCACCGCCAGGCAAATGCCCGCTAAACAGGAGATCTTCCACATACCCGTGGATGACAAAGGAACGATTGCGCCCCTGCAACGGTTTAAGTTTTTCCGTAGCCGTCTTGGTATCGGGTAGCGCAGGCATCCTGCCTGCGCTCTCGACTGATGCAGGCTGGAAGCCTGCGCTACTTTTACGGCCGCACTTCAATTTAATCCGCCCTATTCGAGCCAGCTTGCCACCATCTCGTAGGCCTCGTCGCCCTCGGCCTGCAGTTTGCCGTCGGGGCCGAAAACCTTGAAATGCGGGATGGACTGCAGCTGGTACTGCCGCGCGACCGGCGACCGCCAGTCGATGCCTTTGACGCCCGGCCGGTTGATGTCCACCTTGACCACGACAATGTCGGCGCGGGCCGCATGCAGTTTTTCCAGCCGCGGCGAGATGGCGCGACACGGGGGGCAGTATTCGCTGTAGAAATCGACGACGATCGTCTTTCCCGGCACGAGGTAATCTTCGAGTTTTACCGCTTGCCCCATGGAAATATGCGCGGGCTTGGGACCTTTGGCGTGGCTGCCCTCGCCGTAGGTGGCGAGCGGGGCCACGACCAGTGCGGCGAGCATGAGCAGAACGAAGGGATGACGATGTGACATGGCTTTCTCCTGTGGTTGGGAAGGTTTGCGAGCGACTGCCCTCTGCTTCCGATGATCGCCGGACAAAGTCAACCGCGACCTGCGGGCACCGTCCGCATCGTTGCGGCGATTTAGGCTGGCATTGGTTGTAGCCGGGGCCGCCTTGGCGCGGCGAAGCGCGATGCGAAGACGGCGACCCCGGACGACCGGCCTCCCCGAGGCCGGCGACAGAGTCGGCGCAGCCGACTTGCGCCGGGAATAGCTCTCTCTGGAGTTGCGCTTCAGCGAAAACCCGGTACCCGTTGCTTCCGTGATTCGCCTTGGCGAAGTATTGCTGCTCTGGCTGGCACCGGCGGCGGCGGGGGTGCTGGCTTATGCCGCCTTCAAGGACTGGGAGACGACCGCCCAATATACAAACGCCGGCGCCTTTCTGATCCTGGCGACGGCCTGGCTGCTCAACTGGCGGACCATCAAGGCGGCGATTCCGGGCAAACGCGGCCGGGCCTGGGGCTGGGCGGCGGCTTTCTGCGTCACGACCTGGGTTGCCGGGATCCTGTTCTTCCTGCGGCTGCATGCGGAATGGGCCGGACTCTGGGTGCTGATCCTCTCCATGCTCGTCATGGTGACGGCCTCGCCGGAGGATACGCCGGGCAAGGCGAAAGGCATTCCATCCCCGGCGGCCCCGGGACCGCCTGCGGAACCTCCCATCATTGCGGAGGTGAAGAGGAGCAGACGCCGCCGGACCATGCGCGCGATGGGTTGCACCCTGCTGACAGCCGTGGTGCTGGGCGCCGGTGCGGTCTTGTTGTGCGGCCCCAAGGGTCTGCTGACCTGGCAGGTTTGCCGCGCCTGGTGCGGTTCCGGCAACGCCAATCTGGCCGTGGGCTGGCGCTACCGGGAGGGCGACGGTGTGCCCCAGAATTTCTCCCGGGCCGCCCAGTGGTTCGAGCGCGCCACCAGGCAAGGCTCAGCCAAGGCGGCCTACGACCTCGGCGTGCTCTGCTATTATGGCCTGGGCATGCCGGCTGATGCCGACCGGGCCCAAAACTGGCTGGAGGTGGCGGTCCGGCGGGAATACGCGCCCGCCCTCACCCTGCTCGGACTCATCGCCCAAAATGAACACCATGATCCTGAACGGGCGCTGACCCTCTGGAATCAAGCCGCGGCGCATGACGATGCCTGGGCGGAGTATTTGCTCGGCTCGGCCTACCTCGTCAAACGGGAGGAGGACGGCAACAACCTCGTCCTGGCTCTCTACTGGCTGGAGCAGGCGCGGCGCGACGGCGTGGAGCCGATCAAGGGCATGATCGAGCACGTCTGGGCCACGGTGCCGGAAGACGAGCTGGAACAGGTGACGGATGCAGTCTACCAGCGGCTCGACGGCGCGCCGGAAGCGCCGGGTTAGGCCGCACTCAAACGCCCCATCATGAAATCCCTACCCCATCACATCAGGCTTCATCCGGCCAGGTGGCTGGCCGGCCTCGTCTTGCTGCTGGCCGGCGCGGGGCTGCGGGCGGACTCGGTCAACCTCGAACCCCTGCGGCAGGACGTGCGGATGCTCGGCATCAAAATCACCCAGCATAAATACCAGCTGAAGCGCACCCCCGACGGACAAGACAAGCTCGACGAGCTGGAATCGGCCCTCACGCAGCTGAAGGATCTGCTCAGCCAGCTGGAACCGCTGGCCAGCGACATGGAGTCGGCGGATCACCATCTGCGCTTCCTCAAGGACATCGAGCTGGATTCAAAGGAAAAGGAACTCGAGCGGGTGCGGAACCTGGGGGAGCAGCGCATGGACGAAATCACGCGGCGGGGGGAGGCGTTGAGCCGGGAGGTTGCGGCCCACAACAACCGGCCGCATACCTTCGACCCGGAGACGCAGGCGGCGGAATGGGCCGCGTATGATCGCGAGCGCGACGAACTGCTGGCCCGGCAAAATCAGCTGAAAAACGACTTCGAGAGCGCCCGGGAGGAAGCCACCCAAATGTTCGAACAGGCGCTGAAGGCCTACACGGCCGTGCAGCAGGAGCTGGAGAAAGCCGGGACCAAGCGGGAAAAGCTGGCCAGCCAGTTCAACGATCTTCAGCAACAGTATTCCGCCGCCCGGGAGCCGGTCGTGACCCAGATCACGGCGATCGAAAGCGAACCGCCTCCCTCCAGCCCCGGCCTGCTCACACCGTTCCCACCCGGAGGCGTGCCGCCCGGGGAGGCTGGCTTGGTGGCGCCTCCGCCCCCGCAATACCCCATCCCGGGCGCAAACCCCCGCGCCATCGACCAGCTGCGCGTCGTGAAGACCACGTCGCTCACGGCCGCCAACACCCAGGACGATCATCTGTCCGTGGGGCCGGTCATCACCAAGACCGTCAGCGGCTACCAGTTCGACACCCCGGAGGGCATGGAGCCCGCCGCCATGCCCGAGGTGCCAACGCCCGAGGCCGAGCCGGTGCCGCTGGTCCTGGAGCCCGCCCCGACCGAGCGTCCCGACGCTCCGGCACCGGTCAGGGAAAATCCGAAACTCCAGGAGGTCGCCCGCCAGCAGACCCAGAAATTCGACGAATTGCAGCAACTCTACGACGAGCGGCGGAAGCTGGTGCAGCAGGGACCGAGCGCCAGCCCGGAGGACCTGACGCGGGTCATCAACCACATTTCCACCAAGCAGGCCGAGATCAACTACACCGCGGCGCTGGAAAAGATCGCCGACGGCTCGAAGGTCATCGATTTAACCATCCAGCCCAAGGCCCGGCGCCGGTCCGGCACCGATCTTTCGCTCCCGCCGCCACCACCACCACCATCCGCTCCCACTCCACCTTGAACCGATGATCGCCCCGTCCGTCAACTTCGCCAGAAAAGTCCTGGCCATCGCCATCGCCGTGTGCGGCCTGCTGCCTGCCGCGACCCGGGCGCAGGCACTGCAATTGCCGTTCATTCCCGCCGCGCTTCCCGCCTTGCAACGCGCGGACTTCCAACACACGCACGACGATCTGGAACAGCGCTGGGCCGCCTTCCTTCAGGCCCGGGCGGCCTTTGTCAGCGCCTATGCGGGCACGCTCGAAGGCACGCCGCGCGCCGCCGAGGCCGAGCGCCGCAAGGCCGAGCTCAAGGCGCAGGCCGATGCGATCGTCGATGCCACCGACGAGCTGACCAGCGCCATCGAAGAAGCGCTGCATGACCGCATCGAATCGCTGACCGCCCAGATCCAGGAGACAGAGACCCAGTTGCGCGGGCTTGGCTTCAAGCAGCGCGCGGAGGATTTCGAGCGGATCGGGGAGATTTCCCGGGAGGCGGCCGGCCGGCTGACCGCCAAGCTGTTCCAGCGGGTGCAGGATCTGGTGACGGACAAGGCCGAGGAGGCGATGCAGGATCGCTTTCTGGAAGCGATCAAGAACCTGAAGCCGAAACAGGCGCAAGCCATGCTGGCGGCGATGGAAAACGCCGGCGTCTCCGATCCGCTGTTCCTCGAATGGCTGCGCTCCTTCAAGCCCAACAAACCGCGCGCCGAAGTCGTCGCCGACGCCAAGGTCGTGATCGAATTCCTGAAGACCCAACAGGATCTGGGGGAGTTTTTCGAAAAACTGGAGCCGGGCACCGTCGACGCGCAGCAGGAGGCCGCGCTCACGCTGGTCTCGCTGGTGATCGACCACCCGTATCTCAGCGAACTGAAAGCCGTCGCCGCCGGCACCTACGATGTGAGCGAGGCCTGGTTCTTCATCGCCGTGCTCGACCTGAGCGAGCAGGAACTCGCCGCCGTGACGGACCAGCAGCTTTCCGCCCAGAAGATCCTCATCAAGCGCATGGAAACGCTGGTGCGGACGCGCCTCCAGGCCCGGTCGGATCTGATAAAACTGTCGGAGTTGTGAGCCGGGCCGCCGCTCCGCGGTTTCGTAGGTTTGCCGAGGCTCCCCCGTAGCCCAACTCGTGAGAGTTGGGATGCCATCCAGGTGGAATTTGTCTGCTTGGGAGGGTTGGCTCTGACCATAGAGCGCGCTTCTCCCACGCGCAGGCTAAAGCGCTGCGCCACTCACGCATGCAGATCGGACCTCCCGTCAGGCTCAAAACGTGTGGATGAACAGGCCGGAGCGGAGCTTCGGTTCAAACCACGTGCTCTTCGGCGGCATGATCTGGCCGGCGTCGGCGATGTCCATGAGCTGGGCCACCGTCACGGGATACAGGGAAAACGCCACGCCGCCGCGGGCGTCGACCCGCCGGGCCAGTTCGTCCGTCCCCCGGATGCCGCCGACAAAATCGATGCGCCGGCTGGTGCGTGGATCGTCGATGCCGAGGATGGGCGCGAGCAGCCGGTTTTGCAGCACGCTCACGTCGAGCCGCGCGACCGGATCCGCCCGCGGATCGACGGGGCAGCGCAGCCCGTACCATTGCCCTCCGAGGTACATGCTCACGCGGCCGGTGCCGGCGGGGGCCGGCGGCGCGTTTTCCTCCAGGTCGAAGCCGGCGCGCACTTTTTCCAAAAATGCCGCGAGGGCATGGCCGTTGAGGTCGGGCACGATGCGGTTGTAGGGCAGGATCTTGAGCTCGCTGGCCGGAAAGATGACGCAGAGAAACCAGTTGTAATCCTCGGCGCCCGCATGCCGCGGATTGCGCTCGCGGCGCAGGCGGGCGACGCGGGCCGCGCTCGCCGCGCGATGGTGGCCGTCGGCGATGTAGAGCTGCGGCACGCGGCCGAACGCCGCCACCCACTCCCCGCCCCCGGCGATGCGCCAGACCGTGTGGCGGATGCCGTCCGGCGCCGTGAAATCGTGCAGCGCCTGCTCCCGCGTCTTGGCCTCGACCAGCGCGGTCACGGCCGGTTCGTCGCGGTAAGTGAGGAAGACGGGGCCGGTGTTGGCCCCCAGCGTGTCGATGAGCCGCGTGCGGTCGTCCTCCTTGTCCCTGCGCGTCTTCTCGTGCTTCTTGATGCGTTCCGCGTCGTAGTCCCCGACGTGGCAGACGGCCACAAGCCCCCGCTGGCGGTGCGCGCCCATCTGCTGCTGGTAGACGTACAGGCACGGTCCGGCCTCGCGCACGAGCACGCCGTCGTGCTGGAGCCGGAGAAAATTTTCGCGCGCCCGGGCGTAGACGACGTCGCCGTGGGGATCGGTGTCCGGCGGCAGGTCGATCTCGGCGCGGTCGACATGCAGCAGGCTGCGCGGCCGGCCGGCGGCCAACGCCGCGGCTTCGGCGCGATCGACGACATCATACGGCACGCAGGCCACCTCGGCGGCATGGGCGGCAAGCGGGACCAGTCCCTGAAAGGCGCGGATTCGCATGATGGGCGTCACTCAGACCGCGCCTCCGGTCTGCGTCAAGTCGCCGTCGCGCGGGTTCGGCGATGGGGGCGCATCCCTGTTTTCTGCAGATCGCGACGTTCTGTAGTGCCGGTCCGGAAACGCCGCTTGCTGAATTTAGGCGGGCCCAGCGGTCCCGCCCTACCTTCGGCGATCACGCGACGGTGGGTAGGGCGCGACCGCCGGGCGCGCCGCCCACGGGCGCTTCCGGCCAGATACCCTGTAGGGCCGGCGCACGCCACCGGACCGCAGTCATTGGTCATTCCAGCGTGCCGATGAGCGGCAACCCTGGTAACTTGCAGAAAACTGGGATGCGCCCGGCGATGGGGATGCGGGCACCGAAAAAAGAGGCCCTCCGGAAACCGGAGGGCCGTGGGAAAAAACAACCGGATCGCCGCTTACTTAGCGACCTTCTTGGCACGCTTGAACTTCGAGGTGAACTTCTCGACGCGGCCGGCCGTGTCGACCAGACGCTTCTCGCCGGTGTAGGCGGGATGCGAGTCCATGGTCACGTCGCGGAGGATGATGAAGTACTCGGTCCCGTCGATGGTTTCCTTGCGGCTCGACTTCATGGTCGATCGCGTGAGGAAACGCTTGCCGGTGGAGACGTCGAGGAAACAGACGTTATTGAGCGCAGGATGGCCTTCAGTTTTCACGATGGGAAAGGTGGTCTGGTTCAACCCTGGCGCGCCTTGTAGCGCGGGTCGGTCTTGTTGATCACGTACACCTTGCCGCGGCGGCGGACCACCTGGCAGTCAGGGTGACGTTTCTTGGCTGATTTGAGGGACGAAACGACCTTCATAAGGGGCGACTAGGTGAGGGTTCGCGCCGGACCCTGTCAAATCAAATGTCCGCCAGCGTTTTTTGATCGCATGGCTAGTGCGCCTCGGCCAAACGAAAGGCCATGCTGAAGCCGCCGCCCGCCGCCACGCTCCTGATCAAAGCGGCGCGGTGGTGGGCGGGAACCAGCCTGGCCGCATGGCCCGGCGCCGCGCCCGCACAACCCGCAACAGCCGGTGCGCCCACCTACGAGTCCGTGCGCCTGTACGGCACCGACTACATCGACGCCCGGGAGTTCGCCCGCCGGTTCGGATTCAGTGCCATCAAGGTGAAACCCCAAGCGACGCTGCAGTTGCGGAGCCGGTGGACCACGATCGACCTTGCGGTCGACAGTGCTGAAATCGCCCTGAACGGCCTGCGAATTTTCCTCGGCGAACCGGTGGTGTCGTGCCAAGGGGGCCTCTACCTGAGCCGCCTGGATGCCGAAAAGCTGCTCCGTCCCATTCTTGGGCCGTCTCAGGGCCGGCCGGTGCTCCGGCTGAAAACCATTGTGCTCGATCCCGGTCATGGCGGCAACGATCCCGGCAATCAAAATCACCGGCTTAAGCTCGATGAAAAGAACCTCACCCTTGATGTGGCCCGGCGCCTGCGGCTTCTGCTCCGGAAGCGTGGTTATCACGTCGTGATGACCCGCGTCGGCGACCGGCGTGTCGAACTGGAGGACCGGGCGCGAATCGCCGCCAGAGCGCGGGCCGACCTGTTCATCAGCATTCACTTCAACGCCTTCATCCAAAGCAACGTTGCCGGTGCCGAGACGTACGTCATGAGTCCGCGCTTCCTGCGCTCGGGCCCCCAGGCGGAAAGGGACGCGAGCATGGCCGCCACGGACTATCCCGCCAACAAGCATGACCACTGGAACATCGTCCTGGGTTACCAGATGCATCGGCAGGTGGTGCGAAACTTGAGGGCGCCGGACCGGGGCTTGAAGCATTTCCGTTATGCCGTCCTTCGGCTCATCAACTGTCCGGGCGTGTTGGTCGAGGCAGCATTTCTTTCCAACGACGCCGAAGCCCGCAAAGTCAGCACGCCCGCCCACCGGCAACGGATCGCCCAGGCGATCGCCGCCGGCGTGCGGGCCTACGACGCCGCGCTCAACCGCGCGCCGGTCGGCAGCTGAATCAAGACGCAAGGAAGGGAACCAGGTGCCAAGTACGCCCGGTTCAATTGGTGCCCAGATCGTCCGGCTCGTCGGCCATGAGCTTCCATTCCGGGCTCAGCCTCCCCAAGATCGCCCGCCAGAGCTCCTGCCCTTCGCGTCGCTCAAGCAGCTCCGGGCTCACCGGCGTGACCACCCAGGTGTGGTGGCGCAGCTCGTTTTCAAGCTGGCCCTTGGTCCAGCCCGAATAGCCGAGAAAAGCCCGCAGGCGCACGCCCTCGTTGCCCTGCAGGGCTTCAGCCTTGTCCACGTCGATGCCAAAATAGAGTTTGAAGCTGGCCTCCAGCGGCTCCGGTTGCCAGGCGGCGAGAATCAGCTGCTCGGTCTGCACCGGCCCGCCCTGGTAGACCGGCACGCCCGCGAGGGTGCTGGCGGCAAACTCGGCGTTGAGGTCGCCCAACTGTTTGCCCAGCGGCCGGTTGAGCACCACGCCCATGGCGCCGTCGTCACCATGCACCGACAGCAGCACGACGGAACGCCGGAAATTCGGGTCGTGCATGGCCGGATGCGCCAGCAACAGCTGGCCGGCAAGGCTGGAAGTGACTTGGTCGCGTTCGCGCATGGTCACAAATTCGCCGCAAATCCGCGCCCGTCAACCCCGCCGCAGCGGCGCGGGTCAACGCCCCCCGTCGGAAGCATTCTGCAATCCCGGCACATGGCGGTCAGAGTTTCGTCACCTTGACGTCCGCGTCGTCGAGAATCTGCGCCACGAGCGGATCATTGCTGTAATCCTCGCGATACTTGATCTCCGCAATGCCGGCGGCCGCGAGGATCTTGGCGCAGTTGATGCACGGGTAGTGCGTCACGTAGGCCACGCAGCCCTCGACGCTGCTGCCGCGGCGCGCGGCGTCGGCGACGGCGTTCTGCTCGGCATGGACGGTGGCCTGCTCGTGGCCGTCGCGCACATGCGAGGTGTGCGGCGTGCCCGGGAGGAATCCGTTGTAGCCGGCCGCGACGATGCGGTTCTTGCGCTCGCCGCTGGTCACGATCACGCAGCCGACGTGCAGCCGCTCGCAATTGGAGCGCGAGGCGATCAGTACCGCCGTGGCCATGAAATATTCGTCCCAGGAGGGACGCTGCGGAAAGGCCTGGGCGGCTTGCGTCACGAGATCGACGGGATCGGGCGTGGGACTCATGGCCGGAAGCTAAGCGCCGGTCAGCCGTCATGACGAGCCGGATGTGCGGCAGCGCCCACGCCTGCCGCCTGACGGCCGGCTGAGAGTCCCGGCTCCGCCCGGCCGCCGGTTCCGCCCAGGAAAACCATGCTTGCCACTCTGGAAGCCGGTTGTCTTTAGTGGCTGGCTTTTCAATCGCGCCCACCATGAAAAAAACCTCCTCGTCCGCCGCCAGATCCGCGACGCAATCCGGCCCCGAAATCAAGGGCGCCGATGCCGTCGTCGAGTGCCTTGTCCGTGAAGGCGTGGAGGTGATCTTTGCCTATCCGGGCGGCAGCTCGCTGGAGCTGCACCAGTCGCTGGCCCGATCCGGCAAGGTCCGCGTGGTCCTGCCGCGCCACGAGCAGGGAGGCGGATTTGCGGCCGAGGGCTATGCGCGCGCCACCGGCCGGGTCGGCGTGTGCATGGCCACCAGCGGCCCCGGCGCCACCAACCTGGTCTCGGCGATCGCCGACGCCTACATGGATTCGATCCCGCTGGTGGCGATCACCGGGCAGGTCTACTCGAAGTACATCGGGAAGATGGCGTTTCAGGAGACCGACATCTACGGCATGACGCTGCCGGTCGTGAAGCACAGCTACCTCGTCCTCGACGTCAACGACCTGCCGCGCGTCTTCAAGGAAGCCTTCCATCTCGCCACGAGCGGGCGGCCCGGCCCCGTGCTGATCGACATTCCCAAGGACGTGCAGCAGGCGAAGTTCACGCCGGTCTACCCGGCCAAGATCGAATTCCGGAGCACTTATGCCACGGCCACCGCCCGCGCCGGCGACGAGCAGCTGCGGCAGGTCATCCAGCTGATCGGCGAGGCGAAGCGGCCCATGCTCTATGTGGGCGGCGGCGTCATCTCGGCAGGCGCCCAGGCGGAGTTGCTCGCGTTCGCCGAGCGCACCAACATCCACGTGGCCACGACCCTCATGGGCGTGGGCGCCTTTCCCGAGACCCACCGCCTCTCGCTGAAGTGGTTCGGCATGCACGGCACCGCCTACGGCAACTGGGCCGTGGACCAGAGCGACCTGCTGCTCGTCTTCGGTGCGCGCTTCGACGACCGCATCACCGGCGATGTCCACAAATTCGCCGCGCACGCGAAGATCGTCCACATCGACATCGACGCCTCCGAGCACAACAAGAACAAGCGGGTCAGCCACACGATCTGCGCCGATATCAAGGATGCCATCGGCCGCCTGAACGCGCTGCTGGCCGCGCCGAAATTCACGCCGCCGGAGACGAAGGCGTGGCACGACCAGATCGCCGGCTGGAGGCGCGAAAATCCGTTCCGTTATGAGAGCAGTCCGCACATCCAACCCCAGGAGGCCGTGCGCGTGCTGTTCGAGCTGACCCAGGGCGATGCCATCATCACCACCGGCGTCGGCCAGCACCAGATGTGGGCCGCCCAGCACTATGATTTCACCCGGCCGCGCCGTTTCCTCAGCTCGCTCGGCCTCGGCGCCATGGGCTTCGGCTATCCCGCCGCGATCGGTGCCAAGGTGGCCTGCCCGGACCGGCAGGTGATCGACATCGACGGCGACGGCTCCTTCCTCATGAACGTGCAGGAACTCGCCACCGCCAAGATCGGGCAGATCGCGGCCAAGGCGATGATCCTGAACAACCAGCACCTCGGCATGGTCGTGCAGTGGGAGGACCGTTTCTACGATTCCGTGCGGGGCAACACGATCCTGGGCGACGAGGACAACATCGGCAGTCCCGACAATCCCGCCGCGCTCTATCCCGACTTCGTGAAGATCGCGGCCGGTTTCGGCGTCAAGGGCCGCCGGGTGATCAAGAAAAGCGAATTACGCCCGGCAATCCAGGAGATGCTCGACCACGACGGGCCCTATGTCCTCGACGTGGTCGTGCCCTACACCGAGCACGTGCTGCCGATGATCCCCGGGGGGCGGTCGGTCAAGGAGATGATCCTCAAGTGAGGAGCTGGAGGTAGCGAGCACTCACTTCTCCTTCATCACGAACGTGCCGTCCCAGCCCGGCCCGGGCGGATGCGCCTGCATGTAGCGGCAGCGCTCGATGAGAATAAGCGACGGGTTGGTCTCGATCGCGAGCGCCTTGTCCGGCTGGTTGGGCTCGAGGGCCGCGCTCTTTTCGAAAAACGCCATGGCGCCGGCCCAGTCCTGCGCCAGATAGCGCTCGATGCCCTGGGCGTAGACCCCGAGACAATCGAAGGACTGCGGACTGACATCCTCCCGGAATCCGACGATCTCGTGGACCGGCACGGGCTGCGAACGGCCTTTGACGACGATCTTGTCCAGGTATCGGAAGACGAGGCGGTCGCCGTGCTTCTCGCACTCGGTCCGGGTGGAATCGGTGACCATGGTATAGACGCCCAGGAGCTTGGCGCCCGATTCCATGCGGGCCGCGAGGTTCACGTTGTCGCCCATCATGGTGTAGCTGAAGCGCGTGCGGCTGCCCATGTTGCCGATGATGGCGGGGCCGGTGTTGAGCCCGAGCCGGGCGCGCAGGTGATGCACGACTTCGGGCCACTGGCCGGCCTCGCCGCGCCATTTCTCGCGCAGCCGGGCGATGCCAAGCTGGACGCGCTGGGTGGCGACGCAGGCGCGGTAGGCGTGGTCGGGCAGCGGGATGGGCGCGCCGAACATGGCCACGACGGCGTCGCCGATGTACTTGTCGAGCGTGCCGCCCTCCTCCTGCACGATGTCGGTGCAGGCCGTGAGATATTCGTTCATGAGCTCGACGAGGCGCGCCGGCGTCATTTTTTCCGAAAAGGTCGAGAACGACTGGATGTCGGAGAAGTACGCGGTGATGATCTCCTCGTGGCCGCCCAGTTTCGGATCCTCGGCCGACTCAATCATGCGGTTGACCAGCTCGGGCGAGAGGTAGGTGCCGAACATGCCCTTGATGCGGCCCTTCTGTTTCTCCTCCCGGACGACCTGCCAGATCAGCGCGACAAAGCTGGTGGTAAAGGCGGAGCCGAGCGGCGCGATCACCGGCAGGACGAATTGCAGTTCCTTGAAGAGCTGGAACGCCACCGCCACGTAGACCGTCGCGGTGAGCACGGCCAGAACCTTGGCGAAGACGCCGCGCGCGCCGCCGGAGATGGACAGGCCGGCGACGGCCAGGGTCAGCGCGAAGATGATGGCAGCCACCGCCCACCCGGGAACGTGGCGGAGATAGAGACCCGAGACGATCGTCTTGAGCAGGTTGCCGTGCACCCCGACCCGCGGGACGGGGACGTCGTCGAACGGCGTGGGGGCGATGTCCTGCAGCAGCGGATCGGTCGGGCCGATCAGCACGACGGCATCCTTGAAACCGTTCTGGGCGAAGAACTCTTGTGCGCTCTTGCGTTCCTCTGCTTTCTCCGAGCGCAGCATCTCGGCCTAGGCGTAGACGATGGCGAAGCTCTGCCGGGGATTGGAACCCGATTCCCAAGGGGAGAAC
>JAQTYQ010000018.1 GCA_028688225.1 Opitutaceae bacterium | reverse complement strand
GCCTCGAACAACATTACCAAATGCTGCAACAGCAAATGCACGAGACGCTCGACCACCTCAAACTCGCCGCGTGACTCTACCACCAGGACAAACATGTTGGTCTCCGCCCTCCGATAGTCAGACAGAGAAAGAAACTTGTATGCATAAACCGCTCCAGCGCTCTGCTGGCCAGCAGAGCACCTCACTGGTGCATCAATTTATCCGCCTTCCTGCGCCGATCCGCCTCTGTGTTCTCCGTGCCTCTGTGGTTCAATTGCGGTTTAGGAGCCTGGAGGGCGAAGCCCGACAGGCTCCTAGGGGATTACCCCTGAGCATCCGGGCTTGCGCCGCATCTCATTCGGAATGAGAAAGAACCCCGTTTATCGGTCATGCGAACAGGGACGATCACAGGCAGGCGCAGGTTTTTGGCGGACCCCAGGTCCGCCAAAAACCTAGAGCGCATAGCCAGCCCCGACGCAGCGTCGCGGGCCCGCAGTGCGCCTCACAATCCCGAACATTGTAGGGCGGGGTCGCCCTCCTTCGCCAAGGCTGCGGCGCGCGGGCCCGACCCCGCCAGATACCTTCGGCGGCATCCGGCGATGCCGCCCCACAATTCCTTGAGAACCCGCCCTGCTATTTTCCTGATGCTTGCCATCGCGCTCGCCCCGGTGTGCGCCTGGGGCTGGGGCGATGCGACCGAGGGCCGGCCGCTGCTGCACGTGTTCAAGCTGGGCGACCTTCCGGCCGGAACCGCCAGAGTCCAATCGGCGGCCCAGGCGCGCGACGGGAAGCTTTATTTCGGCTGCGACAACGGCCTGCTGCAATTTGACGGCACCACCTGGCGGCTATTCTCCACCGGCAATAATCTGGGAATATATAATCTCGCCATTGATGAGCAGGATCGCATCTGGATCGGTGGCTACGGATCTATCGGCCATTATGAAAAGGATTCCTCCGGACAATTGCGCTACACTTCGCTCCTGTCCCAGCTTCCGCCTGAGTACCGCGACCAGCTTATTGAGATTTGGGGCGTGGAGGTGACCTCGCGCGGAGTGGTCTTTTCCGCCAGCAACAAAATCATGCGGTGGGACGGGAAGTCGTTCCACGTCTGGCCGCTCAAGGACGCCCGCCGGGCGCTTTCCCAGAAAATCGGCGACGCGGTCTACACGCTCAACCTGGACACGGGGCTTTGGAAGCTGGAGGGCGATGAGCCGGCGCTGGTCGTGCCCTATGATCCTGCCAAAAAAATCCTGCCGTGTTATCTCAAACCGATCGAGGACGGCGCCTTTCTCGCCGTGACCACCCTGGGCTTGGCGCGCCTCGATGGTTCGAAGCTCACGCTCCTGCCCGGAAATTGCGGCCAGTTCATCAAGGACAACATCCACACCTGCGCCACCGCCATCGATGAAAACACCTTTGCCATCGGCACCTATCATGGCGGTGCCATCCTGGTCGACAACCAAGGGAATATCCTGCGCGTCATCGACCGGGCGTCGGGTCTGCCGGATCAGGCGATCAACAGTCTCTTTCTCGATCGCGAAAAAAGCCTCTGGATCACGACCGATGCCGGCATCGCCCGGATGGACAGCCGCGGAGCCGTGACCTTGTTCGACGAGTCCAATCATCTGACCGGGAGAACCATCCAGTCGATCGCGACGCAGGATGGCCGCCTGCATGTCATTACGAGTAACGGCGTGTTTGCACTGAAGCCCGGCGCCGATGCGCGTTCGCCCGCTGAGTTTGAATTGCTGCCGCAGGCCGATCTGAAACTCAGCACCCGATCTTTGTTTCCACATTCACGGGGATTGCTGAATTCGGGTTTCCTGGGCGTGCGTCTCCTGCGACCGGATGGTACTCTGAAGGTAGTCTACTCGACTCCACTGGATGTGGGGAACCTGTTAACTTCACGCCATCATTCCGGACGGATTTATTTTTCCGACTCAAAAGGTGTGGGCTGGTTTGTGGAGGCGAACGGCCAGTGGCAGGTGCATCCGCAACAGGCGCTCATCCCCGAGGCGGCGACGTCGCTGGCCGAAGACGTCCAAGGCAACCTGTGGGCCGGAACCTACTCGAAGGGAGTCCTGCGCATCGCGTTTGGCAAAGACGGCGCGACGCCAAAAATCACGCACTTCGAGCCCGGCGCCCGGCTGCCGGCCGGCGCCGGCAGCATCACGGTCGGCGCGTTCCAGCATTATCTGCTGCTGCTGACGAATACCGGCATTCTCGCGCACAATCCCGTCGACGACACCTTCTACATCGCGGAGGCGTTCCAAGGACTGGGCCGGGGTCTCGCGCTCTCCAACCCCGACGCCGGCGGCCACGCCTGGCTCGCGGCCGAGGCGCCATTGCCCGGCGGCGGCGCCCGGCCCGTCGTGGGGACGCTGTCGCTCGACGAGCACCGCCGCCTGGCCTGGCGGCGGCTGCCCATCGGCGGGCTCGACCGCGCCGGCGCGCCCAACGTGCTCTATTATCAACCGGATCCATGCAATCGAAACCCGCAAGACCGCGTGGCAGCCGGACCAGATCGTAGCAGCCGAGGTAACGAGGCTGAGAGCGGGCGATCGGACACGATCGCAGCAGCCGAGGTAACGAGGCTGAAGGTTGGCGGCGACTCCCCTCCCAACAGCCTCCTGACGTCGGCTGCGACACACGACCGCATGGATACCGATCAGCCGGAGACGCCGGGCCTGTCCTCCATAGCCCAAAAGGCGAAGGAGGGTCATCCGGTGCTCTGGATCGGTGGCTCGGAGGGCCTGCTGCGCGTGAAGCTGGATGAACTGCGGGATGAGTCCGCCCCGTTCAACACCCTGCTGCGCGCGGTGCGGACGCCCGTGCCCGGAGCCGAGGCCGAACTGCCGCTGTTGACCGCGCAGCCGCCCCGCCTGCCCTACGCACGCAACCATCTGCAGTTCGAGTTCGCCGCCACAACCTACCGCGACGCGCACCACGTGCGCTACCAGACCCAGCTCGCGGGATTCGAGCGCGCGTGGACGGAGCCAAACGCGAAAAACTTCCGCGAGTTCACCAACCTGGGCGAGGGCGCCTATGTCTTCAAGGTCCGCGCCGCCAGCGGCGCCGGGCAATGGAGCGAGCCGGCCAGCTATCCGTTCCTCATCCTGCCGCCCTGGTATCGCATGCCGTGGGCCTACGCCCTGTTCGCGCTCACGGCCGCCGGCAGCATCTACGGCGGCTACCGGCTGCGCGTCCGCCAGATGCGGGTGCGCACCCGGCAGCTGGAGACGCTCGTGCGCCGCCGCACCGAGGAGCTGGCCAGGGCCAACGCCGCCAAGACCGACTTCATCGCCAACATGAGCCACGAGATCCGCAATCCGCTCAACGGCGTCATCGGCCTCGCGGGCCTGCTGCAGGAGTCGCAACTCAGCGCGCAGCAGCGCGGCATGGCCGTCTCGCTGCGCAAGTGCGCGGAGTATCTCTCCACCCTCGTCGAGGACGTGCTCGACTTCTCCAAGATCGAGGCCGGCCGCATCACCATCGACGCGCAGCCGTTCAGCCTGCGCAGCGTACTCGCCGACGTCGTGGCCATCTTCGCCTGGCAGTCGCAGGAGCAGCACATGCCCCTCGGCACGCGGATGAGTTCCGGGTTCCCGGAGGCCGTCGTCGGCGATGAGGCCAAGATCAAGCAGATCATCATCAACTACGTGGCCAACGCGCTGAAATACGCCGGGCACGGCCCCATCGAAATCGCCGTCGAGGGCCGGCCCGCGCCCGGCGGCACGGTGGAGATCGCCATCGAGGTGCGCGATGAGGGGCCCGGCATCCCCTACGACGAGCAGCCGAAGCTCTTTGAGAAATTCAACCGCGGCCGCCGGGCGCAGCAGGAAAAGATCCGCGGCACCGGTCTCGGCCTCGCCGTCTGCCGCGCCTACGCCGAGAAGATGGGCGGCACCGTCGGTCTCACGAGCACGCCGGGCCGGGGCTCGACGTTCTGGTTCAAGGTCGCGCTGCCGGCGCCCGCCCCCCAGGCCGGCCCCGCCGTGGTCGAGGAGCGGCCGCGCCCGGCCCCCACCACCCGCGCCCTCATCGTCGAGGACCAGGAATACAACCTGCTCGTCATCGACAGCATCCTCACCCGCCTCGGCTACAAGACCGATCATGCCACCGACGGCAACCTCGCCCTCGAAAAACTGCAGACCAACCTCTACGACATCGTGTTCATGGACTGGGACCTGCCCGGCCTCAACGGCGTCGAGGTCACCCGCCGGTTCCGGCAGTGGGAGCCGCCCGAGCGCCACACGCTCGTCATCGCCACGACCGCCTACTCCACGCCGGAGAAGCGGCACGACTGTCTCGAGGCCGGCATGGACGGCTTTGCCGCCAAGCCGCTCAGTCCCGAGAAGATCAAGGCCACGATCCAGAACCTCAGCGGCCCGCTCCGCGCGGGTTCCTCGATCCAGATCCGCACGGACGAGGAGCCGCCCCGCAAAAACCTCGACCTGTCCATCTTCCGCTACATGGCCGACCAGAAACCCGAAAGGATCCGCCAGCTGGCGGAGGAGTTCATCACCGCCCTCGACAAGGACGTCGCCCTGCTCGGCGAGGCCGTGCGCACGGGCAGCGTCGAGACCACGCGCCGGCAGGCGCATCGCATCCTCTCCCAGACCGCCCTCATCGCCGCCAGCCAGGTCGCGGCCGTGGCCACCACCATCCAGGAGGCCGCGCGCAACGGCGACATTGAGACGCCGCGCTCCGTGCTCACCGCGTTCGAGGCGGAGGTGCGCGGGTTGAAGGAGAATCTGCGGGCAGCGCTCGAAACGAGTTGAGCTTCGCGAAGCCCTTGGTCACCGCGTAGCGGATGAGATCGGAGCCGCGGTGCAGGTTGAGCTTGTTCATGATGTTGTGCCGGTGGAACCGCACCGTGTAGCGGCTGAGCTTGAGCGCGGCCCCCACCTCCTCGTCGCCCATGCCGCCGCCCAGCAGCGTGAGCAGCTGCTGCTCGCGCTCGGTAAGCACCTTGGGAAACGCATTCGGCTCGGTGCGCAGCCGCTGCCGCACCTGCTGCACCACCTCGGTGAAAAAGATCCGCCCCTTGAGCACCTCGTCGATGGCCTCCTTGAGCACCTCGACGGACTGGCGGCCCTTGTCGACATAACCGCGCATGCCCGAATTGAGCACGCGGTAGAGCGTGTAATCGTCGCACTCGGAGGACACGGCGAGGATGAGTATGTCCGGGTCCAGCAGCAGAAGGTCGTCGGCCACGGCAAAGCCGTCGCGGTCCGGCAGGTTGAGGTCCAGCAGGACCATCGCGGGCTTGTGCCTGCGGCACAGGGCCAGTCCGGTGGCGGCATCCTCCGCTTCACCAACCACGGTCAGATGGAAATGCTCCCGGCAGATTTTCTTCAGCAAATCCCGGAACATCGCCTGATCTTCGATGAGGACGATCTTCATCGGCATGCTTCACGGAGTTTGTCGGATGATCCGGGTGGAAACGAGTCCAAATATCTCGTGAAATTTTCCTGGTTGCTGGGCGGTGCGCGGGGGCGCGGTTACTCCCCAATCCACTGGCCGGCGGTCCGGCAGACTGGCTCAATATTGGCGGGGTCCAGCCGCCTTCGCATAGAGCTACGGCGCGCCAAGCCGGTTGCCGCGATGTCAGAAGCAATTTCGGACGTTGACACATGCTTGGCGGGATCGGGTCCGCCGGCGGTGGTAGGGCGCGACCGCTGGGCGCGCCGGGGTTTTTATCACACGGACGGCCCGGCGGTCCGTCCCTACCGGCGCTGCCGCGCCGGCTCAATATTGGCGGGGTCCAGCGCCTTCGTTCTGGGGGCCCCGGCGAGCCAAGGCGACCCCGTCCGACAACATCCGAAATTGTAGGGCGGGATCGCCTGATGCCGCCAAACGACAGTTTCGCTTTGCATCAGCGGCCGGCATGGACATGGTAACCTGATCATCTACACGGGGAGTCCGCCGCGCCGGACTGAGATTGGAGAACGACCGTTTCCTCTACCCTCCGAACCTGATGCGGGTCATGCCGCCGTAGGGAACGCCTGCCCCGCCGCAGCGGCGGCGCGGCGCGGACACTCCGGCGGCAGGCGCCATCCCCGACTTTTCCGATCATGTCCACCGCCACCCATTCCACTGCCTCCCGCAACGGTGCCAGCAGCACCCCTGAGCCGGGCGCGGCCTGCCGCCGGATCTATGTCACCGGCTCGCGTTCCGACCTGCGCGTGCCCATGCGGGAAATCTCCCTCCAGCCCACCCGGGGTCTCGATGGCCGGCTGGCCGCCAACGACCCGGTCCGGGTCTACGATACCTCCGGACCATGGGGCGAGCCTTCGTTTCACCAGGATCCCACACGCGGCCTGCCGCCCCTGCGCCAGGCGTGGATTCGCGAGCGGGGCGACGTGGAGGACTATGACGGCCGCACCGTGCAACCCCTCGACAACGGCTATCTGAGCGACCTCCATGCCGAGCAGGCCCGGCAGGACGGGCGGTGGGCGCGCTTCCCCGCCCTGCGCCGCCGGCCGTTGCGCGCCCGGCACGACGCCGTCACCCAGCTTGCCTACGCGCGCCGCGGCCTGATCACGCCCGAAATGGAGTTCATCGCCATCCGCGAGAACACCCGGCTGCAGGCGGCCCGCGAGCAGCTCGAAACCTCGCCCGACGCGCCGCGCGATGCGCTGCACCACCAGCATCCCGGCGAGGCGTTCGGCGCCGCCATCCCGCACGTCATCACGCCCGAGTTCGTCCGCCGCGAGGTGGCCCGCGGCCGCGCCATCATCCCGGCCAACATCAACCACCCCGAGCTCGAGCCGATGATCATCGGCCGCAACTTCCTCGTGAAGATCAACGCCAACCTCGGCAACAGCGCCGTCGCCTCGTCCATCGAGGAGGAGGTCGAGAAGATGCGCTGGGCCATCCGCTGGGGCGCCGACACGGTCATGGACCTCTCCACCGGCAAAAACATCCACGAGACGCGCGAATGGATCATCCGCAATTCGCCCGTGCCCATCGGCACGGTGCCGATCTACCAGGCGCTCGAGAAGGCCGGCGGCCGGGCCGAGGAGCTCACCTGGGAAATCTTCCGCGACACGCTGCTCGAACAGTGCGAACAGGGCGTGGACTACTTCACCATCCACGCCGGCGTGCGGCTGCCGTTCATCCCGCTCACCGCCCGGCGCATGACCGGCATCGTGTCGCGCGGCGGCTCGATCCTGGCCAAGTGGTGCCTCGCCCACCATCAGGAGAACTTCCTCTACACGCACTGGGACGACATCTGCGCCATCATGGCCGCCTACGACGTGTCGTTCTCCATCGGCGACGGCCTGCGGCCCGGCTCGATCGCCGACGCCAACGACGAGGCCCAGTTCGCCGAGTTGAAGACGCAGGGCGAGCTGACCCGGCGCGCCTGGGCGCAGGGTGTGCAGGTGATGAACGAGGGTCCCGGCCACATCCCGCTGCACCTGATCCAGGAAAACATGGCGAAACAGCTCGAGTGGTGTGACGAGGCCCCGTTCTACACGCTCGGCCCGCTCACCACCGACATCGCGCCCGGCTACGACCACATCACCTCCGCCATCGGCGCCGCCCTGATCGGCTGGTACGGCTGCGCGCTGCTCTGCTACGTGACGCCGAAGGAGCACCTCGGCCTGCCGCACCGGGACGACGTGCGTGCCGGCGTCATCGCCTACAAGATTGCCGCGCATGCCGCCGATCTCGCCAAGGGGCACCCGGCCGCGCAGTACCGCGACAACGCCCTGAGCAAGGCGCGCTTCGAGTTCCGCTGGGAGGACCAGTTCAACCTCTCGCTCGATCCCGAACTCGCGCGCTCCTACCACGACGAGACCCTGCCGCAGGAGGGCGCCAAGACGGCGCACTTTTGCTCCATGTGCGGCCCCCATTTCTGTTCGATGAAGATCACCGAGGACGTCCGCCGGTACGCCGCCGAGAAAGGCCTGGCCGAGGATCAGGCCCTGACGGCGGGCCTGGAGGAAAAGTCCCGCGAGTTCGTCGAGCGCGGCGCCGAGGTCTATACGAACAAGGCGTAGGCGCCTTGCTCGCTGAAGTCGTAGGGGTGCAGTCTTGCTGCACCCTTCCATATTGGCCTGAGACAAAAAGCATGGTCTTGCTGTGGCCCGGGGTTTCTCCGAGCGTGAATCCCCCCTATGCTGTCGCGACGCACCAGCGCGCTTCATGCACATCGTTGGTCGCAACCGGCCTCGGTCTATTTCGTCACCTGCTGCACGCGTTTCCGTGCCACCAACCTGACCAGTGTTCCGGTCACCGGGGTCATCCATGGCGTGGTATCGGCGCTGGATACAAATGAAGATGCCATTACCCATGCGTTTACGGTGATGCCAGATCATGTGCACTGGTTGTTTACACTCGGCAACCGGTTGTCGTTGGGCCGAGTGATTGCATGCCTGAAAGCACAAACGAAAGACGCCTTGAGTGGAGAGGGATTGACTTGGCAGCGAGATTTCTTCGAGCACCGGTTAAGCGAAGAAGAGACGATCGAACCCTACGGACTTTATGTTTTTCTCAACCCCTATCGCGCCGCACTACTACCTGCGCAGGTGGCATGGCCACACTGGTGGTGTCCGCGGCCGGAGGATTTTGAATTCTTGGCACGTTTGAATCACGATGGTACGCCGCCAGCGGAATGGATTGGCGAATCTCCACCCAACGGCTTGGCAGTCGGAGAATGAGTCGAAGGGCGCAACAAGATTGCGCCCCTACGGTCCGCCGCTCCCTGGTTGCAGGGCATAGCAGGGCGCGTTCTGCCAGCAGAACGCGCCGTTTCACAATCAACCGGCCCGGACGTCCGGCTTTACCAATGCACTTGAAGCGCGATTCGCCATCCACCATCAATGGAGCCGCGTCCACCCGGGGCCGGCCCTGCCGTCATCCCGGCCGCCCATCGCCCCTGCGCGTTTCCCTTGCGTCATCTTCCCACCATGAAATCCAAACCCGCTGCACCCAAAACCGTCTCCGCTCCGGCCGGCAAAAAGCTTCCCGCCGGCGCCTCCCGGGAATTCGCCACCCGCGTCAAGGCCGTGCGCGCCGCGCATGAAGCTTTCCTCCGGCGGAAGAATCCCGTCGATCCGCTCTGGGACAACGGGGTTTTCGAGCGTTTCAAATATCCAGTCGTGACCTACCGCCATGCGCCGCTCGAGTGGCGCTATGATTTCAATCCGGCGACGAATCCGTTCTTCATGGAGCGACTCGGCATCAACGCCACGCTCAATCCCGGCGCGTTTTACTGGCAGGGCAAGGTCCACCTCGTCGTCCGCACCGAGGGTCTTGACCGCAAGAGCTTCTTCGCCATCGCCGAAAGCCCGAACGGCATCGATGGTTTCCGCTTCTGGGATGAGCCCTGCGACATCCCCGAGCTGAAGCCCGAGACCAACCTCTACGACATGCGCATCACCTTCCACGAGGACGGCTGGATCTACGGCGTGTTCTGCGCGGAGGCCAAGGACCCGGCCGCCCCGGCCGGCGACCTCTCCTCGGCGGTCGCCCAGGCCGGCATGGTGCGCACGAAGGATTTCCGGAAATGGGTGCGCCTGCCCAACCTCAAGACGCCGGCCTCGCAGCAGCGCAACGTCGTGCTGCACCCGGAATTCGTGCAGGGGAAATACGCCTTCTACACCCGGCCGATGGACGGCTTCATCGACGTCGGTTCGGGCGGCGGCATCGGCTGGACGCTCTGCGATGACATCACCACCGGCGTCACCGGCCCGGAGACGATCATCGACGCCCGCGCCTATCACACCATCAAGGAATCGAAGAACGGCCAGGGCCCGGTGCCGATCAAGACCCCGCAGGGCTGGCTGCACCTGGCCCACGGCGTGCGCAACTGCGCCGCCGGCCTGCGCTACGTCCTCTACCTGTTCATGACCTCGCTCGAGGACCCGGCGAAGGTCATCGCGCGGCCGGGCGGCTATTTCCTGGCGCCGTACGAGGGTGAGCGCGTCGGCGACGTCTCGAATGTCACGTTCTCCAACGGCTGGGTGCGGCTGCCGGACGACACGGTGCTGATCTATTACGGCGGCTCCGACACGCGCTGCTACGTTGCCCGCAGCACGGTGGCCAAGCTGGTCGACTGGTGCCTGCACACCCCGGAGGACGGCGGGAACACCCGCGGCTGCGTCGATCAGCGCCTGGCGCTGATTCGCGCGAACAAGGCGCTGCTCCGCTGAAGGCGGAAGCTATGAAAACCTCTGTAAACTGTAAGGGCGCAGGCTTGCTGCGCCCATTTCCAAGGGCGCGACAAGATCGCGCCCCTACCCGGATCCTTCTCTCCCTGTTCACCGGTGCCTGCCTGTTGTCCCTGGTCACGGTCGTGCTGGCGCAGGACCCGCTCCCGCCCCCGGCGGACAAAAATGAACCGGCCGGGGCCGCCCTGATCCCACCCCTCGGGCGCAGCATTCTCGAAGCCGGCGCGGTGCCGGACGGCAAGACGCTGAATACGGCGGTCATCAATCGCGTGATCGCGGAAACATCCCAGGCGGGCGGCGGCACGGTCTATGTCCCCCCCGGCATCTACCTCACCGGGACTATCTACTTGAAAAGCCGCGTGACCCTGCACCTGGCCAACGGCGCCGTGCTCCTCGGCAGCGTCGATCTCCAGGATTATCCGGAGAATCCGCCGCCGTATCCGAATCATCAGCTCGAGTTCGGCCGCTACAGCCTGATCTTCGCCGCCGGTCAGCACGATCTTGCCATCGTCGGGCAGGGCAAGATCCACGGGCAGGGTGACCATCCCAATTTCACCAAAAAAGACCTCATCGCCCGCGGCTGGTCGTCGCGCGACGCCTACCTCAAGCGGCCTTACGGCATGTGCTTCATCCAGTGTCAGCGGGTGCAGGTGCGCGGCATCACGTTCGAGAACATCGCCTTCTGGTGCCAGCACTACCTCGATTGCGACGACGTGGTCGTCGACGGGGTCACGGCGGACAGCTGGAAGCGGGACTACAACAACGACGGCATCGATATCGATAGCTCGCGCAACGTCCGGGTGAGCAACTGCAATTTCCGCGTGGGGGACGATGCCATCTGCCTCAAGGCCGCCTACCGTGACTGCGAGAATATCACCGTCACCAACTGCACGGCCAGCTCGATGGCCAACGGCGTCAAATTCGGCACCGCCTCCTACGGCGGATTCAGGAACATCGCCATCTCCAACATCACGTTCAACAGCATCAACGCCGCCGGCCTCGCCCTGGAGATCGTCGATGGCGGCACCATGGACGGGGTCAGCATCTCGAACCTCACGATGACCGACGTGGCCACGGCGATTTTCATCCGTCTCGGCGACCGCGGCCGACGCTGGACCACCGATCAGGCCAGGCCCGGCATCGGCGTGCTGCGCAACGTTTCCATCAACAACGTGGTTGCCAACCTTTCCGATCAGGTCGGTGACGGCCGGCCGCTGGCCTGCTCCATCACCGGCCTGCCGGATCACCCGGCGGAAAACATCTCGATCACCAACCTCAAGATTACCACGCGGCGCGGCTACGGCCCGGACGACACGGGGCCGGCCCTGGGCGACATCGGAGAGCACGCCAACGATTATCCAGAGAATAACATGTTCGGGCCCCTGCCCGCGTACGGATTTTACTGCCGGCATGTGCGGGATCTCACGCTGCGCAACATCGACGTGCGTTTCGAGAAGACCGACTATCGGTCCGCCCTGGCCTTCGACGACGTGCAGAACCTCGAGGTCGACGGCCTGAAGAGCCGGGCCATGCCCGGCAGCAAACCCGTCATCCTGCTGAACGACACCTACACAGCCATGATCCGGGGCTGCACGGCTCCGGAGGGCCCAACCGCCTTTTTACGGATCGAGGGCAAGAGCACGGGCATTTCCGTCATCGGCAATGATCTCACCCGGACCAAGGCGGCCATCTCGCTGGGCAAAAAACTGCCCCCGGCCGCCGTCTTTGCCAGCGGGAATCGGGAATAGGCGCCGCACAAGGTGGAACTCAACGGCGTGACTAATCGGTGCCTGTAGCCGGCTTCGTTGAGGCCGGCCTTCCGGGATTCATGGGGCCGCGGCTCTCCTTGGCTCGCTGAAGCGCTCTGGCGAAAGCGGCGCGCCGCGGTCACAGGAGACCCGCGACGGGGGCGTCGCGTCTCCAAAGCTGGCATCTGATGGAGCGGCGACGCCCTCGTCGCCGGCCGGCGGCAGTCCCCGGAAATCATGAGGGCCGCCCCTTGTGGAGGCGGCCCTGCATGACCTAACACCAAGCAAACCGTAAGAACTACAACAATGATCGTTCTGAGAACGATGCTTGTTTCGTGGGAGATAGACGCAACAGACTCTAAAGCGTTGAATAATTCTTCGGTGAATTTCGTGTGAACAGGACGGCGACGGCGCCGTCCTGAGCCTCCGGATCAAAAAGCCTGCAAGTTGCTTCAGATAAACAACTCCGAAGGCAATACGGTCGGAGCATCCAGGGGATTTTCCCCAGCCTTGGCCGGCCGGCGCGGAGTGCTCTTGAGGGGATAGCGGAAGGTTTCACCGCGGTAATTTTTGAACACCACCTCGTCGTCGGTGATCCGCTCGATGTACTCGGGGTTGATGGGCACCTTGCCGCCGCCGCCCGGGGCGTCGATGACGTACTGCGGCACGGCGTAGCCGGTGGTGTGGCCGCGCAGGGCCTGGATGATCTCGATGCCCTTGCGCACATCGACCTTGAAGTGCGCGCCGCCGGTGATGAGGTCCATCTGGTAGAGATAGTAGGGCCGGACACGCATCCGCAGCAGGCGGTGCACCAGCGCCCGCATCACCTCCGCGTCGTCGTTCACGCCGCGCAGCAGCACGCTCTGGTTGCCCAGCGGCACGCCGGCAAAGGCCAGACGCTCGCAGGCATCCTTGAGTTCGCGCGTGCACTCCTTCGGATGATTGACGTGGATGCTCATCCAGATCGGGCCGTGTTTCTTGAACACCTCGCACAGTTCCGGGGTGATGCGCTGCGGCAGAAAGACGGGGATGCGCGAACCGATGCGGATGAACTCCACGTGCTTGATGGCGCGCAGCCGGCCGAGGAGGTGGTCGAGCTTGCGGTCGGAGAGCAGCAGCGGATCGCCGCCGCTCAGCAGCACGTCGCGCACCTCGGGATGGGCCTCGATGTAGCGCAGCGCGCGCTCATGCTCCGGATGGAAGTTGTAGTCCTGCGCGTTGCTCACCAGCCGGCTGCGCGTGCAGTAGCGGCAGTACGCGGCGCAGCGGTCGGTCACGAGGAAAAGCACGCGGTCCGGATAGCGGTGCACGAGGCCCGGCACGGGCGAATGCGCATCCTCGCCCAGCGAGTCGAGCATCTCCTCCTCCGACACGACCATCTCGTCGCCGCGCGGAATGACCTGGCGGCGGATCGGGCAGTCGGGATCGTTGCGGTCGATGAGGTTGAAAAAATAGGGCGTGATGGCGAGGGCCAGCTTGTGGTTGGCGAACAGGCAGCCCGCCTTCTCCGCCGGCGTCAGCGCCATGAGTTGTTCGAGCTGGGCCGCACTGGTGATGCGGTTCTTGAGCTGCCAGCTCCAGTCCCGCCAGTCGGATTCCGGAACGTGCTGCCACAGCCCCTGGCCCTCAAACCAGGCCGCGCGATCTTCGAGATAGGACATGTTAGAGGGGCAAAGTAATAAGCTTCCTAACCATGTTGTCAAATGGCGGGAGCATCCCAGCCCGGACAGTCGCGCTCCTCCGCAACCGGCACAGCCTCATGCCACCGGCTCCAGGACGCGGATGGGCACGATGGCGCAGGGCAGGCCGCGCAGGAACAACCGCCGTTGCAACGCAAAGGCCGTGTAATTGTGCAGCAAGCGGGTGAAGACGGTCTCCCGCTCAAACACGAGCTGGCCGGTGAAGAAGACCACGTTCGCATGGCGCGCGACCAGGTTGGGCACCAGCTTGCCCAATTCGTCCAGCACTTCATGGCCGACGGCGGTCACCGCCTCGGCCTCGCCGCCGCGGGTCTGCACGAAACGGACGTAGCGCTCGCCCTCGCGCTGCACATGCCCGCGCAGCCGCTCGATCTCGTCGGTCCCCTTGAAATTGCCCGCATCGAGCACGCCGATCTGCACAAACACCATGCGGCGGAAGCCGCCGCCAAAAAGACGGACGGCACCCAGCAGCGTGTGCAGGCCCAGACCGTTGAACCCGTTGACCAGGACGACGGCGGTGCGGTTCGACGCCGGGGCGAAATCCTTCGATCCGGGCGGGGGCGGCAGCTCGGCCACCTCCACGATGCTGTCGAGGTTGGTGAGCTGCTTCCGCACCGATTCGTAGTGGCGGCGCACGGCAAACGCCAGCGCGACCAGCGCCGTCGTCATGAGCAGGGTCACCCAGCCGCCGTCGTGAAATTTGAGGACGACGAGGGTTACGAGGATGAAGCTGGTGAGGGCGAGCCCCACGGCGTTGATGGCCAGCCGGCGCCACCAGGCGGCTTCCGCGTGCCGCACCTGCCACCAGTGGCGCACCATGCCGAGCTGGGAGAGGCTGAAGGTGATGAAAACGTTGATGCTGTAGAGCACCACGAGCAGGTCCACCGCGCCCCGGGTGAGCAGCAGCACGAGCAGCGCGGCGGCACCCATGATCAGCACGCCGTTGAGGGTGACAAAGCGGTCGCTCAGCGCGGTGAAGCGCGACGGCATCCAGCGGTCGAGCGCCATGTTGGCCAGCACGCGCGGCCCGTCGAGAAAGCCCGCCTGCGCGGCGATCAACAGGAGCGCCGCGGCGCTGGTGAGCGCGACCTTCACGAACGTGCCGCCGAGCCAGGCCGGCCAGCCGGCGGCGAGCTGTTCGAGCAGCACGGCGTTGAGTGTCTTCCCGGCGACCGGATGCACCCCGAGCAGCAGGTAGGCCACGAGCAGCCCCGCGACCATGCCGCCCAGCGAGATGGCCATGAGGACCATGGTGCGCCGTCCCGTCCGCACACGCGGCTCGCGCAGAATGGGCAGGCCGTTGCTGACCGCCTCGATGCCCGTGTAGGTGCCGGCGCCCATGCTGTAGGCGCGCAGCAACAGCGCGATCACTCCGAATACGCCGATCTCGGCCGACGCCCCGTGCACGGCCTTCACGGTGTCGCCGGGGAGTGCGGCCAGCGCGCCGGCATGCGTGCCGAAGGCATACAGCACCGCAAAGGTGTGGGTGAGCAGAAACAGGGAAAACACCGGCACGAGCAGCAGCACCGACTCGCGCACCCCGCGGAGGTTGAGCACCGTGAGAAACAGGATGCCCGCGACCGCGGCGGCCAGTTTCCAGGCCAGCCACGACTCCGGCAGGAAGCTGAACAGCGCATCCATGCCACTGGCCACCGAGATCGAAATGGTCAGCACGTAGTCGATGAGCAGCGCCGAGCCCGACACCACGCCTGCCGTCGGCGACAGCAGCCGGCTGGCGACGACGTAGCCTCCGCCACCCGCCGGAAACAGCGCGATGATCTGCGAATAACTGGCGCAAATGATGACCACCGTGGCGGTGGTCATGATCGCCACGAACAGCGCCAGCGACGGATGCGCGAGCAGCACCTTGTAGGCCTCCTCCGGGCCGTAGCAGGAGGAGGACAGGCCGTCGGCACCGAGCCCCACCCAGGCCAGCAGCGCGACCAGCGACAGCTTGTGGAACAGGCCGCGTTCGGCCAGATCGCGTTCACGGCCGATGAAAAGATTCTTCACCGTCCGCATCAGGGAGTTGTCGGTCATGGTGGTTGTCGGGCTGGGGCCGTCCGCGGGAGAGCGAACGGCGATCTGCTGGCGGGACAACCGTGATGACGCGGATTTCGCGTCCCAGAGGATCGCCCTTCCCATTGCCTGCGAGGTTAGCTGACGGGCTCGGCCTGAGAAGTGGCCTGGGCGGTGGTTGCCCACCGCCGTGCGCCCCGGCCGCGGTGCCTGCGCCACGCGGCGTTTGGGTTCCCCGCACCGTCCTGCGGGAACGCAGAACGGTTTCGGCTGCTGAACTGTCGATGGGCGAGCAAATGGTTTCGCGCGCCGCCGTCAACGGCATTGCCGCCGCCGCCGCGCAACCACCGCGCCGGCTGTCACTTGGCCTGAATTTGTAATGCCTCGCCCGCTTGTGGCTGGGGCAGTGACACAAAACCCTTGGCACCCGCGGCGAAAGGCTTTTAGGTCGCGCGTTGATGCCCACGCCACGACCAGGGATGCTCGCGCTCGAAGACGGCTCAGTTTTCCACGGCCTGGCCTTTGGCGCCGAGGCCACCATCACCGGCGAAGCGGTGTTCAACACGAGCATGACCGGCTATCAGGAGATCCTCACCGATCCCTCCTACTACGGCCAGATCGTCACGATGACCGCCGTGCAGATTGGCAATTATGGCGTCAACCCCGAGGACGAGGAGTCGGCCGGCGGCCCGAAGGTGGCCGGTTTCGTCGTGCGCGAGCTGTCGCCCGTCACCAGCAACTGGCGCAGCCGCCAGAGCCTCGACGAGTATCTGCGCCAGTATCGCATCCCCGGCCTGCAGGAGGTCGATACGCGGGCCATCACCAAAAAACTCCGGGTCACCGGCGCCATGAAGTGCTGCCTGAGCACGGCGGACCTGGCCCCCGAGGAGGCGGTGCGCCGCGCCCGCGCCTGGGAGGGCCTCGTGGGCGTGGACTACGTCAAGGAAGTCTCCTGCCGGACGCCCTACCAATGGGACCCCGAGGGCCGGTGGGATGAGCCGTTCATGCTCACCGGCACCACGCTCGGCACCCGGACCGCGCCGGGTCCGCGCTACAAGGTGGTCGCCATCGATTACGGCATCAAGCGGAACATCCTCAGAAAACTCCGCCAGCACGGCTTCGACGTCTGGGTGGTGCCGGCCAGCGCCCCACCCGAGATGGTGAACGAACTCGCCCCCGACGGGGTGTTCCTCTCCAACGGGCCCGGCGATCCCGACCCGCTCGCCTACGCCTACGGCACGGTCGCCCGGCTGATCCGGCAGCATCCCACGTTCGGCATCTGCATGGGCAACCACATGATCACCCTCGCCCTCGGCGCCAAGACGTTCAAACTCAAGTTCGGCCATCGCGGCGCCAACCAGCCGGTGAAAAACCTCGAGACTGGCCGGGTCTCCATCACGGCGCAGAACCACGGTTTCGCCGCCCGGCCCGAGGATCTCGCGCAGCGCGGCGCCATCGTCACCGAGGTCAACCTCAACGACGGCACCGTCGAGGGACTGCGCCACCAAGAGTTGCCGGTTTTCTCCGTGCAATACCACCCCGAGGCCTCGCCGGGGCCGCACGACGCCGACCCGCTCTTCGTGGATTTCCACCGGCTGATCGAACGGCGCAAGGCGGGGAAGATTTAGATGCAGCGGTAGGCAACCCGGATATTTCCTGGGGACGCGACGCCTTCGTCGCGTTGCCCGCTTCTGCGCCGTAGCAGCACGCGGCGGGGGCGCCGCGGCTCCAGTTGACGGCCCGGCCCATTGATGGCCACTGGCACTTGCTGGAATCCAGTGGAGCAATCGGCCAAGGCTTTTGGCTTAAGGCTTACCACTGCCCGTCCCCGCCTGCGCGTCCTTCGCATCCTCGACATCGGCGAGGTTTTCGGTTGAATTCCACGTCGCCATGACCGCGCAGGAAGCATATGATGCTGCGAGCAAGGGGGGCCTCAACGATCTTGAGACCGTGCTCGCGATCTGCCGCCGGCAGGGAGACTACTGCGTCATCGGCGGACTCGCGGTCAACGCCTACGCGCGTCCGGTTTACACCATGGATGCCGACATCGTCATCGCGTCGGCCAAGCTGCCTCTGGTGCGCGCCGACCTGCTGGCCGCGGGTTTCACGGTGCACGACGAGACGTGGTCGCTTAATGCACAGAAGCCCGGCAGCGATCTGCGCATCCAGTTCACCAAGGACCCGCGTTACCAGCCGTTTCTCGCAGCGGCGGCGCCCGCCAAAGTCCTGGGGTGCGATGCACGCGTTGCGTCCTTGCGCGACCTCGTGGCGGGCAAGATTCTCGCATGGAGCGATCCCCGGCGGCGGCTCTCCAAGCGCAAAAAGGACGAAGCCGACTTGATCCGCCTGGCTGAGGATTACTCCGAAGTTCGCGCCCTGCTGCCCGAGGAATTGCGCCGGCAGTTGTCCGGCGGATAATCGGCCGCATCCGGATTCGATACTGCTGACCCGCTCTTCGTGGATTTCCACCGGCTGATCGAACGGCGCAAGGCAGGAAAAATCTGATAGCGCCGCTTATCCAGCTCCGAATCGCACGCCGGACGGCGCTTCCGCCTCAAGCGGCTCCCGGAATAGTTTGCGATAGAGCTGCCGAAACTCGATCGAGGTCCGCCGTTCCGGCGGCAGCTTCCAAAACTCGGCCAGCAACTGCGTGACGGCCGCGTTCCCGTGCTTTTCCGCGATATTGCGGAAGATTTGGACCGCTACCGCAACATGCCGTGTCTCCTGCTCGGCGGGCCATGCTTCCAAGCTGATCGGGGTGGCATCTTGCTTCGCGCCTTGGAGCAACCGGTCGAAAAGGGCGGTGTAGCGATCTGCCACCTGAGGCGAAGTGATCTCCACCAACACCCGCCGTGCCACGCATGGGGCACCCCCCACCCAAATCCACTTGTTGGACGGATCGTCCGCCAGTTGCGTCTCCAGGACTTTCCCCACGCCTGTCTGCAGTGCGTTGAAAACCTGATTCCGCAATGATGGCAGCCGTTCGCAGAACTTCCGGGTGAAATCCTCGTCCATCCTGTCGTAGCAAACCGTGATGCCCGAGCAGACCAAAGAGGTCCGATCAGGCCCATTCGTGCCAAAGCCCGGGATGGGAATGACGCCGGTCAGGAAGAACATCACCGGAACGATCCGGGGAAATTTCATGATCTGAACGTTGAGGTCAAGACACTGGCCAGCAAGCCATTCCCCGCCTCCGTATCAGCAAGGACTATCGCTTTCCCCTGCCCCTTACGTTTCGAGCACCTGCTCGAAACGCTGCGCATCCTCCGGCGTGTCGACGCCGATGGTGGGATCCTCGGTCAGGCCGACCATGATGTCGTAGCCGTTCTCGAGCACGCGGAGCTGTTCCAGTTTTTCGATCTGCTCGTAGCGCCCCGGCGGCAGCGAGGCGAACTTCTCCAGCAGGTCCGCCTGATAGGCGTAAAGCCCGAGATGCTTGTAACACGGGTTTGCCGCCACCCAGGCATCGTCGACCGTTCCCCCCGTCTCGCGGGCAAAGGGCAGACCCGACCGCGAAAAATAAAGCGCACGGCCGTCGCGGCCTAGGACGACCTTCACCTGGTGGGGATTGTAGAAATCCACCGCCCGGCGGAAGGGCGTGGCCAGCGTCGCCATCGGCGCCTCGCCGCCGATCAGCCGCGCCAGTTCCTGGATCTGGGCTCCGGTCACCAGCGGCTCGTCGGCCTGCACGTTGATGACCCGGTCGGCGCAGACCGTGCGGTTGGCCTCGGCCAAGCGGTCGGTGCCGCTGGCATGCGCTGGTGAGGTCATGATCACGTTGAAACCGCGCTCTCCCAGCGCCGCGCGCAGCAATTCGTGGTCCACGGCAAAGTAAAGGGGAAATGCCGACGCCTGCGCCGCGATGCGCTCGGCCACCCAAAGCAACAGCGGTTTGCCCTTGATCGGATGCAGCAATTTGCGCGGGAACCGGGTGGATTCGAGGCGGCAGGGAACGATGATGGCGGTCGTGGGCATTCCCCTGCCTATGTCACCGGATGGGTGGGCCGGCAACGCGGAATCAAGCGGGGCGGCCGGACCGCCGACATCGGACAACGGCGCGTTCTGCTGGCCCGCGCCGCGGCGGCGGGGCTGGCTAGCAGAACGCGCCCGGCCATCGTCGTCAGGTGGAGTCGCGGCGCCCTCGCCGCGGGCCGCAGGCCCCTGGGAAAGGGCACGGGGAGCAGAAGCATCCAAACTCTCACGAGTTTGGCTACAAATTCCGTCCTCAATGCGGTCGGTTTTCCGGGCTCAGCGAGCCCGGCTCCAATCACCCCGGCGTGATAATTCCGGCGGCATCTCCTATGCATCCACTTGGCCCGCCGCGTGCTTCGTTTACGGTCATGACTCCCTCGTTGCAGTCCGACGGGTCGGTTTTAAGGTTGCAAGCCGGGTGAGGGCCGGTCGAAATTCCGGCCCTTCATCTATTCGTTCCCGCACCCGCATTACATGGACAAAGTCGAAGCCACGCCAAGCACGCAGCAGTACGTCAAGGAATTCGTCGTGCTGAACAAGATGGGCATTCATGCCCGGCCGGCGGCCATGGTGGTCCGCATCACCAACAAATACCGGTGCGACGTGTTCGTGGAAAAGGACGAGGAGCAGGTGAACGGCAAGAGCATCATGGGTCTGATGATGCTGGCGGCCGGCAAGGGCTCGAAGGTGAAATTCATCGCCACGGGCGAGGACGCCCCGCAGATGCTCGCCGAGCTGGACCAGCTGTTCGCCCGGAAGTTCGACGAGGCCTAGGTTTTGGCTGCGCCAAAACCTATAATTCAAAAAACGCTTTGGCGTTTTTTGTGGTGACGGCCGCCACCTCGTCGGAGGTCATGCCGAACAACGCCGCGCAAAACTCGGCGGTATGCCGCACCCAGGCCGGCTCATTCGGCTTTCCCCGGTGGGGCACGGGGGCGAGGTAGGGCGCATCGGTCTCGATCATCAGCCGGGCCAGCCCCTGGACGCGGGCCGCGGCCCGCACGGCATCGGCGTTTTTGTAAGTGATGATCCCCGTGAAAGAACCGCGGCCGCCGCGCGTGAGCAGGGTGTTCATCTCGTCGGCTCCCTCGCTGAAACAGTGGAAAACAACCTTCGTCCAGTCCACGCCGCTCGCATCGATCATCTCCACGCATTCGCGAAACGCCCCGCGCGAATGGACGACCACCGGCACGCCGCGCCGCTGCGCGAGCTCCAGGCCGGCGGCAAACGCCGCGCGCTGCCAGGCAAAGACGCGTGCCGCCTCCGCGGCCTCCTTCGGCAGATGAAACCGGTCGAGGCCGATCTCCCCCACCGCGACCGGGTAAGGCGGGACCGCTGGGCCCGCCGTGTTTTCATTTGGCGCGTCCGACTCTGCTGACCGGCAGGGCGCCCCACCCCAATAACCCTCCAGCTGCGCAACCACCCCCTCCCACCCCGCGTCCACCGAGCAGGGATGCAGTCCCGCCGTGTAATGAATCAAACCCGGGTGCTCGCGGGCCAAGTCCTGGTAGAGCGCCCAGTCGTCCGGCACCGTACCGACGGCGATCATGGCCTCGAGACCCGCGGCCCGGGCCCGCGCGAGCACGTCCGGCAGTTCGCCGCGCCGGGCAAAGCCATCCAGATGCGTATGTGTGTCGATGAGTCCCATGGATGAGATCACAAAAACCAAATCTCCAAACGCCAAACAAAACCGGCGGCTGTTATTCTGCAACCTTTGGCATTTGGCACGTTCGCGTTTGAGATTTCACGCTCGGTAGAGTGGCAGGTACCGTTCGCGCAGGTAGTGCAGCAGATGCCGCGGCGTCAGCGGTTCCCCGGTGACGACCCGGACCAGCTCCTGCGTGTCGTGGCGCCGGCCCTGCGCGTGGATCTGGCGCCGCAGCCAGCCGAGCAGCCGCGAGAAATCGCCGCAGGCGAAGTCCTCCTCCAATCCCGGAAATTCCTTCCGGACCTGATGCCAGAGCTGCGCCGCCATCATGTTGCCGATGCAGTAACTCGGGAAGTAGCCGAACATGCCGCCCGACCAGTGCACGTCCTGCAGCACGCCCTCGCGGTCGTTCGGCGGCGTGAGGCCCAGCAGCTCCTGCGCGAGCGCATTCCAGGCCGCCGGCAGATCCGCGACCACCAGCATCCCGGCCAACAGCCGCTTCTCCAGCTCGAATCGCAGGATGATGTGCAGGTTGTAGGTGACCTCGTCGGCGTCGACCCGGATGAGGGTCGGCCGGACGGCATTGACCGTGAGATAAAGCTCGTCCGAGGAGACGGCGCGGAGCTGCGCGGGAAACGTCTCCCGGAAACGCGGCTCGAAAAACCGCCAGAAGGCGCGGCCGCGCGCCACCTGATTCTCCCAAAGCCGGCTTTGCGATTCGTGCACGCCCATGCCGACGGCCTGGCCGAGCGGCGTGCCTTGGTGCTCGAGCGGCAGACCCTGCTCGTAGAGACCATGGCCGGTTTCGTGGATCGAGCCGAACAGCGAGTTGAGCGGGTTGTTTTCGTCGAAGCGCGTGGTCATGCGGATGTCGGCCCCGCTGCCCTCGCAAAACGGATGCAGCGACACGTCGATGCGTCCGCGCCGGTAGTTGAAACCGAGCCGTTCGGTGACGGCGCGCAGAAATTCGCGCTGCGGCGCAACCGGGAAGCCGCGCAGGAAGTCGGTTCGCGCCTTGACGGGCGAGGACACGATCTCGCGCATGAGCGGCACGAGGTCCGTCTTCAGCTCGGCAAACAGCCGCTCGATCACCGCCGCGGTCATGCCCGGATCGTGCCGGTCGATCAGGTAGTCGTAGGGGGCGGCGGCATAACCGAGATAGGCGGCCTCCTGTTTCGCCAATTCGAGCTGCTTCTGCAGGAAGGGCGCGTAGCCGGCGAAATCCGACCGCGCCTTGCAGTCCGCCCAGGCGTGGAAGGTCTGGCTGTTGTGGCGCGCTTTTTCTCGCACAAATTCGGGCGGCAGCTTGACCACGCGGTCGTAGTCCCGCCGGGCCCGCTGGAGGACGACCTGCTGGTCGGCGGTCAGCTGGTAGGGCGGGACCGCTGGGCCCGCCGTTCCTTTTCCCGGACGGCCCGCCGAAGCCTCGGCAAAGGCGGGCGATCCGTCTCGACCTTCTAATTCGGCCAGCAACTCCCCGAGGCGCGGGTCGCTGGCGGCGGCGTGCTGCAGCTCGGCCATGACGGCGAGCTGCTCGGCGCGGAGGTCCGCGCTATCGGGCGGCAGGTTGACCTGCTCGTCCCAGCCGAGCAGGCCGTTCACCGTGCCCAGCACATGGCTGCGTTTGAGCCGGGCGACGAGTTCCGCGTAGGCGGTTTCGGTTGTCATGGGACGATTGAACGCCGGCGGCGGGCCCTGCGCCAGCGATTTTGCGCCCGGCCGGGCGCATGCAAAAAACCGGGCGTGGCATTGGTCCACGCCCGGTTTTCACACAACCGATCAACTGACAAAAATCATCGGGTCACCACCCGGATGCTGCCGCCCGAGGTGCGCAGCTTGAGTTCGTGCCCTCCGGCGTTGACCCTCCCGCTCAGGTGGCTGGGCTTGATCTCGCCCACGACCGTGACAGGCAGCTTGCAGCTCACGCCGCCACCCGAGGTGCGCGCCTCGAGATTGAAATCGCTCTTCGGATCCGCGCGCACCGTGATGCCGCCGCCGGAGGTCGAAAGCTCGCAGTCGCCTTGCAACGGGCCGGAAAAGCTCACGTCGATCGGACCGCCCGAGGTATGGGCGCTGACCATTCCACCAATCTCTTTGATGGTGATGCCACCGCCACTCGTGTGCACCTGGGCATTGCCGCTGACCGGCCCCAAGTGAATGCCCCCGCCCGAGGTGTGCACGTTCACATCCCCCGTGCATGCCTCCACGCTGATGCCACCGCCGCTGGTGCGCCCGTCGACCGGGCCGGCGATCCGCCCGAATTGCAGCCCGCCACCCGAGGTGCGAGCCACGACCTTGCCGGCAAGATCGCCCACGCTGATGCCGCCGCCCGACGTCTTGAGGTCGACGTTGTAGGTGGCGGGCACCGCGACGCTGAATTCACATTGCACCGGCGGCCAGGAGCCCCCGTGGAACCAGAAGGACAACGTGCGCTCACCTTCATATCTGGCGATCGCGGTGACGTCGTTTCCCTGCTGCTCCAGGGTCAGCACGAGGTGCTTGAGGATCTCCTCCGCCCCGGCGTCGGTCGAGGCGTCGATCCGCTGTTTCACCGTAACCTTCACCATATTGTCGGCGCCAGGGACGATTTTGATGCCGCCGCCCGACGTTTCGACCTTGAGCATGCCGCCCGGCTGGACGGTGAAGGTTTTCTCAACCGTGCGTTCGATTTTCGCATCAACGACAAGGGGGGCGACAAAGAGCAACCCGAGTCCGACAAGAACAGGAAGATGGGATTTCATGAAAGATGAGGTCGACGGTTACCTGGTAAAACCCGCCGGGCCACCCAAAGTTACAGTTATTTTGTCCGGACGGCAAAAAACGCGCCCGGCGAATCGATCCTCAAGGCCGTAGCGAGGGTGGGAGAATTCGAGTAGCCAAACTCGTGAGAGTTTGGATCCGTCGTCCAAAGCCTCACGGCTTTGGCTACTCCGAGCGCTCTCCCCACGAAAGGCGCGACCCCGCCGTTGACGAGCCCGGCTGGGCCACCAGCATCAGGGCCATGTCCCTTCGCCGCGCCGCCCCCGTCCTCGATGCCGCGCATCTGCGCATCGAGCGCGGTCGCAGCGTCATCCTGCGCTGGCAGGCGTGGTTCACCCCGCACCGGCGTCAGGTGTTCTGACCATGACATTCCTCCCCGATTTCATCGACGCGCTCGGGTTCACCAGTCCGTGGACCTACGTCGGCCTGTTTCTCGTCGCCTCGCTGCTCATGATGTGGCGGCTGGAGGCCATGCTCGACCACGGCCTCGAGGGCACCGCCCTCGGCACAGTCTTGATGCCCTACTGCTCGGGACTCGGCAACCTGATCTTCGTTTACCTCATGGTGGCGCACGGCGGGCCGGTGCGCGAGGTGATGACCAACTGCCTCGTCAACAACGTCACCAACCTCACGCTGCTGCTCGGCCTGCCGGCCCTGCTCTGGGGGCTGGTCGTGGTGCCGGGTCCTTCCGCGGGCCGCAGTCGCGGCGGCAAGGCCGGGAGCGACACCGGGCCCCGCGTCAACCGCCTCTCCCTGCTGCTCACGCTCGCCGCGGTGCTCTTCTTCACCGGCGCGGTCTGGGTGCTCGGCCAGGACGGCAAGCTCGACCGGCGCGACGGGTTCATGCTCACGGGCTTGTTCCTTTTCTGGCAGTGCTTCCAGGTCTTCGACGTGCTCAAGCACAACGCCCGCCAGCGCACGTCCTTCGGCCTGCTCTTCTACCTCGACACGCTGGTCGTGCTCGCCGGCGCCTACGGCCTGTACGTGAGCATCGACTGGCTGATGGCCTGGCTCTCGCACCAGCACGGCGGCTTCGTGAACGCCAGCCACCTCGGCTGGCTCAGCGGCTGGCTCATGGTGCTGCCCAACGCCCTGCTTGCGCTCTACTGGGGCTGGAAGCGCCGCGCCGACGTCGTCTACAGTTCGCAGGTGGGCGACGGGCACATCTGCATCCCCCTCTGCCTCGGGCTGTGCGCGATCTTCCGGCCGGTGCCGGTGCCGGGCTTTTTCGAGACCGGCATGCTGCTGCTGTTCGGCGCCACAGTGTTGCACGCGGTCCTGCTGCTGGTGCTCGGCGGCCTGCCCCGCTGGGCCGGCTGGATCTTCGCCGCCGCCTACGGCTGGTTCCTCTACGAGGGGCTGCTGGCCTGACCGGGCCGCCTTGGTCGCCAAAGCCCGTGGGGCTTTGGGACACCCGTCCAAACGCGCACCAGCCGTCGCTCTTCGAGCCATGGCCGGCAGGCGAGTTTGGCCACCTGTTTCCTACTCCAGCGGGTCGGTGCGAAACTTGTTGCTCAGCTCCACGAACGCCTTCTGCGCCTGCAGCCAGCGTTGATCCTGGCGGATCTCGGTCATCGACTTTCCGGTGTGGTTGCCGATGAGGTAGCTCGTTTCGCCGGTGCGCAGGCACACGTCGTAGCGCGTGCCGGTCGCCTCGGGCGCGAATTCAAAGTCGCCCACGGCGAAGTGCTTTCCGGTCATCTCGGCGCGCAGCGGCCCGATATCGTCCACGAACTGCTTCCGGAATCCGTCCACCCGCGGGCCGTGGTAGGCCAGGATGCCGCCGCGGTCGGCCTGCAGCGAGACCACCACCCACTCGTCGAAGACGGTCTTTTGGTAGAGCGCGTTCATGCGCCCGAACGCAGCAGTGACGAGGGATCTGGCAGTGTCGAGTTTCATGCGCAGGATGGACCGGCGGTCGCGGCAGTGGTTCTTGGCGAACCCCCTGCGCAACGCCAGATTTTTGTGCTGCGCCGCGGGCCGGCGCCCTTACGGGGCATAGCCGCCCGCGATGTACTGCTTGAGCTGCTCGGCCTCGTGCCGGTGCGTGTCCACCATCCGGCGCATGACGTCCCCGATGGAGATCACTCCGACGAGGCGGCCGGCGTCCATCACCGGCAGATGGCGGAAACGCCGGTCGGTAAACAGGGCCATGACCTCCTCGATCGTGGCAGAGGAGGCCACGGTGAGCGGATCGCGCGTCATGACCTGCGCCACCGGCGTGGTTTTCGGATCGAGACCGGCGGGGATCACCCGCGAAAGCACGTCACGCTCCGTGAAGATGCCGGCAAGCCGGTCGCCCTCCATGACGAGCACGGAGCCGACCTTGTGCCGATTCATTTCCTTCACGGTCTCGGCAACCGTGAACTTGGGCGGGACGGAAAAGACCTTGGAGCCCTTGTGCTCCAGCAGGACGGAGATGGAGGTATTCATGGGATAACTGGCTGGGGATGACCCCAACTTATCACTTCGGGTGCAGGCGACAACTGCAAAGGTTGGTTTTTTGCCGGCGGGCAGCCCGGCGATCGAGGCGCTCATTCTGCGGGTGAAATATCCGGACAGCCCATCGCCGGAGTTGAAAATCGCCTGCCCCGCGACAGGCTCGGGGCCCTGAGACATCTACAGGATGCCCTGGGGGCGGGGAGCAGAGGTTGATCACTCCCCGCCGGCGCCAGCCTGGCTGAGGCGCGCGATCACGGCCGGCAGCAGCGCGTGCTCAGCCGCGTGGATCCTGGCTTCCAGTGTTTCCAGTGTGTCCTCCGGCTCGATCCGCACCGCCGTCTGGTCGAGGATGGGGCCGCCATCCACCTCGGAGGTCACATAGTGCACCGTGCAGCCGGTCACCTTCACGCCCCGCCGCCAGGCCTGGCCGATGGCATCAAGCCCCGGAAAGCTGGGCAGCAGGCTGGGATGGAGATTGATGATCGTCCGCGGAAAGGCATCGAGCAGACGCGGCTTCAAAATGCGCATGAAACCCGCCAGGACGATGAGCGCCGGTTCGCAGGCCCGCAGGGTGTCGAGGTAGCGCGTCTCGGCGGCCTCGTCGAACTTGGTCTTGAACGGGCCGGGATCGAGAAACCGCGCGGGCACGCCAAACCGGCCTCCGAGTTCAAGAATGCGCGCCTCGGGCCGGTCGGCAATGATCTGCACCACCCGGGCCCGGCCGAGCCGGCCCTCCCGCTGGGCCTGGAGGATGGCCTCGGCATTGCTGCCCCGGCCGGAGCCAAGAATGACCACTCTCATCACATCCGTCCTCCGGCGGCGGTCACGGCCGCCGGTCTGGCAGTCATCGGTTGCGTGTGCGTCACATCCACGGCAGGAGCCCCCGGGTCAGAAGAATTTCTTGGCCTTTTCGAAAAAGCTGCGCCCCACCGGTTCGTCGGCGTCGCCGCTGGCGACGGCAAAGTCCTCCAGCTTCCGACGTTGCTCGGCGGTGAGATGGACGGGCACTTCCACCTGCACCCGCACCAGTTGGTCGCCGGGATGACTGGAGCGCAGGGCCGGGAGGCCGCGGCCCTTGAGCCGGAAGGTCGTGCCCGTCTGCGTGCCCGGAGGAATCTTGAGCGACGCCTTGCCGGACAGCGTGGGCACCTCGATGGTGCCCCCGAGCGCCGCCAGTGTGAACTTGATCGGGATTTCGCAGAACAGGTCGTCCCCCTGCCGCTCGAAGATCTCGTGCTCCTTGACGTGGATGACGAGATAGAGATCGCCCGGCCGGCCGCCATACACGCCGGCCTCGCCGTTGCCGGCGGAACGCAGCTTGGAGCCCGTGTCGACCCCGGGGGGGATGCGCACGTTGATCTTGGCCGTCCGGTTGACCCGTCCTTCCCCGCGGCATTCCCGGCATGGTTTCTCGATGCGCGTGCCGGTGCCATGACAGGCCGGGCAGACCTGGCGGACCGTGAAAAATCCGCGCGAGGTGGTGACCTGGCCGGCGCCCCGGCAGGTCGGGCACGTCACACGCTTCGAGCCCGGTTCCGCGCCGGAGCCGCCGCAATGGTCGCACGGGGCCAGCTTGCGGAACGAAATCTCCTTCTCCACGCCGCGGGCGGCCTCCTCGAGCGTGATTTCGATGTCGTAGCGCAGGTCGGAGCCGTCGTGCGACCCGTCGCCGCCGCTGCCACCGAAGAATTCCTCGAAGATGCTGCCACCGCCGCCGCCGCCGAACACCTCGCGGAAAATGTCGAACGGGTCGTGGAAACCACCCGCCGGGCCGCCCCGCGGACCCGCCCCCTGCGCGAACGCGGCGTGCCCGTAGCGGTCGTAGGCGGCGCGCTTGTCGGCGTCCTGAAGCACCTCGTAGGCCTCGGAGACCTTCTTGAACATTTCCTCGGCCTGCTTGTTGCCGGGATTTTTGTCGGGATGATACTGGACCGCTTTCTTGCGGTAGGCCTTCTTGATCTCCTCCTCCGAGGCGCCCCGGCTCACGCCGAGCAGTTCGTAATAGTCTTCCTTGGCCATGATGCGGGTAATTGGGAGCCGGTTGGCCGGCGGTTCGTGATCGTCTGCCTCCATCCGCCATCGGCCCGGTGGGGCCGGCGGCGGGGCGTTTCAACCCTTCGCCTCCTTCGCCGGTCCGCTGGAAAGAATCACGCTGGCGGGCCGCAGCAGCCGGCCGTGGAGGGTGTAGCCGGTGCGTGCCACCTGCAGCACGTGCTCCTCCGGCACCTCGGGGCTCGGCTGATGCGAGAGCGATTCATGCAGATGCGGATCGAATTTCTGCCCCAGCGGATTCACCTCCTTCAAGCCGTGGCGCCCGAGCACCTCCCGGAACTGCTCCAGCACCATCGCGACCCCGTCGGCGATGGTCCGGGTGTCGGTCTGCTGGCGCGCGGCCGCGAGGCCGAGCTGCAGGTTGTCGAGCACCGGCAGCAGGTGCTGCAACAGGTTCGTGGCGGCATACTGCCGCAGTTCCTCCTTCTCCCGGATGGCGCGCCGGCGGTGGTTTTCGAGGTCGGCCACCGCGCGCAGATAGCGATCGTAGTTGCCCGCCGCCTCTTTTTTTGCCGCCGCGAGCTGCTCCTCCAGCGTGGGCGGGGCCGGCTCGACGGACGGAACGGTCCCGGCCGCGGCCGCCGGGCCGTCCGCCGCCGGGACGGCATCCGGGCCGGACTTGACGGGCTGATTCTGTGGTTGGGAGGAAGGCATGGGAACCGATGAGTAAACTATGGCTTCAGGGTTTTCTCAAGTGCTTCGAAAAACCCTTTCACAGCTTCGCCGGTCTTGCGACCTGTTTCCTTGACCGCGGCCCCCGCCGTGCGCAGCGCCTGCCCGGCCTCGGGCAGGATGCCGCCGATGGCGCCGGCCACCGGCGAAAGGATGTCGCCCAGCGGCACCGCCAGTTGTCGCGCGCTCGTGACATTCTCGTAGGTATGGCTGAAGTTGAGGTTGAACTCGCGCACGTCCGGCCGGCGCCGCGAATAATCGGCAACCATCAACCGGTCGAAGCGCACCTGCAGGCGCTTGATCAGAAACTTCCGCTCTTCCGGCTTTGCCTCCGCCGGCGGCCGGGCGGAGGCCGGCCCGATCAGGCCGTCCCGGAAGGCCCGGGTGTTGATCAGGCCATGCGGATCCTTCACGAGACAGATGAGAGCCACATCGATGACGGCGTCGTCGATCACCGGGCGCCGGCTGCAGAGGGAGAACAGGCGCGCCCGGGCGCGGAATTCGCGCAGCTCGACAAAATCCTTCCGCGGGAAGGACGACGGATTGGTGACGACCAGCCCGCGGATCTCCAGGTCCGCGGTGAAAGGGTTGGCGTAGAGCGACCGGATTTCGATGCCGAAGCCCGTGCGGGCGCGCACCAGCCGGGTCACGGCGTACGGCAGGAGGCACATCCACGCCAGCGCCATCCCGGCGCAGAGCAGGGCGAGAAAAAACACCAGCTTGAACCCGATGCCACCGCGTCGTGAAGCTGTCTGGGTCGGCCAGGCGTGCATGGCGGCTCAGGCGAAATTCTCCGTCACGAGCAGCAGGCTGTCTTCGGCGGCCGTGAATGCGAACGCACCGGCGAACGGCAGCAGGACATTGTCGCCCCGTTCCAGCAGGCCGTCCGTGGCGGACTCCCGCACCCGTCCGGCGATCACGTGCAGCAGTCGTGGCTGCTCGCCGGCGGCAAAGGCGAGGCGCGCGCCGCGGGGCAGCGGCACGCGCCGGATGCGGAACTCGGCGCAAGCGGCCAGCACGGCCGGCGTGGCGGCGGCCCGCAGCGGCTGCGGTTCCGGCTGGTCCCAGAGAATCGAGGCCAGCGCTTCGCGCACATGGAGCTGGCGGGGTCTGCCGTCCAACCCCACGCGGCCCCAGTCATAGACGCGGTAGGTCGTGTCGGAATTCTGCTGGATCTCGAGGATGAGGCTGCCGGCATCGATGGCATGCACGGTGCCGCTGCGCACGAGGATCGAATCGCCCGCCGCCACCGGAAAGCGGTTGACGCAGGTCTCCAGCGTGCCTTCGGCCAGCGCCCGCTCGAACCGGGTGCGCGACACCCCCGGCTTCAGTCCCACGATGAGCGCCGCCCCAGGCGCAGCCTCGGCAATAAACCAATTCTCGGTCTTCGGCTCGCCGCCCAGCGCCGGCGCCTGATCCGCCGACGGGTGCACCTGCAGGCTGAGGCGCTCGCGGCAATCGAGCCATTTCACCAAAATCGGGAAAGGCCGCGCCGCCGGCCAACGCGGTCCCATCACCTCCGGGCCGTGATCGGCGATCACCTGGCGCAGCGACCGTCCGGCGTGGGCTCCGCCGCGCACCACCGACCGCGCTTCCACGCGATCAACGATCTCCCAGCTTTCTCCAATCACCCGCCCGGGCGCCAGCGGGCGGCCGAACGCGGTGGCGAGCGCCCGGCCACCCCAGACGCGCTCCTGATAGATGGACGCGAATTGCAAGATCTGCATGCTGTGTTGCCTATGAGTTAATCGTGAAAATGTACGCCGGTTATTTACATTGACCGGCCCGACCGGTAGCGTGGACTTTCAACTGGGGTTTCGCCGTTACACAAATGCGCAAGTCGGAGACTTCAAACTCAAAGAACGTCCCGTCGTTCGAAGGTCCGCGCTACCGGCCGAAGTGGCTGGCGGCCAGCATCTGCTTCCTGCTCGGTTCCTGGATCGGCGTGACCCTGCTCGATTACGATCCCCGGCAGAGTCATGAATACCAGATCGGCGGACAGAGCGCATGGGAAGGCGGGAAATGGGTCATCCATAACCTGGCCGCCCCTCCGCCCAATCTCGGCGGCGGCTGGGGGGCGGATATTGCCTGGTGGACCCTGCACCTGATGGGGCTGAGCACCTGGCTGGTGCCGGTTTTTCTCCTCTGGTTTGCCTGGGTGGCGGTGCGCAATGCGCGGCGTCTCGTGGTCACCCGCTTTGTCGCGATGATCCTCTGCGTCATCACCGAGTCGGGGCTCCTGGCCATGCTGGAGAGCTTCAAGAACAGCGAGTATTTCACCTGCGGGCTCGGCGGGCTGGTCGGGCAGCAGCTCTACGGCCAGTTGCTCAAGGAGACGGTCGGCGTGGTCGGGGCGGGCCTGCTGTTGGGCACCGTTTTTGCCCTGACCCTGGCCTTCATCTTCACCCGCGACATCGGCACTGAGCTGGAGCGCATGCTGGCGTCGGTGCAGGCCTGGAGGACCCGGCGGCGGCAACGCGCGGCAGAGCGGGCCGAACAGAAAAAGAAGGACAAGGAGGCCGTGGCCAAAGCCGTCACGGCCAAGCAGGCGGCGGTCGCGCTGGCTCCGCCTACGCCCGCCAAGAAGACCCTCATCATTCCCAAAACCAAGGAGGAGATCACGCGGGAGGCTGCGACGGCGAAAATCATCGGCTCCACTCCGGCCGAGTCGGTGAAATCCGCCTTCACCGCCCCCCTGCCCTCAACGGCGGCCGGGGAGCCGGCCTCCGCCAAGATGGCGGTCGGCAAGCTCAACATTGTCAAACCCGAGGAGACCAAGAAGGCCAAAAGCACCCTCCTGGCCCGGTCCGATGAAAACTACGAGTTCCCGCCGCTTTCGCTGCTGCGCGAACCGGCCAAGCTCGATGTCACCTCCAGCGAGGAGGAGCACCGGCAAAACGCCGAGAACCTGCTGCGCATCCTGGGCGAATTCGGCGTCGAAGTGACGCTGGGCGAGATCCACGTCGGGCCGGTCATCACCCGTTACGAGGTCATCCCCGCCGCCGGCGTGCGCGTGGAAAAGATCGCCGGGCTCGACAAGAACATCGCCCTCGGCATGCGCGCGCAGTCCGTCCGCATCATGGCGCCCATCCCCGGCAAGGCCGCCGTCGGCGTCGAGGTGCCCAACCAGAAGCGGATGGAGGTCGGCCTGCGGGAGATCATCGAATCGGAGGACTGGGCCGGCGCCAAGGCCGATCTGCCCATCGCCCTCGGCAAGGATGTGAGTGGCCGGCCGCTCGTCTCCGATCTCGCCAAGATGCCCCACCTGCTCATCGCCGGCGCCACCGGTTCGGGCAAGTCGGTCTGCATCAATGCCCTCATCTCCTCCATCCTTTATCACGCCAGCCCGCGCGATGTGCGGCTGCTCATGATCGATCCGAAGATCGTCGAACTGAAGATCTTCAACGACCTGCCGCACATGTTGATCCCCGTGGTCACCGAGGCGAAGAAGGTGCCCGCCGCGCTCAAGTGGCTGCTCCGGGAGATGGAGATGCGCTACCAGATTTTCGCCAAGGTCGGTGTGCGCAACATCAGCAGTTTCAACAACCGCAAGAAACCGGCCAAGGAAGCCGCTCCGCCGGCCGAAACCCAGACCACGCTCGACGTCGCCGCCCCGCCCGGCGACATCGAGGTGCCCGACCACCTGCACTACATCATCGCCATCATCGACGAGCTGGCCGACCTCATGATGGTGTCGCCGGCCGAGATCGAAACCTCGGTGGCGCGCCTTGCGCAGCTGGCCCGCGCCACCGGCATCCACATCATCATCGCCACCCAGCGCCCGTCGGTGAATGTCATCACCGGCATCATCAAGGCCAACCTGCCCTCGCGCATCGCCTTCCAGGTCGCCTCGCAGGTGGATTCGCGCACCATCATCGACACCAAGGGCGCCGAAACCCTCATTGGTCGGGGCGACATGTTGTTCTCGCCGCCCGGCTCCTCCAAGCTGGTGCGGGCCCAGGGCGCCCTCGTTTCCGACGAGGAAATCAACAAGCTCATCGAGTTCCTCAAGCGGAACGGCCCGCCGGCCTACGCCCAGGACGTGCAGGCGCACATCGACCGTGCCGCCAGCGAAGACGACGAGGGCGAAGGCGAAGGCGGCGACGAGGACGAGATGGGCGACGACGAGGAGTTGTTCAAACAGGCGGTCGAGGTCCTCAAGACCTCGCGCCGGGCCTCCACCTCGATGCTCCAGCGCCGCCTGCGCATCGGCTACAACCGCGCCGCGCGCATCATGGAGCTCATGGAGGAAAAGGGCCTGGTCGGTCCCGAAAACGGCGCCCAGCCGCGCGATATTCTGGTGGATCTCGACAAACTCTGAGCCGGAGCAGGCGGCGGTACGGTGTGATGGCAGCCAACCTCGTGAGCGTTCGGGCGCGCCCAAGGTGTTCAGCCATCCGGCCGAGCGCCTCCGACCGCGAATGCCCGATCCTGCTCCCGACATCGCGGGGCCCGCTGAGCCCGATTTCGGGCCCCGCTGCAAAATCCGTCTTCCCATCCTCCGCAAAATTGCCTAACTGACTGGCATGCAGACCATCGGCGAGCGACTTGAGGAAGCCCGCAAACGCAAGGGGATTTCCATCCGGGAAGCGGCGGAGGCGACCAAGATCCGCAGCGATTACCTGCACAAGTTCGAGAGCAACAGTTTCGACCTCAACCTGCCCGAGATCTACATCCGCGGTTTCCTGCGCAACTATACCGTTTATCTGAAGCTCAACCCCGACAAGATTCTCGTCGATTACAAGACGCTGGCGCCCAATGAAGGCCGCGGCTCCCGGCGCGAGAACCGTGAGATCTATGGCCGCATGGATCTCGGACAAAACGCCCGCCAGAGCGCCGAGGCGGCGCCGGCGGCGGCCGACGCGGAAACACCCGCCGCCACCCCGGCGCCGGCACGTTCCAGTTATCCCGCCGCGACGGGCACCGGCACCGCCCCGATTGACCCCGCGCTGCTCATCAAGGGCGGGATGACCCTGATCGCGCTGGTCCTCGTGGTCGCAATCATCTTCGGCATCAAGGCCATCTCCGGAGGCCCGGCCAAGCCCGCCACCGAGATCAAGGCGGCGGCCCAGCAGACCATCACCCTGATCGCCCATGACACGGTGCGCGTGAAATTGGTGCAGGAGCTGGACGGAGCCGAATTGTTCCAGGGCACGCTGATCAAGGGCGAATCCCGCAACTTTCCCAAGCGCGGCTCACTGCTGCTGACCGCCACGGCGCTGGAAAAAGTCGAGATCGAGATCAACGGCCGGCGCCAGGCCAATCCTTATTCGGGCTACAACCGCGTGCAAATTCCGTAGGCGCGCCGTTGCGCGCGGTTCGCATATCCGATTGACGCCTGGCGGTAGGGCGACCGCCAGGCGTGCCGAGAAGCAGGGACGGCCCAGCGGTCCTCCGTCCCGACCCGTCAGGCTGTTTTGCGAACTGCAATAGCCGCCGGAGGGCAGGCGGGGGTCATTGCAGGCCCACCGGCGGACCGAGAATCTCGCGCAGAATCACGGCCCGGCGCAGGCCAGCCGGCCGCCGCAGGTCCGCCGGCAGCCCGTTCTCCGGCGCCGAAGCCGGTGATCCGTCGGTCGCGGTCACGACCGCCGGGCGCTTTGGCCGCGCGGATTCCGACTCGCGGAGTTGCTGCAGCATTTGCTGCTGCCGGACCAGTTCCGCCGCGCGATCCGGGACTGCCGTCACTTCCATGACCGGCAGGGGCGGTTCGAGCACGAACGGGCGCCCTTCCTCCACCATCGGCGGCGGCAGAATTTCCGGGGCCTCTTCCGCCGCCTCGGGTGGCGCGGGGGCGGCCGGCGCCAGGCCGCGCCGTTCCATGATCCGGCGGCGGATTTCCTCCTGGATGCGGCGGGTGCGCTCCGCCTCCTGCGGATCGACGGCCGGTGCTTCGTCGGTCGTTCCCTCCGCCCGCGAGCGCCTCAACTTCTGCAGAATCGCCACCACCGCGATCGCGATCGCGAAAAGCACCTGCACGTGGTCGAGAATCCATTCCATGGGAAGCGGTGTGCGGATCAGGGGCAGCCGGGAGGCCGCGCCCTTCGGCCCGGCTTATTTCTTCCCGCCCTCGGGTTGAGCGATGGTGGTGCGCATGTCGGTGTCGGCCTGGATATTTTGCATCCGGTAGTAGTCCATCACCCCGAGCCGGCCGTTGCGGAAGGCGTCGGCCATCGCCAGCGGCACCTGCGCCTGCGCCTCAACGACCTTGGCCTGCATCTCCTGCACGCGGGCCTTCATCTCCTGCTCGAGCGCCACGGCGGCGGCGCGGCGGATTTCCGCCTGCGCCTGCGCCATGTTTTTGTTGGCCTCGGCCTGCGCCACCTGGAGACTGGCGCCGACATTCTCCCCCACATCGACATCGGCGATGTCGATGGAGAGGATCTCAAAAGCCGTGCCCGCGTCGAGTCCGCGCGCCAGCACGGTCTTCGAGATGCTGTCGGGCGACTCGAGCACGGTCTTGTAGCTCTCGGCCGACCCGATGGTGGTGACGATGCCCTCGCCGACCCGGGCGATAATGGTGTTCTCTTTGGCGCCGCCGACGAAGCGATCGAGATTGGTGCGCACGGTGACGCGGGCCTTGACCTTCACCTGGATGCCATCCTTGGCCACGCCGTCGATGGTGGTACGGCCGCCTTCGGGATTCGGGCAGTCGATCACCTTGGGGTCCACCGAGGTGCGCACCGCCTCCTCGACAGATTTGCCCGAGCCCTTGGTGGCCAGGTCGATCGCACACGCCCGCCGCCAATCGAGCGCGATGCCCGCCTTCTGGGCCGCGATCAGGGCATGCACACAGGCAATGACATTACCGCCCGCGAGAAATTGGGCCTCCACCTCGTCGATGGAGAGATTGATGCCCGCCTTCGTGGCCCGGATGCGCGCATCCACGACCAGTCCGTAGGGCACCTGCCGCAGGCGCATGGCCACCAGGTTGACGATGCCGACATAGGCGCCGGCCAGCCACGCGCGTAGCCAGACGCTGAAAAACGAGAAAACGATCCCGGCCAGGATCAGAAGGGCGATGCCAGCGACAATGAAGATTACGATGGTGAAGTTTATCATGGTTTGGTGACGGTTAGACGGAAGTTGTCCACGGCGACGACCTGGAGGGTGGTGCCCCTGGCGACGTGTCCGCTCTGGGAGAAAGCCTCGTAACGCCGGCCATCGAGCAGCACGTAGCCCGTCGGGGCCAGCGTGGTGGCCGCTTCACACAGCTTGCCCACCACGGCGCCCGCCTCCGCCAGCGGCGGCTGGCTGGTCGCACCGATCGAATCGTGGAGGAAAAAACGTTTCCCGAGCCGCGTCCTGGGCAGGAGGCCGAACTCGGCGTAGAGGGCCAGACCGAGGATCGCGAGGCCGGCCAGAACGGCCAAGCTGCCGCCGCCCGCCCCATAATCCACAAAGGCCACCACGCAGCCCCCCAGCATCGCCACCCCCCCGAGGATGCCGAGGATGGAGCCGGGCATGAAGACCTCGAAGACCAGCAGCACCGTGCCGAGCAAGAAAAGCAGCAGGATCGCGGTCATGAGGAAAGTTTCTCCACTTTGAGTCCAAAATCCGTGCGCCCGATCACGACCACCGTCGTGCCGGCCCCGGCGGAGCCGAGTTCAAGCTGGGCTTGATAGCGGCGCCCGTCAATCTCCACCTCCCCGGCCGGGCGCAAGGGCGTGGTCACCCTGCCCTGCCGTCCGACCAGCGTGGCGGCCTGCGCCGCCCCGTCCGGCGCTGCACCGGCCACCTGGGCGGCGGTCCCGACCGCCGCCTGCAGCACCATCCGGTCCCACAGCCAGCCCTTGGGCAGGAAGCGCGCGAGCAGCACGCCCAGCACCAGCGCCAGCGCGAGGCCCGTGCCAAGGTTGATGAGCGGCTGGAGAAAAAGATCCCCGGAAGTCGCGATGGTCGGAGGCTCGTTGGGCCAGATGTCGGCCATCGACCAGACGAGCGAACCGAGCATGAGCGCGATCCCGCCCACAGCCAGGACCGCCACGCCCGGGAAAAAGAACACCTCCACGGCCAGCAGCAGCAGCCCGAGGGCAAAAAGGATCATCGGCTCGTGTCCGGAAAAGCCCGCCACATAATGTCCGAGGAACACAACCGCGAGCAACACGATGCCCGCGATCCCGAAAAAGCCAAAGCCCGGCGTCTTGAATTCAATAAAGAGGCAGAGCACGCCGAGGCCCATGAGCACCGGTGCGATGGCGTTGAGCCAGACGGCCAGCTGCTCCGACCACGTGACGTTGAACTGGACGATCGTATAGCCGTCCGGGCCGAACTTCTGCCGCAGCAGATCATCGATGTCCTGCGCCACCCCCGCCGCGAGCAGCGGCTGGGGCGGGTCCCCATAGGTCTTCGACGCCTCGCTCGCCGTGAGGGAAAGCAGTTCTCCTTTCGGCTTGATGACCGTGTCGCCGATCTTCAGCTCATAATCCTTGTCGATCATCGCCGAGATCACCTGGCCGCGATAGCCCTTGCCCTCGGAAATCGCGCGCACGCGGGCCTTCAGGTAGCTGACGATCTTCAGCTTCATCGTTTCGTCGATATCCTGGCCCGTCATGGCCACCGGCGCCGCCGCCCCGATGACCCCGTCGGGGGCAAACCAGATTTCTCCGGTGGTGGCGGAGATGAAGGCGCCGGCCGAAACCGCCTCGTCATTCACGAAGGTGATCGTCTGACCCGGAAATTTTCCGATGTCCCCCATGATCTCGAAGGTCACGTCCAGCGCCCCGCCGGGCGTTTTCATGTCCAGCACCACCACGTCGGCCCTGCTCTCGATGGCCGCCTTGAGGCCCCGCCGCAGAATATAGAGCACCGGCTGGGCGATCTGTTCACGCACGGGCAGGACATAAACCGTGATTTTTTTCGCCGGCTTTTCCCTCCCGGCCGCGGTCACCGCCGGCTGCTCCCTGCCCCCTGGCGGCGCCGGCGGGGTGGCGGGGGGCGCTTCTTCCGCCAGGGTGATCAGCCCGGCCACCAGCCAGAGCAGCCAGCATTGAAGGAATCTCCGCGACATGGATTTGTGGCGACACTGGCAAGCATCCAGCCCCGACGCAAGCGCCCCGATGGGGCCCGGCGTTACACACCGCGCCTTTGTTTGTCATGAACCGCGGCCCCGGCCCCGCGAAAAAGTCTTTGTCGGCACCGGTGTCATGCGCTACATATTCCCGGCACATGGAAAAGATCCCCTATCTTGGGCATACCTTGACCCGCTGGCAGGTCGGCCCCTCCACCTTTCTCGCGTTGCCCGAAAAAGGCGCGCGCCTCATGAACTGGCATCTCACCCTCGGCGACGGCAGCGTGCGCGACGTCATTTACTGGCCGGAACTGCCGGCCCTCGACGGCATCGCCAGGGTCCGCGGCGGCAACCCCATTCTCTTCCCCTTCTGCGGCCGTACCTTTGATCACGGGGACATTCATTTCTGGCGGGACGACAACGCCGTCCGCCGGCCGATGCCGATGCACGGCCTGGCCCGGCAGGGCGACTTCCAAGTCACCCGCCTCGACGAACGCGGCTTCACCGCCCAATTCCAGCCGGGAGAGGAGGCGCGCGCCGCCTATCCCTACGACTACGAATTCACCGTCAGCTATCGCTTCGAGCCGTTGTCGCTGTTCGTGGAGCTCAAGTTGCGCAACCTGGACGCGCGCCCCATTCCCTGGAGCGCGGGCCACCACTTCTACTTCACCGTCCCGTGGCGCGAGGGCCGCACGCGGGCGGACTATTTTATCCGCATTCCGTCCCGGGCCACCCTGCGGCAGGATCTCGAGCGCGGCCAGCTGCACATCGGCCCCCGACTGGCGCCCGAAGAGTCCCTCGCCAACAAGGACCTCCTCGACGTTTTTCACACCAACCTCAAGAGCAACGCGATCGTCTTTGGCGAGCGCGGCGGCGAGGACAAGATCACCCTGCGCCTCGGTCCCGATCGCGTGCCTTCCAAGGCGGCGGTCGTGGTCACCTGGACGCAGGACGACGGCGCGCCCTTCTACTGTGTGGAGCCGTGGATGGGGCCTGCCAATGCGCCCGAGCACACGACCGGCCTCTCCCACGTCGCGCCGAGCGAAACCCAGACGTTCCTCGTCGAAGTCAGCCTGAAATAACCGCCATGCGCCCGATGCTTCCCAGCCTGGCGTTCCTCGATGTCGGGGGCACGGAGCTCCTGATGATCATGCTGGTCACGCTGCTGCTCTTCGGCAGCAAGCGGATGCCCGAGCTGGCGCGCGGGCTGGGCAAATCGATCCGCGAATTCAAGAAGGCCACCAGCGGCCTTGAGGAAGAACTGAAACGGGCCATCGAAGCGCCGCCCCCACCGCCGCCCAAGCCCGCGTCACCATGCGGGAAGGAGAGCACGACCAAAATCCCTCCCCCCGCCTCCTCCGGCGGGCCGCCACCGCCACCACCACCCGGGGAACAGCCCTTCACCTATCCCTGAAGGATGACCGCCGGCAGGCTGCGTTCCACTGTACGGTAGAACGCCGGTTGCCTGGGGCATCTTTGCCATGACCGACGATTTCCAACCTGTCCGCATCCCGATTACCGGTGAACTGGATTTGCATACTTTCCGGCCCGCGGAAGCCGCCAGCCTGATCGAGGAATACCTCGCCGCCTGCCGGGAGCGCGGACTGGTCGAGGTGCGCATCGTTCATGGCAAGGGGACCGGCACGCTGCGCGAGACCGTCCATGCCCGGTTGCGCCGGTCGCAGCTCGTGGCATCCTTCCGCCTCGGGGACGAAACCAGCGGCGGCTGGGGTGCGACCTTGGTCAGACTCAAGATTCCCCCGAAATAGCGGACCAAGGCCATTGCTCCGCCGCCGAAGCCGCCGGTCACTGTGTCATTGTCACGGGACCGCGCGGGCTGTATTCGGAACGGTGCCATGAACACCACGTTCTTTTACGGACTCATGCTCGCGCTGAGCAACATCGTGCTCACGCTCATCGGCTACTTCCTCGGTTATCAAACCGAAAAGATGATGCAGGGTAAATGGTTTGGCGTGCTGCCCCTGGTCGCGATGATCGCGGTGATGGGGCTCGGCATCCGGGCCGCGCGGGAGGAGGCAGCGGACAAGTCGCTCAGCTATGGCAAGGGCGTGGGCACCGGCGCCCTGATCGCCCTCTATGGGGGGCTCATCGGGGCCATCTACACCTATGTCCATCTCACGTTCATCAATCCGAACTTCGCCGACTACGTCATCGACATGGCCCGGCAGCAATGGCTCGCTGCCGGCCTGGGCGACAGCCAGATGGAAACCGCGGAGAAAGCCATCCGGCTGATCTACAAACCGGCGATGCAGGCAGCCTTCGTGACCGTCTTTTCGCCGCTGTTCGGCCTGGTGATGGCCCTGGTTCTATCCGCCTTTTTGAAACGCAAGCCGGCGAACCCGGGGGAAAACGCGCCCCCGGTGATGTAGCTTGGAAGTCACCCCGGACCCGCGCCCGCGGTCACTTGAAATTAGAGAGGCCGGAACCTTGCGGTTCCGGCCTCCTTTGTTTGCTGATTCAACGAACCGGTGGCTTAACGGTTGCCTTGAATCCGCAGTTTCCTGCGGTAGTCGACAGCCGTCAGGGCCAGCAGCGCGATTACCGCGCCATACCCGACGAAGGCGTAGATCTTGTCAAAGCTCTCCACCTTTGCCTGGGCAATGCCGAGGAAAACCGCTGCCGCAAGCACGACGCCCGCAGGAACGAATTTCATCAGTCTATCTTGGTTCATGGTTAACTTTCTATTTCAGGTTCATGGTCCCTTTTGGAACCGCCCACAGTATAGCCTAAGCTTGCGATAATAAAAGTAGCATGCTTCTATCCATTCCATAGTTATTACCTATGGAACTCCACCAGCTCCGCTACTTTATTGCCGCCGCTGATGCCGGAAATTTTACCCGGGCTTCAGAGCGTTGCAACGTATCTCAACCATCTCTCAGCCAACAGATAATAAACCTTGAGCGTGAACTTGGCCACAAGCTATTCCACCGTCTTGGCCGTCGAGCCGTCCCTACTGAGGCTGGTCAGGTCTTCCTGGAGCGTGCCCGCCATATTCTCCTCGAAGTAGAAGATGCCTCAAAGGAGCTGAAGGACAGCCCGACCTTGGAGCGACGCATCAAGGTCGGCACGGTGCCTACCCTTGCCCCGTACCTGCTGCCGCCGGTCCTCGAACGCTGCCGGAACCTATACCCCCATCTCTTGGTTCACACCCATGAGGACTTCCGGCCGGACCTGGTCCGAGAAGTCATCGATGGCGATCTGGACCTGGTGGTTGTGCCGCAGCCGGTGAAGGATCCTCGCGTCGCCATCGAAGTCCTTTTTACCGAGCCTCTGCTCCTGGTCGTGAGCCGGAGTCACCCGCTGGCGACAAAGCCCGCCATCACCGCACGCGATCTGGCGGACGAAAGCTTTGTGCTCCTGGGCCACTCCAGCACGCTTTCCATGGAGATCGAACGCTTTTGCGGTGACCACGATTTCGTTCCGCGCCTCGGCCATCGCTGCTCCCAGGTCGCCACGGTCAAGGCGTTGGTCGCCCTCGACCTCGGCATCTCCATCCTGCCGCGCATCGCCCGGAGACCGGAGGACAAAAAAACACTGGTCTACCGGGAACTGACCGGACGCATGCCCACGCGCGAGGTGGTGATCGTCCGTCATCTGCAACGCTACCAGACCCAGGGGGCTGAATCGTTCCTCAAGGTGCTCCGCGCCGCGGTCGCCGATCTGGCGGCGGCCGGGGAAGTCAATGGGGACACGGCCGGGCCGCCGTAACCGTGCCGTGAGAAACCGCGAAGGTCGCAAAGCAACACGAAGTTCAGAATCGCCAGAGCTATTTCGGAGCGTGCGGGTGCAGGCTACCTTTCTGTGAGTCGTTCAATCAGTCTGTCCCAGCTTGCTTTCATTCGCGCCACTTCGCGTTCATTCGCGGTTGGATTGAATGGTGAGGGTGAAGCCGGAAAAGACCACGCGCTTCGCCAACGCCCAGGCCGGAAGCGCCCGGCTTCTGGCCCCCCCTTTCGGGTTTGCCCGGGCTTCCTCCCGCCGCTAGCATCCGCCTCCTTATGATCGATCTTATCAAAAAGACTCTGCTGGCAGGCGTGGGTGCAACCATCATCACGAAGGAAAAGGTCGAATCGGCCCTGCAGGATTACATCCGCCAGGGCAAGGTTTCGGCCGGCGACGCGCGCATCATGGCCGAGAAGATCGCGGAGCAGGGCCGCAAGGAGTTCGAGACGATGAGCGCGGAGCTGGCCGCCAGGTTCAAGGAGTTTGCGGAAAAGGCCGACCTGACGCACAAGGCGCGCATCGAAGCCCTGGAAGCCCGGGTCAAAAAACTCGAGCGGACCATTGCCGCGCGTGGCCCGGGCCCCGACGCCTGACCCGCCGCCCCGCTCACCGCCATGTCGGGCGTCTCCCTCAAGCCTTTTGACCTGCTGGCCAACGCCGTGCGGGCCAAGGAAATTGCCATTGTGCTCGTCCGGCACGGCTTCGCCGAGATCATTGAGCAGATCGAAACGCCCGGTGCATGGTGGCAGCGTTTCGTCCCCACGCCCAGGGAACGTCGCAGCACGTTTGAGCGCATCCGCCTCGCCGCCGAGGAACTCGGTCCGACGTTTGTGAAGTTCTGCCAGTTGCTCAGCATGCGGCCGGACCGCGTCCCACAGCCGCTGGTCTTCGAGTTGCAGAAGCTGCAGGATGCCGTGCAGCCCCTGCCCTTCTCCGACATGCAAAAGGTCGTGCGGGAGGAGCTGGAGTGCGATCCCGCCGAGGTCTTCAGCGAGTTCAACGAAACCCCCGTCGCCTCCGCCTCGCTCGCGCAGGTCTATCGCGCCCGTCTCAAGGCCGGCGGCCGCGAAGTCGCGGTCAAGCTCCAGCGGCCCGATTTGCAGCGGGTGGTCGAGGCCGACCTCGACCTCATCGCCTTCTTCGCCGCGCGGATCCACCACTACATCGTCCGGCTGCGGCCGTTCGACCTGCCGGCGATCGTCGAGGAGATTCGCGCGGGCCTGATCCAGGAGCTCGACTTCCGGCACGAGGCCCGCAACCAGCAGTATTTCAACGTCCAAAACCCCTTTCCGGACAAGGTCTTCGCCCCCGAGGTCATCGGCCAGCTTACCACCCGGCGCATGCTGGTGATGGCATACGCCGACGGCTGCCGCGTCGAGCAGGCGCAGCCGACGCCCGAACAGGCCAAGGCGCTGGCGCAAGCCGGCGCCACCTCGCTGCTGCACCAGATCGTGATCACCGGTTTCTTCCATGCCGACCCGCACGCCGGCAACGTGCTGGTGACGCCCGACGGCCGCCTCTGCCTGCTCGACTGGGGACTCGCCGGCCACCTCACCCGCCGCCTGCGCCACGCGCTGGCAGATCTTTTCATCGCCGCGGCCGCGCACGACGCCGAGCAGATCGTGCAGATCGGCATGAGCCTCTCCGGGCCCGGCACCAAGCCCGACTATCGCACGATGGAGAAGGAGATCACCATCGTCCTGCGCGAGAACCTGAACTTCGCCACCGGCGAGGAGCAGATCGGCCTGCTCATCCTCAAGCTGATCGGGATCTTCGGCCGCAACGGCATCAGCGTGTCGCGCGACTATGCGCTGATGGCGAAGGCGGTGCTCTCCATCGAGGAGGTCGGCCGTACGCTCGACCCGGCCTTCGACCTGCGCCAGGTCGCGCGGCCTGTGCTGCGCGAGCTGCATCGCGAGCGCTGGAGCCCGACGGCCCTGCTCGGCAAGACGCGTGCGCTGCTGGCCTCGGCCTTCAGCCGCCTCGGGGATCTGCCCACCGAACTTGACCGCCTGCTGCGCCGCCTGGAGCACGATGATCTGACCGTCAACTTTCAGCATCGCGGCCTGGAAGGGCTGAATGAAGCCCTGCGGGCCGCCAGCAACCGCATCGCCCTCGGCGTCATCATCGGCGCGCTGATCATCGGCTCGTCCCAGATTGTCACGACCGGCATCCCCCCGCACCTTTTTGGTTACCCGCTCCTTGGCATCAGCGGCTATCTGCTTTCCGCCCTGCTCGGCTTGTGGGTGATCTGGGACATCTTCCGCCACGGCCGGCACAAATAGCCCCGCCCTCCTTTCCCATAGGCGTAACCCGTTGTTTGCAGCCTGGAGGGCGCAAAGCCCGACAGGCGCTGCCAGCTGCCAGGCCGAAGTTACCGGTCCGTCGCCGGCTTCTGCTGGCGCGCCGCGGCGAGAGCCTTGACCATCTCATCACGGGCGCGCTCAAAGTCTGCCTTGATTTTATCAAAGTCCGCCGATCCGGCCTCCTTCAATTCCGCCAGCAGTTTGTCACACTGCTCCAGCTTCGCGTAAACAGGCGCGTAACGCTGCTTGCCGTCCGCGGCGGCCGGTTTGACCTCGGCGTCCACCTGCACCCGGATGGAGACCAGTTGCTGCTCGGCAGCACTGACATAGCTGTTCACCGCCTGGGCATAGGCATCGGCGGGATCCGCCGCGGAAGGTTCTCCTGCTGCAGCGCGCACGGCGGTCAGGACGAGAGTGAGTAATGCGAGCCGGACAGTTTTCATGATGGAATTGCGGTCACGAGTGAAGCGACCGCTCTGCGACGGGGGTGTTTGGCCGTCGGCGCATCGAACCAACGGCCGATGAGAACGTGGCGATGCAGCTGCTCTGCGGCGATCCGCCCCCCGATCACGACCCGATCGGCTCGTGTCGGCGGCAGCATCGGGAGCTGCTGCGCCGCCGCTTCGCTCCGGGGTGGGAACTGGCCGCCCGCGGCCGGGGTGCTGCAGGTCGGGGCCATCACGGTGGCCATTGACGGCACGAAGGGGCCGGCCAACGCGCGCCGGCACTCGGCGCTCAGTTACGGTCGCGCCCGCGCGCACCTGCGGCAGGTTGCATGGGCGATCGAGCCGTTGCTGGCCGAAGCCGACGCTGCGCCACCGCTCCCGGACGGGCTGAGCCTGGAAGGCGAGTTGGCGCGCCGGCCTGAACGCAAGGCCCGGCGGCAGCAGGCCCGCGCCGAAATCGCCGCGCGCGCCTGGGCCCGGGCACCGCAGGAGCGCGCCCGCCAAGCACCGGCCCAGCCCGGTCCGCCGGCGCCGCCGACCCCGGCGGCCACGAACCCATCCCATGACCCCGATCCGCAGCGCCGGATCATGCCGGCGGGTGGGAAGCTCCGCTTTGAACCGAGCGCCAACGCCCCGGCCGCGGTCGCAGTGGAGAGCCGGCTGATCGTGGGCCAACTTTGTCGGCCAGGCGACCAACGACCAGGAGCCGTTGGGGCCGACGCCCAGCGAGCGGCGCCGCGGCGGCCACGGGCGGTGAAGGAGGGTTTGACCGATCGCGGATTTTGCCGCGCGGCCGCGGTCGACCGGATCGAATACCCCGACGACGGGCAACCCACCGGCATCACCGTGCTGGCCGCGGTGGGCCGCAAGGCGCACAGCCGGACCGGGGCCGATCGGGAGCAACCGGCGGCTCCGCCCGCGCCCGCGGCGTCACGGAACGCAGGGCGCCCCGCCACCGCGACTGGCCGGACCCGCGACCAATGACGCCAGCAAACGGTGGAGCCCGTTTTCGGAATCATCAAGCAAGCCATCGGATTCCGGCGCTTCCTGCTCCGCGGGCTGGAGAACGGATCGCTGGAATGGATCCTCGTGACGCTGTCCTCCAACCTCCGGCGGCTTCCCACCCTCGGAGCAGGGCGCAAAGCGGCCGGAAACCCTCGGCGAGGGCAGTCCCGGGGTTGGCAATCGCCTCCGGATCAAGCAAACGGACGCCTGCGATCACCGCCGGGCAAAAAACCCGGAAAGCACTCGGCCTTTCCGGGCTCCGCCAAAATGGCGCAGCCATTTTGTTTAGCAGCGTGGCGGACGAAGTCCGACACGCTGCTAGACGGCTTGGCGCGGGATAGTTCCCGACCCGGAGCATGAAGATTGGATTCTGAATGCAGTTGCTGCGCCCTGCCGCCTGCCTCGTAGTGCGGTCATGTCGGCAATCGCCCTCCCGCGCGATCTTCCCCATGCCGCAGGACCGCCCCGGCCCCCGCCCGCACCGCCGGAGGTGCTCGCGCCGGCCGGGGATTGGGAGTGCGCCCGGGCGGCGATCGAAAACGGGGCGGACGCGGTCTATTTCGGCCTGGAGCGCTTCAACGCCCGGATGCGGGCGCAAAACTTCACGGCGGCCGACCTGCCGGAACTCATGGCCTATCTGCACCGCCGCGGGGTGCGCGGCTACGTGACCTTCAACACCCTGGTCTTCACCGACGAACTCGCCGGGGCGGAGGATTACCTGCGCCGCATCATCGCGGCGGGGGTCGACGCCGCCATCGTGCAGGACATCGGCATCTGCCGCCTCATCCGCGCGCTTTCGCCGGATTTTCCGATCCATTGTTCCACCCAGATGACGATTACGAGCGCGGCCGGGGTCGCCTTCGCGGAGGAGCTGGGCGTTCTGCCGCATGGCAGAATCGTGCTGGCCCGGGAAAATTCGCTCCAGGAAATCGCGGCCATTCAGGCGGCGCAAAACACCGGCCGGCCGGCAACGTCCGGCGGGGATCCATCAGCGGACAAGCCCGCCGCGGGTGCCACCCGCCCCTCGGGGGCCATGCCGCTGGAGGTATTCGTCCATGGGGCGCTCTGCGTGGCCTACTCCGGCCAGTGTCTGACCAGCGAGGCGCTCGGCGGACGTTCGGCCAACCGGGGCGAATGTGCGCAAGCCTGCCGCATGCCCTACGAACTGCTCGCAGACGGACAGCGGGTCGAGCTCGGCAGCCGCCGCTATCTTCTCAGCCCGCAGGACCTCGCCGGTCTGGATGTGCTGCCCGAACTCATCCGTCTGGGCGTTGCCTCGCTGAAGATCGAGGGCCGGCTGAAAAGCCCCGAGTATGTGGCCGGCATCACGCGCGCCTACCGGCAGGCGGTCGACCGGCTGCTGGCGGAAGCGGGTCCGTCTTCCGGGCGTGAAAGCGCCGTGCTGGCCGAACTCCACCGCGAGCATGACTACCCGATGGAGATGGCGTTCTCGCGCGGCCTCTACACCGGCTGGTTCCGCGGCACCGACAACCAGGAGCTGATCCACGCCAACTTCGGCACCAAGCGCGGCGTCTTCCTCGGCGAGGTCGCCCGCGTGGCCGCCGATCGCGTGTCGCTCCGCCTGGTCGCGCCGCTCAAGCCGGGGGATGGCGTGGTGTTCGATGCCGGCAATCCCGAAGCCGGGGAAGAAGGCGGCCGCGTCTACCAGGTGGAGCCGCACGACGGGGAGACCGTGCTGCGCTTCGGCCAGGGCGATGTCGATTTCCGGCGCGTGCATGCCGGCGACCGCGTCTGGAAAACCAGCGATCCCGCGCTGGAAAAACGCATCCGGCAGACCTTTCAAGGGCAACAGATCCGGTTCCAGCGACCCATCACGATGGAGGTGCACGGCCAGGCCGGCACGCCATTGACCCTGGTGGTCAGCGACGGACTTGGCCATCTGGTCAAAGTGAAGTCGGCCGCGGCCCTGGCGCCGGCCCGAACCCAGCCGCTGACCCCCGCGCGGCTGCGCGAGCAACTCGGCCGTCTGGGCGGCACGCCCTTCGTGCTCGGCGGCCTCACCTCGTTGCTCGCAGGCGGCCTCATGCTGCCGCTCAGCGAACTCAACCGTCTCCGCCGCGAGGCGGCGGCGGAACTGGAACGCCGGCGGGCGCAGCCCCGGCGCTGGCAGCTGCAGGAACCGCCGGCCGGCGTGATGCCGGCCTGGGCCGGGCGCGACGATGGTCCGGCGCCCCATGCCCCGCCCGAGCTGATCGTGGTCATCCGCCGGCTGGAACAGCTCGAAGCAGCGTGGTCCGCCGGCGCACGGACGATCTACTGCGAGTTCGAGGATCCCAAGCGCTACCGCGATGCCGTCCGCCGCTTTCGCGAGTTTCAGGCCGCGACCGGCGCCGATGCCTCCATCTGGGTGGCGCCGCCGCGCATTTTCAAACCCGGCGAGGAATGGATCCTGCAGCAGGTGCAGTCCTGTGAAGCCGACGGTTACCTGGCGCGGAATTACGACCACCTGGCCTTTTTCCGCGGCCGGCGCCTGCGCGGGGACTACTCGCTCAACGTCGCCAACCCGCTCACCGCCGATTACCTGCTCCGGCGTCATGCCCTGGAGCGCGTGACCGCCTCCTACGATCTCAACATCGAGCAGCTCGAGGCGTTGCTGCGCGCCGCACCGCCCGCGTGGTTCGACATCACCATCCACCAGCACATGCCCCTGTTTCACATGGAGCATTGCGTGTTCTGCGCGTTCCTCACCACCGGCCATGATTATCGCGACTGCGGCCGGCCGTGCGACCGCGTCGACCTGCGCCTGCGCGACCGCGTGGGGGCCGAGCTGCCGGTCAAGGCCGATGCCGGCTGCCGCAACACGGTGTTCAGCAACCGCGCCCAGACCGGGGCGGAATATGTCTCGCGGCTGCTGGCCCTCGGGGCGCGGGCCTTCCGCGTGGAATTCCTCCACGAGCCGGCCGCGGAACTGGCGGACACCGTCCGGCGCTACCAACAGCTGCTGCACGGGGAGATCACCGGCGCCGGACTCTGGCGCGAATTCAAGCTCCTCAACCAGCTGGGCGTCACGCGGGGCCAGATGGAGGCCCCGCCGCGGGTTATTCCGCGGAAGGCGTAGGGGCCGGCAGGAGAAAATGGAAATCGCTGCCCGCGCCCGGCGCGCTGCTGCAGGCGATGGAGCCGCCGTGCGCCACCACGATTTCGCGGGCAACGGCGAGTCCGAGGCCCGCACCCTTCCGGGTCTGCCCCGGCACGCGGTAGAATTTCTCGAACAGGTGCGGCAGGCTTTCCGGCGGGATGCCGGGTCCGTGGTCGCGCACCCCGAACTTCACAAAACCGTCGGGCTCCGGTCCGGCATAGAGCGTGATCTCGCTGCCGGCGGGCGAATACTTGCTGGCGTTGGTGAGCAGGTTGATGAACACGTGCCGGATGCGGTCGCGATCGACGAGCACGGTGTCCACCCCCTCGGCCACGACCATCGCGACCCGCTGGCCGGCGGCCTCGATGAGCGGCCTGATTTCCCCGAGCATCGCCGCCAGCAGTCCGGACACGCGCTCGGGCGCGCGGTTCAATGCCGTGGCTCCGCCCTCCAGACGGCTCAGATCCAGCAGGTCATTGAGGATGCGCAGCAGGCGGTCGGCATCGTCCCGCGCCGTCTCCAGCAGTTCGCGCTGCGCGGACGAGAGCTGGCCGACGTTCTGTTCGAGCAGCAGGTAGACGGCCATGCGCAGGCCGGTGAGCGGAGTCTTCAGTTCATGGCTGACCGTGCCGACCAGGTTGTTCTTGGCGTCGTCGAGCAGGCGGAATTTCGTGACGTCCTGCAGCAGGATGGCCGCCCCGCCGAAGCCGGTGAGCGCGTCGCCCACGGCCAGAATCCGCGGCAGGTAGTGGCGGTCCTCGCGCCCGATGTGCAGGGTGACGACCTGGTCGTAGCCGGCGGGCAGGTAGTGATTGCCCGAGGCCAGCACAGCGGCCAGCGGCTGGCGCAGGGGCGCCGGCAATCCGCCGGCAAACTCGGGGGCGGCCGCCAGCAGTTCGGCGGCAGGGTTCTTCAGCTCGATGGCGCCATTGCCCGCGACCACGAACACCGGGTCGGGGGTCGAGGTCAGGGTGGCCTCCATGGTGCGCTGGGCGCGCAGCACCTGGGCCGTCGTCGCCGCGCGGAAGGCCCGGAGTTTGGCGGCCATGGTGTTGAAGGTCCGGGCCAGTTCGCCGAGCTCGTCGTGGGAAAGCACCGGCACCTCCCGGTCGAGGGTGCCGTCGCCCAGCGCCACGGCCGACGACGTGAGGGCCTGGATGGGACGCAGCAGCGACTGGCTGAGCCGGTAGGCGAGGTACAACGAGAGCAGGACCGCCGCCGCCATCGCCCCGATCAGGAGCTTGATGGTGGTGCGCGTGGTGCGGCCGGCCCGGGTGAGCTCGGCCTGCCAGGTTTCGTGATCGAACTGGGCCAGGACTTCGAGCGCCTTGAGCGTGCGGAAAAGCGCCGTCTGGTTTTCCCGGAGCGCCACCAGGGGCGTGAGCGAGCCTTCGCGCAAAAACGTCTCCCCGACCTTCACCTGCGCGGAAAAGGCCGCGTCGACCTCCTCGATCGGCCGGGCGCGGGGCGTGCCCGCCGCCGTCATCACCTGTTCATGCAGGCTCCGTTCAAACCGGGCGCGTTGGGCGGAAAACTGCCCCCGGGCCTCAAGGACGTCTCCATGCTCCGCCTGGCTGAGCGCGGCGCTCATGAGCCCGGCCGCGTCCTTCATCTCCTCCGTGGCCAGCATCGACCGGTAATTGGCCACCAACGTGACTTCGACCGACCGGCTCAACTCCAGGCAGGTGAAAAGCGCGTATCCGCCCATGGCGATGAGCAGCAGCAACAGGGGCAGCAGGCCGAGGGACAGGCGCGTGCGGAGCATGGTGTTTCAGTCAGTCTTTCCTTGCGGCGCCGGGAAGCGCCCCCTCGCCGGCTTCATGACAGGCCCAGTTTCTGCCGCTTGCGATACAGCGTGGCCGGATCGATGCCCAGCGTGCGGGCCGCCTCCTCGAGCGTGGCCGAGGCGGCGAGGATGCGCCGGATGTGCTCGGCCTCCAGGTCGCTGATGGCGACGCGCGCGCCCACCTGCACCGTGGCATCCGGCCGGTGGGAAAATTCCTCGGGCAGATCGGCCAGCGCCAGGGTATCACTGCGGGCAAGGATGACGGCGCGCTCGATGACATTGCGCAGTTCGCGCAGGTTGCCCGGCCAGGCGTAGGCGCGGAACGCCGCCGTCACCTCGGGGGCGAATTTCTGCACTTTCTTGCCAAAACGGCGGGCGAAGAACGCCAGGTGGTTTTGCGCGAGACGCAGCAGGTCGGCGGGACGATCCCGCAGGCCCGGCAGCACAACGGTGATGACATTGAGCCGGTAGAAGAGATCCTCGCGAAACCGGCCGGCCTTCATTTCCTCGGCCAGGTTGCGGTTGCTGGCGGCGATCACCCGCACGCCGGCCTTGCGCAGCCGCGCCTCCCCCACCCGTTCATACTCGCGGTCCTGCAACAGGCGCAGCAGCTTGGGCTGGATTTCCAGCGGCATTTCGCCGATTTCATCCAGAAACAGGGTGCCGCCCTCCGCCGCGGCGACCTTGCCGAGGGTATCCTGCACCGCGCTGGTGAATGCCCCCTTGACATGACCGAAGAGCTCGCTTTCCAGCAGCTCCCGCGACAGGCTCGGGCAGTTGACGGTGACAAAAGGCCGCTCGCGCTGCGCGCTGCGGCGATGGATCTCCCGCGCGAGCACGTTCTTGCCGGTGCCGCTCGGGCCCAGGATGAGGATGGTCGCGCTGGTGTCGGCGGCCTTGAAGGCGATGTCCAGCACCCGTTGCACGGCCGGCTCGGCGGAGGTGAGATCAATCTCGGGTGACTCGTCGGCCAGTTGTGATTCCAGCTGCTGCACGCGCTGCTCCAGCAGGCGCGTCCGGGCGATTTTCTGGAGCACCTGGCGGATCTGCTCCGGCGTAAACGGCTTCGGGATGAAATCGAAGGCCCCCCGGCGCATGGCCTCGACCGCGGTGGTGATATTGGCAAAGGCCGTGAACATGACGACCGCCAGCCCGGGTGTAAGCTGGAGCAGTTTTTCCAGGAGCATGAGCCCATCCTCGGCGCCCAGCTTCACGTCGAGAAAACACACGTCGAAGCCCTCGGTCTCGACCAGCTTGAGGGCGCGGGCCCCGTTGGGCGCCTCCACCGCTTCGTGACCCGTGGTCTGCACGGCTACGGCGGTGGTTTTGCGGATGCTGGCTTCGTCGTCGACAATGAGGATTCGCATATGACTACGACACTGTCAGATAAAGGCGCTCGCGGTTCCCCGCGAGCCCCAAACAGGGCTCGTCGTGCCCCCTCGATTGCGCCGTCTTCCCCGATCAATCGAGGCGGGGCCGCCCAAAAAGGTGGCCCCGCCAAGTCCAGCTTCAACTGCTTCCCAGACCGCTGCAGCCGTTGGACGACAGCCCGCAGTTCGGGAAGTGCCACCAGAGACGTCCGGCCTCCATCGCGGTTGCAAGAATCCCGGGGAGGCATCAAGCCCATCGACCCCGGAGTCACACCGATCGCAGACGATTCGGACAACCATCCATCAGAAAAGAGGCCATCTATCTATTTAATAATTAGATCGTTAAAAGAGGAGATGTGAAATAAAACCTCCGCTGAATTCTAGCGCCCACCTCGCGCGGGCGCACGATCTCCCCTATTAGGGAATGAAATACTCATCGACTGCGGTCTACTTGTCCTGTCAGTCTGGTTTAGGTCATTCGCCCTCGAAATCGAGATTCCACCACTCGTTTTTTTCGCCGGCGGCGCATCTTTTCCCCCGAGTCATAACCCCTTGAGTTCATGAGTTCCCCTGTTCCTACCCCGCCGGCATCCACGGCTGCGGCCAAATTTTCCGACCTGGAGATCAAGGATGCCCAGCTCATCTTCGATTCCGTCTGGGAAGGCCTTGAGGCCGAGTTCGGTCTGCAAAACCTGCGCTTCCCCAAGGAGATTATTTTGCTGGGCGGCGCCCCCGGTGCCGGCAAGGGGACCAACACCTCCTTCATCCTCAAAACCCGCGGCCTGACCTGCCCGCCCATCGTGGTCAGTTCGCTGCTGGATTCGCCGGAAGCCCGCCGCATCAAGGATGCCGGCTACATGGTCGGCGACCGGGAGGTAGTGGGAATCCTTTTCCGCCGCCTCCTGCAGCCCGAGTACCGGGACGGCTGCATCCTCGACGGCTTTCCCCGCACCACGGTGCAGGTCGAATGCCTCAAGCTGCTCGCCGATCGCATGGAGGCGCTGTGGCGCGAATTTACGTCCACGCCGTTCAGCATCCATTTCCGCCAGCCGACGATCCACATCATGGTGCTCTTTGTCGATGAGAACACCTCCGTGCAGCGGCAGCTCAAGCGGGGTCATGAGATCCGGGCGCACAACGAGGAGGTGCGGCGCACCGGCATGGGGGAACTGCTGGAGGAACGCGCCACCGACTATGATGAAAACCTCGCCCGCCGGCGTTATCGCGTGTTCAAGGAGCAGACTTGGGACGCGCTCCAGTCGCTGCGCACCCTCTTCCACTATCACTTTGTCGATGCCCAGGGTCCGGTTGAGCAAGTGGAGTATAACATCCTCACGGAGCTGCAGTACCAGAGCTCGCTCGAGCTCGACCCGCGGACGCACGACCAGGTGCGCCGCCTGCCGCTGGCCGGCGAGATCGTGGTCCACGCGCGGCAGGAGATGGTCAAGCGGCTGGATGCCTATGCGTTCGAGCACGCCGGGCTTTTCCAGAAGGTCGTGACGTTCATCGAGAAAAAGATGATGCCGATCATCAAGCGCCACGCCATTTCCGGCCTGGCCCTCGTCAATACCGAGGATCCCCTGCTCGACGACCCGCTCGCCCTGGCCATGTTGATCGATATTTTTTCCGAGCGCGGCTACCATGCCGTCGTCGATCTGCACCGCATCGAGGTGCCGGAAAAGGTCGATCTCACCACCGGACAGATCGCCTGCCGCGTGAAGAAAGTCTTCCGCCTCCAGGTGCGCTTCCAGGGCTCCGAGATCCGCCGCGGCTGACCTGTTCCCGACCGTTCACCGCACCAGCAGCATCATTTCCAGGGGATCGCAGGCGTGGGTTGAGACCGATGATTTCTTGTCAGGGGATTGTTGTCAGCGCACGCTGGTTCCCGACAGAACCAGACAAGTCGCGCGGCTGACCCGGTTCGGGATGAACTCTGTTGCCTTGAATGTGTACGGAGGGAATCCGGTTGCCGAAGAGGACAGCTCATGGAGGGGTGGGACCTTGAGTTGCCGCGTTGTGGATCGTAAGGAGCAAGTCACACTCGACCGCTGCTCCGAGAAGCTTGTTCTGGGTTAATTTTTGGTAGCGTTGGCATCGGCCCCGCTATTGGTTGCCGCTATTCGGCGATCAGGAGCAAGCGGCTAAACTGGATCGCTCGCCTTGATTACATCGTCAACGCTACCTCGCTCGACAAACAAGATTCGGCGGTGCGCAAACTCCAACTCTGGAGCAAAGAGCATGAAAACACCCTTACCATTTGCGAGCTTCACAACCCACTGGTTGGGTATGATTCGCGGGTTAACCTCGGAAACGCCTGGGATATAAGCGGCGACTCCGTTCGATTTTCCGAAGAAGAGATGTCGATAAATCACTCGATCTCCTAGCATCACTTCGATGTCGGTGCCGTGATATTTCATGGATTCGGAGGCGGCGGCGGTGTCGGCGTGGGTTGCTCATCCTCAAATGGCGACGAGATCATGTCCCAGACATATTCCATGGCCATCGCGACGCTTCCTGCCGTTGCTGTAGCGAACGCGGCAGTCTTTGCGGAGCCTGCTACCGTCGCTGCTCCCATCGCGCGGTTCAAACCATCTGGAATCGCAAGCAGGTTAAATCCTGCATTTCCCAGTCGCTGCATTCCTAGATTTGCCGCTGTATCGCCCGGATACCATTGGCTGGGACTGCCTGCGCGATACCACGCTTGCTGAATGAAAACGTGGTGCTGATTTAGTGTGACGCCCATTCGCTGAAACAATTCCCTCAGCCAATTCGCAACTCCGGGGTAAGACTGAGTAGGCGTGATAAAGAACCTTTGGAACTTGTCCCACGCGCTCAGCCGCTGACCCATCTGCGTGGCGAGAGGTATGCCACCCGCAAGGGCAAAGAAAGGCCGCAGGAGTGAAGCGGCCATGCGTTGTGCGACGCCCACTCCCAATCGAGCGATATTCGGAAGCGCAATTCTCGCGAGCGTGCTGACCGTGAACATCGCCTGCTGCAACTCGACCATCGAGAAGTGTCCCGTCGGATCCATGAAGCTGACAGGGTTGGCACTTGCATAGAGGTATTTATGCAGTGAAACCGGATCAGCCGGCGCACCCTCATAATCATCCATCGTCCAGAACCGGCCGGTCTGGACGTTGAGATACCGCGCCCGGTTGAAGTACAGCCCGAGGTCTTCATCGAACTGCTCGCCGGCGCAGAGGTAATGATTGGGTGTGACCCCGGCACGAGCGACAAGCAGGCCCCAGGCGTCGAAGGCAAACGTGTCGGTGACGGACCCGGTCTCGTCGAGCAGCTCGCGGATCGATCCATGACCGTCGCGGCCGACAAACGAGAACTTCCACTGCCCGGCGGCCGGATCGAAGCGGTCCTGCCCGATTAGGTCGGTGCCATAGCTGTAGATGCGCGTCTCGGTGCCTGCGGCCGTCGCGATGCGCTCCTCCATGACCTGGGAGTAACCGGTCAGGTTGTTCGCATCGACCAGGTAGCTCGTGCTGACCACGAGCTGACTGCTGGAATCGAGGCTGGTTTTCCCGATCCGATTGCCGTCGGCGTCATAAACGATGTTGATGCTCGATCCGTCCGCCTTCGTGCGCAGAACGAGGCGATTCTCAAAATCGTACACATCGGTGAACGTGCCGAAGCCCGCCGCCGCCAAATCCTGCAGACTGCCCGAGGTGGTGTTGCCATTGAGGTCGTAGCCGACGGAGCGTCCGTCAAGGCCGGTCAGGCGGTCCCGGGCATCATAGGTCTGGCTCAAAACGGAGGGCACAGGCGCCACTGCAGAAGATCGCGCGAGGCGGTTCCCGACTTTGTCGAGGGTGTACGAGATCATCCCGTTTTGCCCGGGGTCGGCGACCCCGGCGACAGTTTCGGAGGTCAGGCGGTAGAGGTCGTCATAGGCGTAGGTCGTGGTCTTGGCGCCTTCGATCACCTGCCGGCGGTGGCCGGAGGGTGTCAGGGAATAGGTGTAGGAGTGAACGATTTGAGATTGGAGATTTGAAACACTGAGCGTGCGCAGGCGGTTCAGGGTATCGTACGCATAGGCATGCTTGACGCCGTTGGGCGCCGTCGCCATCTCCAGCGAGCCGTTGGGATTGTAGGTGTAGCCCGTGGTCCGGACGGCGCCGGTGCAGGCGTCGTCCACGTAGGCCAGCCGGTTCGCCTCGTCGTACCGGTAGCCGAGGTTCACGCCGTTGGTATTCGGCCCGCGCCCCGCTATAGTTGGTGCATGGGTTCAACAATCGCCTCCTGCTTTAATATACAACATCATCAGGCTCAAAAAACAACCCTATATATAGTGATTTAACTCTCACTCCAAATTGGATTGGTTGATGCTCGGCAATGTATCCTCCGGCGTCGAAGACTTGCTCATCTCCAACTAATAATACTAGTGCGAAGCCTCTATTCGAAGCATCAAAATTCCCTCGAATCGTCGCACCGGTTTCCGTGTCAATTTGAAAAGACGTCCAATCTAAGGCATACTCAAACTTTGAAGGTTCAGCTTGAAAGGCTGCCTGAAAAATTCTGCAGGCGCGTTCATCCCCCGGCCGGAGCAAACTAATCATCACTTTGGGCATGTTATGGTGACATTAGATTAGGACCGAATAGTACTATTTCTATAGGCACCCAGGTCCCGGCAGGTGCGTGTCGGATAAATTGATGCTTATAATATCTCGCAAAGTCATTTTTCGCAAAGGCGATAAACCATGAGAGATCGTGCGATTCGTCACCGTTATAAAATTCAGACGAAAGCTGACTTTGCGTATACAATACATCAAATGGTGGAATATCGGTCGCATAGGCACCTTCAGGGAAAGTGAGAGGGCCCTTACGGTCTCTTGGAAAACGTGCTGAAGCTCTTATTGCGCTTACCGCCACATAACGAGCAATTTTTTCTTTACTGCCGTAGTAAAACAAAATGGGGCCCTTGGACTTTTCCTTAAGTTCGGTTTTGACCTTCTCCCGTTCACGTTCAACTTCCGTTGAGTGATAAACCCAGGTTAGAACGCCTGCAGTAGCTGAGCTGAACCCCACGCCAATCGCGACTTTTGCGAGCGGTGAGATTGCCACGCGCACAGCCGGAACCGCAATGCGAGTTGCTAAGAGGCCAACATCCGCCGCCGTAAAATTCAGCTCTGCCATACTGGTAAAGTTTCCACTCGGATCCGAGTTGTTCACACCGTCGGCATTTGCATAGAGGTATTTGTGCAGTGACATGGGGTCGCTGCTGCTACCCTCGTAGCTGTCCATCGACCAGAACCGCCCCGAGTTCGGATTGAGGTAGCGCGCTCTCAAGTAATAGAGGCCAAGATCGGCATCCCACTGCTCGCCGCGATACAGGTAGGCGTTGTCGGTCGTGCCGGTACGGGCGATTAGCACGCCGAACGCGTCGTACGTGTAGGTGTCGGTGATCGCGCCGGAATCGTCCGTCAGTTCACGCACCGAGCCGTGGCCGTCGTACGCGTAGAAACGCGTGCCGAACGTCGATGGTCCAAGGTCGAAGGTCGTCTGGGAGATGAGATCGGAGCCGTAAGCATGGACCTTCAGGGTCGACGAGGGCGTCGACCCTCCAGTGCTGGTCTGTTCCTCCACCACCTGCGCGTAGCCGGTGAGGTTGTTGGCATCGACGAGGTAGTAAGTCGAGGAGACAAGCTGAGCCGAGGCGTCGAGACATGTCTTTTGCAGGCGATTCCCGTCCGCATCATAGCTGAGATTGATGGTGGAGCCGTCCGGCTTGTGCCGGACGATCAATCGATCCTCAAAATCATAAATATCCTGTGTGGTGACGCCGAACGAGAGCGTGGTGTTGCCGTTGGCATCATAAGTATCCGAATTCAACCAATCCCTGGAAGTGAAGGTGTTCACCACGGAGGGCACGGAGGCCACAGAAGAGGACCGTGAGAGGCGGTTCCCGACTTTGTCGAGCGTGTAGCTGACGGAGCCGTTGCTGCTGGCATCGCCGGTGATCGTCTCGCCGGTCAGGCGGTAAATACCATCGTAGGCGTAGCTGACGGTCCGGCCGGTGTTTTCGGTCACCTGCTGACGGTGGCCCGAAGCGCGGAGCTGGTAGGTGTAAGCGTGTAAGGTGGTAAGGTTTAAGGTGACGTTCAGCGTTCGCAACCGGTTGAGCGCATCGTACTGGTAGTTGTGCGTCACGCCGTTGGCGCAGGCTACCGTCTCCAGGCTCCCATTGGCGTTGTACGTGTAGCTCGTGGTGCGGATCGTGCCCGTGGTGGCGTCATCCACAAAGGCGAGGCGGTTCAGCCCGTCGTAGCGGTAGCCTAGATTCACCCCGTTCGTGGTGGAAGAGACGGTGTCCTGGAGAAGCCCGTTGCCGTAGTAGGTGTAATCAAGCCGCGTGCCGCCGGCATCCCTGTAGTCCACCCAGCCGCGCACGGTGCGCGGCGTGCTTTCGGTGTAGAGAAGCAGGTTGTCCTTGTTGTAGGTGCGCGCCGCCGTCCGGGCGCCGCTGGCATCGTAATCGTACTCCACCCGTGCGATGGCGTGCCCGTAGACCAGCGAGGAGTGGCTTGTGTCCGCCGTCTTGGTCGTGAGCCGGTTCAGGGCGTCGTAGGTGAAGACACTCGTCTTGCCGGCAAAGTCCGTCCGCTTCCAAAGGTTGCCCCAATCATCGTATTGCAAAGTCTCCGTGGCATTGTCCGGCAGCACGCGCTGGGTCCGCCGGCCGACGGCATCGCTCCAGTAGCTTGTGACCCGGCCCAGGGCGTCCGTCTGGGACGTTTGATGCCCAAGCTCATCAAACGAGTAGCGAGGAGCGACTAGCGAGGAGTGAGTAGTCGGAAGGGAGAAATCGGCATCCGAGGCGGCGAGCGACTGGTCGAGGTATTGCCGGACCTCGACGAGGCGGCCGAGAGCGTCGTAACGATAGCGAGTGATTTTTTCTTCCTGGTCGACGACGGCGACGCGCTGGCCCAGGGCGTTGTACCGGGTCTCGGTGTGGGTGGAGGGATGCTCGTCAGTGGCTGGATAGATGACGAAGCGCAGACGGCCGAACTCGTCGTACTGCGTCTCCACGGTGTTGCCCCGCGGATCGGTCACATAGCGGACGTTGCCGGCGTGGTCGTATTGATAGGTGGTGACGGATGGAACGGAGGCGTCGGGCGCCACGATGACCTGGCGGCGGCGCGAGGCGTCGGGGGTGCCATCGGAATAGTAGACGTACTGGGTGCGGTAGCGCAGCTCATCGTAGCTGTCGGTCACACGGCCCGCCAGATCGTAGACCGTCTCCGTGCTGGCGCCGCCGGGGAAGGTCGTGAAGCGCAGGCGGCCGACCGCGTCGTACTGGTAACCGGTCGTCTGCCCGAGGCGGTCCTGGCTCCAGTCGCGGCGGTTCTCCGCGTCGTAGTGCGTGGTCTCGGAGGTCCCATCCGGATAGGTGATGGTGGTCTGGTTGCCGCGGTCGTCGTAGCCGCAGCTCGTGACCCGCGCCAGGGTGTCGTTGGCGCCCTGGTAGTCGGCGTAGGACTTCCACAGGACCGAGGCCGACTGCTTGCCGATGGCATTGTAACGGGTCTCGGCGACCTTGCCGTCCGGCTGGATCGTGGCCACCAGGCGGTTCTCGAAATCGTAGAGATAACGGGTCACCACGTCCTCCGTGCCGCCGGCGGGCAAGGTGCGCGTGACGATCTGGGCGACCTGGTTTTCCTGCGCGTCGTGGAGAGCGCGCGTGGCGCGCAGCACGGTGACTGCGGCGTTGGCTGGATCGGAGCCCGCGGCGCCCGCAGGATCGGTGACGGTGACCGTGATCTGCTTCACGGCGCTGGGGAACGCGGCGTCGCTGAACGCATAATCATAGGCGTGGCTGGTGACGTTGCCGAGGGCGTCGGTGACGGTGGCGAGGGTGCCGTCGGCCAAATAGGTGTAGGTCGAGGTGGCCGGTTGAGGCCCGCCGGCGCCGGTGGTGTGGGTGAGCAGGTTGTTGGTCGCCGGATCGTAGGTGAACGTTTGGACACGGCCGTCGGGATCGGTGATCGAGGTCGGCGCGCTGCGCTCGTTGCAGGTCGTGCGCGTGGTGTAGCCTGTGGTCGGACTGGCCGGATCCTCGGCGGCGCTGGCGCCGACGGTTTCGACCGTCAGGTTGCCGCGGGCATCGTAGGCAAACGACTTCACGTTGCCGTAGTGATCGGTCTCGAATCTTACCCGGTCGGTGTCCGGGTAATAGGCGAAGCTGGTCTGGGCGCCGGCCGGGTCGATCTTGAGCACGACGTTGCCCCGGTCGTCGTAGTAGTAGGCGGTTTCGTGGCCGAGGCGGTCCCTGACCTTCTCGAAGCGGCCGGTGGCGTCGACGCCGCGGTTGAAGACCGTTTCCCGGCCGTCGGCATCGATCTGCTTCACGAGGCGCCCGTCGGCGTCGTACTCGGAGCGCAGCGCGGAAACGCCGCGGGGATCGATGATTCTTGTCAGTAGCGAGTAGCGAACATCGAGTAGCGAGTCAGACAGTTCGTAGAGGAACTGGGTGACGTTGAGCTCGCGGTTGGCGAACGAGCCGAGGCGGCCCTGGGCGTCGTAGAGGTAATCAAGGTCCCGCCCGGCGGGATCGGTGATGTAGTCCACGCGGCCGGTGGCGTCGCGGTGGATGGTCACGGTGGTGACGCTGCCGGGAGCAGGAGGCAAGGAGGAGGGAGCAAGGGTGGAGACGATCGAAGTCACCCGGTTCTGGCCGTCCCGGGCCAAAACAAGGGTGTTGCCGTTGAGGTCGCGCATCTCGAGCAGCCCCAGGCGCTCGTCCAGAATGTATACGGCTCCATCCTTGGTCGTGAGGCGGAAGCGGGCCGGGTTGTAGGGGATGAAATCGAGGTCGCCGTATTCCCCGGCATAGATGTCCTGGTCGCCGGTGCCCTGCAGCCAGAACCGGTCGTAGAGCTGGTTGGCGGCGTCGAGCGGCTCAAGGGTCGAGGTCGTATCGCCGAGCGGATAGAACTTGATCAACCCCTCGCGCACGACGAGGGCCCAGGAGGCGTTGTCGGGGTCGCCCGGGCGGACCTTGACGTAGGCGCCGGCGCGGAAGCGGTGGGTTTCGCCGTCGGGCATGGCGACAGTGACGATGCGTTCCTGGACGGGTTCGACATAGTAGAACTGGATGCCGTCGCCCTGTTGCGGCGTTTGATACCAGCCGGGGCTGAGATTGCGGTTCTTCTGGACGCGGATGTTGTTGACGGCGAGGCGCCAGCCCGGCCCGAAATCCCCTACCCGGCTGTCCCGGCTATCGTAGGTGCGGATCAGCTGGATCGGGATGCCGGCGAGCGGGAGACTGAGGTCCTCGAAGGCGAGCGTGAAGGCGCCGACCTTCATGTTGCCCTCGACCACGATCGTGATCGGGCCGGAAACGAGCGTGCGCCCGGCGGCGTCGGCGGCGCGCAACTGCAGTTCGTAGATGCCGTTGAGGAGGAGGGTGGGATCGAAGATCCCAAGGGACTGAGGGACCGAGGGATTGAGGGAACCAACCGGTTCGGTGCCGGTGGCGACGGTGGTCCACGGCAGCGGCGTTTCGCCGTCGGCGGCCTTGAGGCGGCATTCGAGCGTCCAGGAGGCGAGGATCGGGCTGGCGACGACGCCGGTGACCGCGGTGGGCGCGGAGATGCGCGCGTCCTCGGCGGGGGTGGAGATTTCGGCGAAGGGCGGCGTGCCGGGATCGGCCACGACGGTGACCTCGACCGGCGCCGACGTGGCGGTCATCCCGGCGTTGTCCGTGGCCCTGGCGGTGAAGGTGTAGGAGCCGAGGGGCAGGCCGGACGTGAGAGTGAAAGTGAAAGTGGAAGGTGGCGTGCTCGGTGCGGTGGCTTCGCCGAGCTTGGCGGCGCCTTGGAAGAACTCGACCTTGGCGATCGTGCCGTCGGAGTCGGTGGCGGTGGCGGCGAGGGTGAACGGCGTGCCGGCCGGAAGGCTGGCGTGATTGGCGGGCGACGTGATCGCGACCGCCGGCGGGGCCGACGGCGGCGTGGTCACGGTGACCTGCACGTCGTCCGAACCGGTGAGTTCGGAGTCGCCGGCGGACAGGCGCAGGACGTAGGCGCCGGGGGCAGTGAACGTGAAGGTGAAGGTGAACGTGGAGCCGCTGACGACGGGACCGGAGACGGCGGGCGGACTGCTGCCGGCGGGGCTGCTGACCACGGACCAGCCGTAGGTGAGCGCGGCGGGCGGATTCGGCAGGCCGTCGTCGACCGCAGTGGCGGCGAGGGTGACAGCCGTGTCGACATAAGCCGGCTGATCGGCGCCGGCGCTGACGGTGGGGGCGCCATTCGCCGGAACCGGGCTCTTCCCAAATGCACCGGCATTGTAGATGCCTTGAATCTCTGCGATGGTCAGAGCCCGGTTGTAGAAGCTGAGCTCGTCAAGATCGCCACCAAGATAGTTCCGATCAGGATCGCTCCCCAGCCAGACGTCATAGCTCGTCTGGGGTGTGAAGCTGCCTAAGGACTGCTCTCTGACCAACTGTCCGTCGCGATAAAGCCGGCCGAGCCCCGTCGCCGCGTCGTAAGTCAGAGCCAGATGCTGCCATTGCTGCCCTGTGAATACCCAAGCTGCAGTATTGAAGGAATGGCTCTCACCAGCGACATCTACCAGATTCGCCACCATCAGCGAACCGTTGTACAGGCTTGATACTTTGACGCCTTCCGGCCCGCCGCGGTTTTTGTATACAAGCAAGACGTCGTCCATTTCCCGTGAACGTTTGAACCAAAATTCAATCGTGAAAGCTTGGGAGACGCCAACGTCAGTGGCGAGGGACGCAGGTATCCTGACAATATCGTCGACCCCGTCGAAATGGATGCCTTGGGAACAGATCCCCTGTCCATAGGCCGCACCGTTAAAGAACTGGAGATCAGGGCCATACTGCAGGAATTCGTGCGGATGCCCGTTGGCAGTCCACCATGCCGACAGGCCAGAGGGGTAGCCCTGAGCGGCAGGAACCGCGACCTGTGCTTCGACCAAATCCTGGGTCGTAATAGCACCGTCATCGGCAGAGAGTTTAAGCAGGTAGACGCCGGCGGCATCAAAGCTCACCGTGGTGGTGGCAGAGGAGGCATCCATGAAGACCGCATCCCCGGGGCCCGCCACTTTGCTCCAGAGAGTAGATACCACATGACCTGCAGGCAGCCCATCGTCGGTGACATTCCCGCTCAGATTGACCTGCTGGTTGACCGCTCCTACTGTGAGATCCGGTCCCGCGTCAACGTGCGGCCCGGTATTTCCATCGAGGGGGCATTTGCCGAAGATGTCGGCCTGCCAGATGGCGAGAATCTCGTCGGCGCTCAAGGGTCGCCGGTAGAGGGCTACTTCATCCAAGCAGCCATCGTAACAGCTCAGATAGTCCCGAGGCCTCGCTCCGAGGTAAAAATCATAGGAGGTTTGAGCCGTGAACGTGCCGAGATTCTGCACAACGGAGAGTATCCCGTTCCGGTAGATTCGCGCTTCCCCCGAAACCCTGTCATAGGTGAATGCGATATGCTGCCATTCTCCGGCCGTCAAAAACGCTGGTGACAGAATGCTGTGGTCCTGACCAGCGGTGTCCTTGATCCGCACCCAGATTCTCTGTCCCCCAAAGGCTTGTTGGATAAACAAACCTTCAGCGTCGTCCTTGCGCCATGCCAGAAAGATCCGGTCAGCGAGCTGCCTTGGCTTCATCCATAACTCGACGGTCATGCCGGCAGGAGCCGCGCCGACATCGATATCGGAAGATGCTGGTACATGGAGCGCATCGTCGATCCCGTCAAATTCGAAAGCTTCGGAAACCTTTCCAGGCGAGAAATGGACGTCGTTCAACATCTCGGCGCTCGAGCCGCTGACTGCGTCCTGAGCGGTGTGATTGCCAGTCCACCAAGCCGCCAAGTCCTGCGGAGCAGGGTTTGCATACTGTGCACCAAAGCGCACTTCAGTGATGTCCGATGCCGCAGTGGTGCCGTCAGACGCAGTCAGTTGCACCACGTAAACTCCCGGCAACGACGCCGTCATGGCTGTTGTCTGCGAATCCGGTGCCGTGAATGAGGCTGTGCCTGGTCCGGACAGCGCATTCCACATTACTCTGAGGCTCGATCCCAGCGGTCTGCCATCATCGGCAGCTTCTCCTGCCAACGCCACCGGAACCGATGGTGACGGAGAGGAAACATCGGGACCGGCGTAGGCCGTGGGGGAGGCGTTGCTCTCCACCGTGATTGTCACCTCGGCGGATGAACTGGCCGCCGAATCATTTGCCGAAAGCCGCAGAACATAGGTACCAGGCACCGAAAAACTCGCGGTCGTGGTCGGGGAGGACGGATCGTCAAAATAGACCGGCCCCGGACCACTGACGACGTTCCAAGCAGTTTGCAGCACCGCTCCGCCCGGCTGCCCATCATCGGTCACGGTTCCGACGAGATTGGCCTGCGCCCGTTCCAGCGAGCGGGAGTAAATCGCCATCAGGTTCTTGAAATCGAACCGATCGATGACCGATGTCCTGGGATCAGAAGGATCCAGCACGATCACCGGGTTGCCGTTGAGGTAGTAAAGCTGGTGAACACCGGCGAAAATCGGGTGATTCGAATACACAGGGAGTGTCCCAATCACGCGGTTGTAAGGATACCCATAGGCCAGACCGAAGTGATTGAGGAATTGGTTGTACCACCCCGCCTCAACATCCGCGTCCTGTCCGGAAAGCTTCGTGCCGGCACTGATATAGACGGTGCCGCCGGCGTTCACGTAGTCGATCAACACCTGGTTATCGACGATATTGGCCGAAAAGAAGACGGCATCGTATTGCACAAGGTTCGCCAGCGTGAACGGAATCGTGCTGCTTGTTTCCCACGTGTGTCCGTCAGCTTCCATCGCCGCCCGCAACGACTGGCCGGTAAAGGCCTCAGCGACCGATCCGGCGGCGCAGTTGGTATAGGCCAAAAAGCGCCCCGGATTCCCGCCCGTGATCCAATGCGCAAGATTGCGCGCGAATTTCCCGGCATCCGCGCTATAGGCGAACCCTGTTTCCGTGAGCGTCCATTCATCATGGTTGATGATGATGTTGCTATAGGGCTTCACGGAGCTTTCTGGTCTCAAGATCGCCGTGGCATCGCTACCGGCGTCGACGACCGGCGGCAGGTTGACCGGGGCTTCGATCGTGAGGGACACCGAGGCGATGTTCGAATCGCCGGCTCCATCGTTGACCTTGAAAGTGAAACTGTCCGCTCCGCTGAAGCCAGCGGCCGGCTCGTAGGTGAGGGCGGGGATGGCGCCGCTCAGCGAACCGTGCGCCGGCGGCGTAACGATCGCATAGGTGATCGGATCGCCGTCGGGATCGCTGCCGGTCAGCGTGATCGCGACCGGCGTATTGGCCGCCGTGGCGGCGCTCGCGTCGTCAGCTGTCGGGGGATCGTTTACCGGAGAAACCGAGAGGGAGACGGCCGCCTCCGCGGAATCCGCCTCCCCGTCGCTGACCTTGAAGGCAAAGCTGTCGGCGCCGTTGAAATCAGCCGCCGGCGTGTACACGAGATCGGGCGCCGCGCCGCCCAGTGTGCCGTGCGCCGGGGGAACGGTGACAACGTAAGCCAGCGTTGCCCCTTCCGGATCCTGACCCGAAAGCGTGAGGGAGACGGGGGTGTCCTCGTCCGTCGTCACGGACTGCGGGTTCGCCGTCGGCGGATCATTGACCGGGGAAACCGCGATTGCGACCGTCGCCTCGGCGGAATCGATCTGACCGTCGCTGGCCTTGAACGCGAAACTGTCGGCGCCGTGATAGTCTGGAGCAGGCGTATAAGTGAGAATAGGGGCGGCGCCGGACAGGGCGCCATGCGCCGGGGAAACGGTGACGACGAACGTCAGCGGGGCGCCTTCCGGATCGGCGCCCGAAAGCGCGATGGCGACGGAGGAGTCCTCGGCCGTGGCCACGGACTGCGCGTTGGCCGTCGGCGGGTCATTCACTTCCGTCACGGTGATGATCACGGTGGCCGGAGCGCATTCGAGCACGCCATCGGTGATCTTGTAGGTGAACGAGTCCTGGCCGCTGAAGTTCGCGGCCGGCGTATAGGTTAGATTGGGGGCGGTCCCAGTCAGCACGCCATGGGCCGGCTGGGTCACAATGATAAACGTGAGCGGATCTTCATCCGGGTCGGCGCCGGCCAGGGTGAGGGTGGTGGTACCGTCCTCGTCGATGGCGACGGTTTGATCGGAGCCAACCGGCGGGTCGTTCACGGGGGTGACGGCGAGCGCAATCGCCGCGGGCTCGGAATCGAGCTCCCCGTCATTGACGCGGAAGGTGAAGCTGTCCGGGCCGTGGTAGTTTTCGGCCGGAGTATAGGTCAGGTTGGGCGCGTCTCCGGCCAGCGCGCCGTGGGCGGGCGGGGTGAGCACGGTGAAGACGAGAGTGCTGCCTTCGACGTCGGTGCCGCCGAGCGTGACCGTCAGGGGTGTGTCTTCCGCCGTGGTCAAGGACTGAGCGGCCACAACCGGCGCATCGTTTACCGGGTTAATGGTGATGGCGACCGCGGCCGGAGCGGATTCGAGCTGGCTGTCGCCGGCCTTGAAGGTGAAGGTGTCGGCGCCGTGGTAGTTGGCCTCGGGCGTATAGGTGAGGAGCGGCGCCGCGCCGCCCAGCGTGCCGTGGGCCGGAGGAGTGACGACGGCGTAGGTCAGAACATCGCCGTCGACGTCCGCCCCGGTCAGGGTGATCGGCGTCGCGGTGTCTTCGTCGGTGGTGATCGCCTGCGCGTTGACGGCGGGAGCGTCGTTCACCGGGGCGACCGTGATCTCCACCGTGGCGATCGCGGAGTCGAATTCGGCGTCGCGGGTCTTGAAGGTGAAGCCGTCCGGACCGTGGTAGTCCGGCGCCGGCGCATAGGTGAGATGGGCGCCGGCGCCGCTGAGGGTGCCGTGGGCCGGGGGCGTGACGACGACAAACGTGATCGGATCGCCGTCGGGGTCGCTGCCGGCCAGCGTGACCTCGGCGGGCGTGTCCTCAACGGCGGCAATCGACTGGCTGTTGGCAAAAGGCGGATCGTTGAGGTTGGTGACCTCGATGGCGATGGTGCCGATGTTCGAGTCGACCGTTCCGTCGTTCGCCTTGAAGGTGAGGCTGTCAGGCCCCCCGTAGTTGGCCGCGGGTTGATAGGCGAGATTGGGCGCGGCGCCGCTGAGCGTGCCGTGAGTTGGCTGGGTCAGAACCATGTAGGCGAGGCTGTCGCCATCCACGTCCGATCCGGTGAGCGTCACCGCCAGTTCCGAGCCTTCGTTGACCGCAAGGCTTTGCGAGTTGACCGCCGGCGCATCGTTGACCGGTGTGACCGTGATGGCCACCGCGGCCGGGCTCGAATTCAGGCTCCCGTCACCGGCCGTGTAGGTGAAACTGTCCGGACCGTTGTAGTCGGCCGCGGGGGTATAGATCAGGTCGGCGCCCGCCCCGGACAGCGATCCGTGGGCCGGCGGGGTCGTGACCGTGAAGCCCAGCGCATCGCCGTCGACATCGGAACCGCTGAGCTCGATGGCGATGGCGGTGTCTTCCGCCCCGGTGACGTTTTTGGGGTCGGCGACGGGGGCGTCGTTCACCGGCGTCACGGCGATAGTCACGGTCGCTTCGTTCGAATCGGCCTGCCCGTCGTTGGCCGTGAATTTGAGGCTGTCGGTCCCGTGGTAGTTGGTGTCCGGGGTGTACGTGAGGTTGGGCGCAGCGCCGCTGAGAGCGCCGTGGGCCGGAGCTGCGGTGAGCGAATAGGTGAGCGGGTCGCCGTCGGCGTCCGTCGCACCGAGGACGACACCGGCAGTCGTGTCCTCGTTAAGCGTCACGGCCTGGTCGACCGCCATGGGTGGTTGGTTCAGCACCGCCACCTCGACCAAGTGCAGCAGTCCGCCGCCGTTGATCGTCAAACGGTCGCAGGCGACGCCACCGACGAGCTGGCTGGCGCCGTTGACAATGACCGTCCCGTTGGGGGCGTTGACAAAACCGTGGACCGCACAGCCGCCGTTGAGCGTGAAGCCCCCGGAGTAGATGTTAAGGGCGAGCCAGGCGGGGTTGGCGGTCGAGCCAACCGTGCCATTGGCCGCGAAGCCGTGGGCCACGGTGACAATGACCGGACCCACCAACTGGATCCGGGCCTGGCCGTTGAGGGTGAGACGCTGGAGGTTGTAGACGGCGGGCTGGGTCGCGCCGGCCACACCCAGCGTGAAGCCGCTGCCGCCGTTGGCGGTGAAATCGCCGTAGGTTCCCGGCGGCACGATGACCTGGCCTACGTCACCGTTGAGGGTGAGGTTGCGCAGCGTCTGAAAGTCCCCGGGGTCCTGATTGGGCGCGCTGATCGTGACGTTGCGCGCGCCCGCAGGGAAAGGCGGCGCGCTGACAGCGGGCAGATCCAGCGGATCGATCCGCCGGATGACGTGCCGCACCGCGCAGCTTCCGTTGAGCGTGACCTGGTAGTTGGACGGCGCGGCATTGCCGGAGCCGTCCAGCGTGCCGCCATAGCTCGGGTGGCCGTTGAGGCGCACGACCGGCGTGCCGGGCACCAGCAGGTCGCCGGTGATCACCGCGCCGCCATTGATGGTCACGCCTTCGGGGCGCATCTGCTGGATCGAGCCTTCGATCACGCCGCTGTTGAGATTCAAGGCGTGGCGCGTTTGCGCCAGATTCACGGTGGCTTGGTCGCCCAAGGCCTCGCCGGTCAGGAATAGCGCCAAAACGCCGGCCACACCCATTGCATGCTTCACCAGGGCAGCATTCATCAGATCAATCCCGCTGATGGGGATCTATAGGTTAGTTGTTGCTGGAGTATTTTTCGCCGAGCGGAAACGAGTTCTTGTAATGCTTCCGATCTTAATAAATCAAGCACTTAAAATGTTCCTTTGCCTCGACGAGATCTCCGCGGCAGCGCGGCGCGCACGCGGACCGCTTTCGCCAGAGCGCTTCAGCGAGCCAGGGGGCACCGTGGCGGTGGTTTTATGGATCCAGCCTTCGTACAAGGCTTCCCCCCTTCGCAGGGCCTTTGGAGGACGGGACGGCGGACACGGTCAGCCGCCCGGCTACCTGGAGCGGCGGATTAGCCCGCTTATTTCATACCCAGGGGACGCCCTGGCAACAATGTGCAAACTGGAGCGGCGATGGCCCCTCGCCATTTTTCAGAGGGAACGCGCGACGAGGGCGTCGCGTCTCCATGAAAAATCCGTATTAGGGATAATCCGCCCTACCCTTGGGCAAGGGGCGTTCTCGCCAACGCCATGATCACGGTGTGGCTCCCGGCCATGAACCCCGGAGCAGCCTACTCGTACCGCAGGGCCTCGATGGGATCGAGCGAGGCCGCCTTCCACGCCGGGTAAAAGCCGAAGGCGACGCCGATTCCCGAGCAGACCACCAGGCCGAGCAACGCCCAGTCCCAGGGGAAGACGGCGCGGGCTTGCATCAGCATCGCCAGCCCGTTGCCGCCGATGACGCCGAGGACGATGCCGAGCACCCCGCCGGCCAGCGAGATCGCCACCGCCTCGATGAGAAACTGGGTGAGGATGGACTGCTGGCGGGCGCCGATGGACTTGCGGATGCCGATCTCCTTCGTGCGTTCGGTCACGCTGACGAGCATGATGTTCATGATGCCCACGCCGGCCGCCAGCAGCGCGATGGCACTGATGACAAACGAACCGACGGTGATGTAGTCCGCCACCTTGGCAAAGGCGGTGAGCAGCGACTGGTTGGAGTAGAGCTCAAAGTCATTCTCATCCTCGGGCTTGAGGCCGCGGACGATGCGCAAGGCCGTGACGCCCTGGTCAGCCGTCTCGTTGTAGATCGTATGGGAGGGGGCTTCGGTGGCGATGTTGACGGTGCGCCCCTCGGCGCCAAAGTCGCTGAAAAAACGGGTGATGGGAATCATGGCCACATCGTCCTGGCTCTGGCCGAAGGCGGTGCCCTTCTCGGCAAAGGCGCCGATGACAACATAGGTGCGCTCCTTCAGCTTGATGGTCTTGCCGAGCGGCGATTCCGCGGGAAAAAGCTTTTTGACGATGTCCTGCCCGATCAGGACGACCGGCCGGCCCAATTCGATGTCCTCGGGCTGGAAATTGCGCCCCAACTCGATGCGGTACTGGTTGGCGGTGACAAAATACTCGTTCGTGCCGCCGAAGGTCAGGCCGGGGGTGGTCTTGCGGCCGTGGTAGACCGCCTGCGCCCCGTTGTAATCAAACACCTTCAGGCAGACCACGTCGGTTGCCCCGGCCATGAGCTGCTGGTAACGCAGGGCCTGTTCGAGCGTGATGTCGCGGCGCATCTCGATCTGGCGGCGGTTGGAACCGCCGGTGAGGCCGGTGGGATACTTGCCGAATTGAAAAAAATTGCTTCCGAGGAAGCTCAGGCCGGTCTCAATGGAACTGCGCAGGGCGGAGACGGTGGTCATGACCCCGATGACCGAGAACACACCGATGGTGATGCCCAGCATGGTGAGGATCGAGCGGAGCTTGTTCACGCCGATCGAGGCGAACGCGATTCTGAGGATCTCGGACAGGGGCATCGGGAAGTTTTGATTTTAGGTTTTTGATTTTAGTTTTTTGGCCCGCTGCCCGGCGTCGCACAGCTTCTCATGCGCTGATCGCGGGCCAAAAAACTATTCGTACCGCAGCGCCACCACGGGATCGAGGCGCGCGGCGCCCCACGCCGGGGCAAAGCCCGAGATGACACCGGTGACGACCGACACCAGCATGCTGATGACGACCAGGTCCGGCGAAAACTCCACCGGGAAACTCGGCACCTGGAAATGGAGGCCGAGAAATACCGCATAGGCCACGCCCATGCCGACGACCCCGCCGACCAGGCAGATGGAGACGGCCTCGACCAGGAACTGCAGCAGAATGGTGCGGCGGCGGGCCCCGAGGGCCTTGCGGGTGCCGATCTCCTTCGTGCGCTCCTTCACGCTGACAAAAGTGATGTTCATGATCCCGATGGCACCGACAAACAGCGACAGGCCGGTGATGAAGAGGCCGGCCAAGGCGATGCCCCGCTTCACCGGATCGAGCTGCGCCTTGAAGGCCTGCTGCTCGTTGATGCAGAAATTATCCCGCTCCCCGGGCAGCAGGCTCCGGACACGACGCATGGCGCCGGTCAGTTCGTCCCTGGCCTCGCCCAGGCGCCTCTTGTCCTTCACCTGCACCCGCAGGTCGGTGCGGTGGCGGGTGGTGAACATCTTCTTGAAGGCATTGAGGGGCATGACGAGCTGGTTATCGAAGCTGAACAGGCCGAGAAACTCCCCCTGTTTGGCGAAAACGCCGATCACCGTGCAGGGATGGCCGCTGATCACGACGATCTGGTCGAGGGCGGAGCGGCCGGGGAAAAGCGCCTCGGCGACGTCGTAGCCCAGCACGCACACCGCCCGCCCGGCGTTGGCCTCGACGTCGTTGAACAGGCGTCCGGCGTGGTAATCCTGACCGATGATACGCGCGTAATCCGCCGTGGTGCCGAAAACGTAGACCCCATCCACGCGGCTGTCCCCCCGCTTCACCGAGCTGCCGTGGCCGGCGACCGGCACCGCCACCGTCAGCAGCGAGTTGGACGTGTTTTCGATGATCCGGTTGAGCCGGTGGGCGTCCTCGACCTCGATGGAAGGCCGGTTGACGTAGTTCCACCAGTCCTCGACGGGGCCCCACGGCCACTTCTGCACGTAGAGCACGTCGTCGCCCAGCATGGCGAGACTGCTCTGAAAACCGGTGTCGATGCCGCGGATGGCGGTGCCCATGAGCGTGACCGCGACAATGCCGATGATGACGCCCAGCGCCGTGAGCACGGAGCGCAGCTTGTTCGCGCGGATCTGCGCCCACGCGATGCGGATGGACTCGATGAATTCGTAGCAGAAGCGGATCAGGGTTTTCATCGGTGGCCGAGGGCCGGTCCGGCCTCAGTGATCGTTCATCCGGTCGCTGGCGATCAATCCGTCATGCAGCCGGATGGTGCGGCGGGCATGATGCGCGATGTCCTCCTCGTGGGTGACGACGATGATCGTGTGGCCCTGTTCGTACAGCTGGTCGAACAGCTGCATGATCTCCGCGCCGGTCCTGGAATCGAGGTTGCCGGTGGGTTCATCGGCGAGGATGATGGACGGATGGTTGACGAGCGCCCGGGCCACGGCCACCCGCTGGCGCTGGCCGCCGGACAGTTCGTTGGGCTTGTGCAGCATGCGGTCGCCCAGGCCCACGTCCTGGAGCGCCTGGCGGGCCCGCTCGCGCCGGACGGCGGGCGGCATGCCGGCATAGATCAAGGGCAGCTCGACGTTGTGCAGGGCGGTCGAGCGCGGCAGCAGGTTGAAGGTCTGGAAGACAAAGCCGATCTCGCGGTTGCGGATGCTCGCGAGCTCGTCATCCGTCATGCTGGAAACGTTCTTGCCGTTGAACTGGTAATGGCCGCCGGTGGGCGTGTCGAGGCAGCCCAGCATGTTCATCAGGGTCGACTTGCCGCTGCCGGACGGACCCATGATGGCGAGGTATTCGTTGCGGTGGACCTTGAGGGCGACACCCCGGAGGGCATGGACGGTCTCCTCGCCCATGTGGTACAGCTTGGTGACCCCCTCGATTTCGATCACCAGCGCGCCGGGCTGGCGAAGGATGCGGCGCGACTGGGCGGAGGGCGCGGGCGGAGCGATCATGGCGACGGGGTATGTGGGCGGCCCAGGAGGAAACGCGCGCCGAGGGCGTCGCGTCTCCAGGAAATGGCCGGTTCAGTTTTGGTCATCCTTCTTGGCCTGCTCGGCGACGATTTTGGCCCCGTCCTTGAGGTTGCGGCTGATGGCGGCATAACTGCCCGACACCACCTCCTCCCCGTCCTTCACGCCGCTTTTGATTTCAATGTAGGTGTTGTCGGCGATGCCGGTTTCCACCGGCCGGAGCTTCACGCCATCGCCTTGCCGGATGAAGACGACCCGCTGGAGCGTCTCCCGGCTGCGCCGGGCCTCTTCCCGTTCCTGGACCAGTTCCAGGTCGTTGCCCGTGCGCTCCCGGGCCTCCCGGGCCCGCTGCTGCTGGAGTTCCTCCGCGGTTTTTCCGCCCGCGGCCCGGACGGTGACGCTCTGGATCGGCACCGAGACGACATGGCTGACGGTTTCCGTCGCAATGTCGACCGTGGCGCTCATGCCGGGCCGGAGCTGGGATTCACGGTCATCGATGCGGATGCGCACCAGGAAATTGGTCACTTCGTCGGAGGCGGAGGCGGCGAGCGCGGCCTGGTTGGTGCCGGCGCCCGCGGCGCCCGTGGTGAGGGCGGAGCTGCTGATCTCGCTGACCCGGCCGGAAAATTTCCGCCCGGGGAACGCATCGATGGTGACCGCCGCGTGGTCGCCGGCCTTCACGTTGATGATGTCGTTCTCGTTCACCTTCACCCGCACCTCCATGCTGTTGAGGTCGGCGATGCGCATGACTTCGGTGCCGGCGAACTGTCCGGTGCCGACGACCCGCTCGCCCACTTCGTTGTTCAGCACGCTGATGGTCCCGTCCATCGGCGCATAAATCGTGGTCTTGCCCAATTGGTCGCGATACTGGCTGAGGGCGCCCTCCGTCTGGCGGATCAAGGCGAGCGACGATTCATAATTGGCCCGGGCGACTTCCAGGCCGGTTTTGGCGACCGTGTAATCGGCATCCGAGATGAGCTTTTTCCGGTAGAGATCATCGGCCCGGCGGAAATCCTCGCCGGCCTTTTCGAGGTTGGCCTTGTTGAGGAGGCTGGCGGCCTTGGCCGAGGCCAGCGCGGCTTCCTGCTGGTCGACCAGGGCGACATAGAAATCGGGCTTGATGCGCACAATGACATCGCCCTTTTTGACGATCTGCCCCTCCTTGAAAGGCAGGGCAATGAGCTCGCCGGCGACCTCCGGTGAAATCGCGACCTCGACCTCCGGCTGCACCTTGCCGGTCGCGGTGACCAGGTGCGTGATGTCCCTGATGGCGGCCTTCTCCACCGTGACCGCGACCGGTTTCACCTTGCGCCGGCTCACCACCGTCGCGACGGCCACCAGGCCGATGACCAGCACGAGGCCGAGCATGATCCACCATTTGCGGCGCGATTTTTTCCGGGCAGGGACGGCCGTCGAGACGGACCCGGCGGCAGGAGTTGAAGCGGCAGGTGAGGACATGGCGGGTTAATCCGGGAAGCAGGTAGATTTGGCGGAACCGGAGGTCCAAGGCAAGCAAGGCGGGCCCTCCCGCGCAACATTCGGCAAATTACAAAATCGGTTTCAAGCAGGATTGAAGTGCAGGCTGGGCTTCCATGACACGCCGACGGCCCTCCGGGTTGCAACGATTTAGGATGAGCGGGCGCGGGAAGGGACAAATGGCGCGGCCGCGGGCTGCAGCCGCCCCTGCGGCGGCCAGAAACCCCTTGCCTCGCCGGATCCGCGGGACATTGCATCATCCTTTCCCATGCGCATGCGGTTTTGCATCCTCGGCAGCGGCAGCGAAGGCAATTGCGCCCTGCTGCAAACCGGACAGGCGCGCATCCTGGTCGACGCCGGCTTCTCGGCCCGCCGGATCACGCAGCTGCTGGCCGGCGTCGGTGAATCGCTGGACCGCATCGATGCCGTTTTCCTCACGCACGAGCACGGCGACCATGCCGCCGGCATCAGCGGACTGTCGCGCCATCCGCACATCCAGATTTTCGCCAACCACGCCACCGCCCGCGCCGTGCAGGCCGGGTTGAAACACCGCCCCGCCTGGCAGTTTTTCGAGACCGGAACGCGCTTCCGGTTTCGTGATCTCGAGATCGAAAGCTTTTCCGTGCCCCACGACGCGCACGATCCCGTGGCGTTTCTTTTCACGCACGGCCCAGACGATCTCTTCTCGCCGGTGCGCCGGCTGGCCTGGCTCACCGACCTCGGTCATGCCCCGCAGCACATCAAGGAGCGCATCCGCGAGGCCGATGTGCTGGTGGTCGAAGCCAACTACTGTCCCCGGATGCTGCAGGACGACCCGAAGCGCCCCTGGTCGGTCAAACAGCGCATCCGCGGCCGGCACGGACATCTTTCCAACGAGAGCGCCCGCGAACTCCTCGCCTCGGTGGCCTCACCGCACTGGCGGCATGTCTTCCTCGCCCACCTCAGTCGCGACTGCAACAGCCCGGCAGCGGTGGAAAACGCCTGCGCCGGCGTCCTCGCGGCGGCCAAGTGCGGCTGCTCCATCGTGGCTCCCGGCACCGGCACGCCGTTCTACGAATTTTGAGCCTGGCTGCCGCGTTCGCTGCGAACGCGGCGACCTGCCCTCTTCTCAGCTCTCGGCAAAACCCGCCTGGTTCAGTTCCATCCGCAGGGCCGCCAGCGAGACCTGCAGATCGAGAAGGAACACGACGAGCGAGGCGATCAACGACACCATGCACAAGATGAAGCAGAGCGCAGCCGGCAGCGCCGCCTCCACCTGCAGCAGCGCGGCGAGAAACAGGGAGATGACCAGCAGGCCGGCCAGCAGGACGCTCGCGGTGGCGAGGATGATCGCGAGCCGGATGATCTTCGCGCGCCGGTACAGCACCGCCAGTTGCGCGGACAGATCCTCGCGTTCCTTTCCGGCGGCCGGCATCTCCCGCGCCAGCAGGCGCGAGCGGTCGACCACCCGTCCGAAACGGTTCGTCATCGACAGGAGCAGCAGGCCGACGCCGGAGATGAGAATCACCGGCCCGACCGCCGTCTGGATCACGGGAATGAGCTGCTGCAGGGTGAGTGAGGTCATAGATCACGACGGTCATCCATCGCGGCCTGACGCCTAGCAGAGTCGTCGCGCCTTGTCGTCACCGAAAACAGGGCTCCGGCTGCTTGCATTCCGTTGCGATCACGCTATCCGTTTTGCCCGACCGCCCGATGCCGCCCCCGGACATGAATCTTTCCGCCTTCCGCCTGCTCCGGCACCGCCTGTTTGCCGCCGGCGGCGTGGCGCTGGTCCTGTGGCTGGGCGTGCTGGCCGCCAGCCCCGCGTTGCATGCGTGGCTGCACGGCCACGCAGGTGAAAGCGACCACGCGTGCGCCGTCGCCCTCTACCAGCACGGCGTGGTGTCCGCCGCGGCGGACATGTTGCTGGCGGTGACAGCGCCGCTCTTCCTGGCGCAAGCCGCGCCTGCACCGGCGCCACTGCACCTGGCCTCCCCTCGTTATCGGCTCCCTCCGGGACACGCCCCCCCGGCGTGCTGAGTTGATTGGTTGCGTGGCGTCGCGCCCGACCGGGGCGACGCCGGTGATGCGCCGCGCGCCAAGGCGTGACGGCGCACGTGCGTGCACCCTTAACCCAAATTCAGCATGTCCACTTCCCACTGTTTTCCCTTTTTGCTCCTTTGCGCCGCGGCGATCGTCCGCGGCCAGACCGTGCCACCCTCCGTGGCGGCCGGCGAAAAAATCTACCAGCTCGATACCGTCGTCGTGAGCGCCGGGTCCGATGCCAAGACGGCGTTCGACCTGGCGCAAGGCACCTCCATCCTGGCGGGCGACGAGCTGCGCCTGCGCTCGCAGGCCACCTTGGGCGACACCCTCGCCGCCACGCCGGGTGTCAACGCCACCTTCTACGGCCCGGGCGCAAGCCGTCCCATCATCCGGGGCCTCGGCGGCGACCGCGTGCGCGTGCTGGCCGATAGTGTCGGGGCGCTCGACGCCTCGAACATCAGCCCCGATCACAATGTCGCCATTGAACCGCTGTTTGCCTCCCGCATCGAGGTCCTGCGCGGCCCGGCGACGCTGCTGTACGGCAGCTCCGCCGTCGGCGGCGTGGTCAACGTCATCGACAATCGCATCCCCGACACGCCCGGCGACGGACAACTGCACGGCGCGGTGGAAGCAAGGGGCTTCGGCGCCGGCGACGAGCGCGCCGGGATCGCCGCCGTCGGCGCGGGGCAGCAGAACCTTGCCATCCAGATCGATGCCCTGCGCCAGAAAACCGACGACGTGAAGATCCCCGGCGTGGCCCGCATCGACGCGGGCGCCCCGTCCGGCCAGCCCGGCGGCACGCTGCCCAACAGCGCGATCGACACGAAGGATGGTTCGTTCGGCGCCACCGCCTTCTGGAGTGCCGGCCGGATCGGCGCATCAATCCACCGCTACGAGACCGTCTACGGCGTGCCCGTCGCCGAGGATTTGCCGATCACCATCGACCTGAAGCAGACCCGCTTCGACCTCGCGGGCGACATCACCCAGCCCTTCGGTATTTTCCGGAGCGCGAAGCTGCGCTTGGGCTACGGCCGCTACCGGCACGCGGAACTCGACGGCGGTGATGCGGCCACCACGTTCCGCAACCACGCCTGGGAAGGGCGCCTGGAGCTGCCGCACGCCGCCATCGGTGCGGTGACCGGCACGGTGGGCCTCCAGGCGGCGCAAAGCGACTTTTCGGCCGTGGGCGGGGAGGTGGTCACGCCGCCTTCGCGCACCACCAGCGGCGCGGTCTTCGTGCTCGAGGAATTGAAACGCGAAGGGGTGACGTACCAGTTGGGGGCGCGGCTTGAAAGCCAGACCATCCGGCTCGGGGAAGTCGATCCCGGCCTCCCCAGCCTGCCGGGCTATACCGCCACCTCCGGCCAGGAAAAGAAATCCACCGGCGGCAGTGGTTCGCTGGGCGTGGTCCTGTATCCCCGGAAGGATTGCTCCGTGGGCCTGTCGCTCGCCTACACCGAGCGTCTGCCCACCGCCCAGGAGTTTTTCTCCAACGGACCGCACGGCGGTACCAACGCGTACGAGGTCGGCACCACGGGTCTCCGCAAGGAAAAATCACTCGGACTCGACCTCAGCCTGCGCCAGCGTGCCGGATTCGTCACCGGCTCGATCAGCGGATTTGGCAACCGTTTTGCCGGCTACATCTTCGAACAGCGGCTGCCCACGGACGCGATTCCGGAGGACAACAACCCCGAGGGGCTCACGCCCTACCAGTTCATCGCCAAGGATGCGCTGTTCTACGGTGGCGAAATCGAGGCCATCCTGCACCTGGTTGAGCGCCAGGGCCACCACGTGCATCTCGACCTGATGGCGGACTATGTGCACGCGGAGCAGACGACGGATGACGAACCGCTGCCTCGCATGCCTCCCTGGCGGGTCGGCGGGCGCGTGCGCTACGAGGACGCCCGCTGGCGGATCGGCTGCGAGGTGCGTCATGCGGGACGGCAGGACCATGTCGCCGCGCCGGAAACCGAGACGGCCGGCTACACGCTGCTGAGCGCCGATGTGAGTTACCAGCTTGCTGCGGGCCGGGTGCGCTATGAGCTTTTTGCCCGCGGCGAAAACCTCACCAACACCACGGCCCGCGTGTCCACTTCGTTCCTCAAGGAATTCGCTCCGCTCCCCGGACGCGGCGTGACGCTCGGCGTCCGCGCGAGTTTCTAGCGGCGGCCGCGGCCATCCACCACGCCGGGCTTCATCGGCGGAGCCCGGCGTCTGTCTCTGCGACGGTCGCGCCGCGATCTCCACCGGCAATCTTCCACCGACGTTCCGCCCGGCGGCGCCCTCAGGCTTTCACGCTGATACCTCCAGCCCGAAGACCGCCTTGACGTAGTGGTCGACACTGAAGGGCTGGAGATCCTCCGCCTGCTCGCCCAGGCCGACGAAATAGATCGGCAGCTTCAGCTCGCGCCAGATGCCGACGATGGCCCCGCCGCGCGCGGTGCCGTCGAGCTTCGTCACGACGAGGCCGGTCAGGCCGAAGCTCCGGTGGAAGACCTTCGCCTGTTCGATGGAATTGGAGCCAAGCGAGCCGTCGATCACCAGCCAGGCGTGCTGCGGCGCGGCCGGGTCGTGCTTCCGCAACACGCGGCGGATCTTCGCCAGCTCCTCCATCAAGTTGCTCTTGGTGTGCAGGCGTCCGGCGGTGTCGATGACCAGGCAGTCGCGGCCGCGCGCCTTCGCGGCCTGCCAGCCGTCGAAGGCCACCGCGGCGGCGTCGGCGCCCGTCTGGCTGGCAATCAGCTCGAGTCCAAGCCGCTGGGCCCAGGTGCGGAGCTGCTCCACGGCCGCGGCGCGGAAGGTGTCGCAGGCGGCCACGGTCACCGACCGGCCGTCCTGCTGGAGCATCCACGCCAGCTTGGCCGCCGTGGTGGTCTTGCCCGAGCCGTTGACGCCGATGAGGCAGATGACCTCGGGATTGTCCGGTCCGCCGGGACGGCGGGGTCCGGTCTCCAGCCGGCCCTCGCTGCCGGCCAGCACGCGCCGCAAGACGGCGGCGCCGATGGCGGCGGCCTCCTGTCCGCGCAGTTCCGGCTGCTGGTGGTGGGCTCGTTTGATCTCCTCGAGAATCTCCGTGGTCGTGGCCACGCCGAAGTCGGCGGTGTACAGCGCCTCCTCCAGCGTTTCCAGTGACGACGCATCGATGGCCCGCCCGGCAAACAGCGACCGGGTTTTTCCGGCGATGCCGCGGGCCGTCCTGGTCAGGCCGTCCCGGAATTTCTGGAAGAGCGAGAGCATCGAGAGGAATCAACCGCGGATTGCTCGGATGGACATGGATGAAGAACCATCAATCTGTGCTGATCCGTGCCATCCGTGGCCAAAATTATTCGGTCGTAGCCTTGCGGGCATCGCGGCCGAGGTCGTCCTTCAGCCGGTCGAGGATGCCGTTGATGAACCGCTTGGCATCGGCATTGGAAAACTGTTTGGAGAGGTCGATGGCCTCGTTGATCGAAACGACCGGCGGGATGTCCTTGCGGTACAGCATCTCGAAGATGGCCAGGCGCAGGATGGCGAGGTCGATCTTGGCAATGCGCTCGAACTCCCAGTTCTGCGCCAGCGCGCGGATCTTCGTGTCGATTTCGCCCACGTGCCCGATGGCGCCGTGGATCAGCTCCTCGCCAAATCCATAATAGTCGCGCGGCTGATCGAGGCTCTCAAAAAACACCCGCAGATCACCGGCCAGATCGGCGGGCGGATTGAGGCTCCAGGCGTAAAGATACTGCAGCGCGGCCACGCGGCCGTCGTGACGCTGGGCATACTGGGCCTTGCTCATCGGGCCAGCCTTCGTCTCAGGGCGGCCATCTCGAGCGCCGCCTGGGCAAACTCGGCGCCGCGCCGGATGCGACCGGTGCAGCGCGCCGCGGCCTGCCGCTCATTTTCGGCGACAATCACGCCGTTGATGACCGGCACACCCGCCGTGAGCGCCACCTGCATCAAGCCGCAGGCAGAGGCGTCGGCCACCAGCTGGTAATGCCGGGTTCCGCCGCGGATAATGACGCCCAGGGCGATGCAGACATCGGGCCGGCGGCGCCGGCACAGCATCTGGACGGCGCTCGGCAGCTCGTTCGAGCCCGGCACGCGCACGAGGGTGATCCGATTCTCGCGCACGCCGGCGGCCCGCAGGTGCTCCTGGACCTTCTGGAGCAGCGCGTCGACATAACGCCCGTTGAAGCGCGCCGCGGCAATGCCGACGGAAAATCCGGCGCCGGACAAGACTTGGGACTGGGGAGCGGATAAACTCATGCGGAAAGAGACAGGGGATGCTCCAGCGCAACGCGGTGCGGTCAATCCCCAATCCGAAATTCAAAAAGCGGTCATCCTCCCAGCGGCACCTGCTCCACGATCTCCAGCCCGTAGCCGTCGAGGCCGACGACCTTGCGCGCACTGTTGGAAAGGAGGCGGATCCGCCCCAGACCGAGGGCGCGCAGAATCTGCGCGCCGGTGCCGTAGTCGCGCAGGCTCATCGGCGAGACCGTCTCGCCCGGCGCGGCGTTGAGACGGCGCAGCAGCAGCTCGCCGGCATTGGCCGGCTCCATGTAAAGCACCACCCCCCGGCCGGCCCGGGTGATCGCCTCGAGTGCGGTGGCCAGGGCGCGGCTGCTGCCCATGCCCCGGGCATGGAACACATCGCTGAGCAGGTTCTCGCTATGGACGCGCACCAGCGTCGCCTCGTGATCGAGCTGCCCGAGGGTGAGGGCGAGGTGCTGGCGGCTATCGAGGGTGCCGCGGAAAACGTGCAAAGTGAAATCGCCGGACTCGGTCGGAAACGGCTTGGTGCAGATCAGCTCGACCAGCCGGTCGCGCTTCACCCGGTATTCGATAAGCTGGGCGATGGAGATCATCCGCAGCCCGAACCGGCGCTTGAACTCCACGAGTTGCGGCAGCCGCTGGACGGTGCCGTCGTCGTTGACGAGCTCGCACAACACGCCGGCCGGAAACAGACCGGCGAGCGTCGCGAGGTCGACCGCCGCCTCGGTATGGCCCGCGCGTTCCAGCACGCCGCCGGGCCGGGCGCGCAGCGGGAAGACGTGTCCCGGCTGCACAAGCTGATCCGACCGCGCGTGCGGGTCGGCAAGGATGCGGATGGTCTGCGTGCGATCCTGGGCGCTGATGCCGGTGGTGATGCCCTCGGCCGCGTCGACGCTCACGGTAAAGTCGGTCCGCCGCGATTCGCGGTTGTGGCCCACCATCGGACCAAGCCCGAGGCGCCGGAGCTGGGATTCCACCGTGGGGACGCAGATGATGCCGCTGCAGTAACGGATCATCATGCCCACCGACTGCGGCGTGACGCCGGCCGCGGCCATGATGAGATCGCCCTCGTTCTCGCGATCCTCGTCGTCCGTCACAATGACCAGCCGGCCCGCGGCGATGTCCTGAACGGCGGATTCGACGGAGTCGAACGGCAGGCTGGGGTTACTGGCGGACATGGTGAAAAGACGCCCACGGTCTCGCGAAGTCC
>JAQTYQ010000017.1 GCA_028688225.1 Opitutaceae bacterium | reverse complement strand
GGGCTCATCAATGTGCCGGAAGATCAGGCGGCGTTCGGCGGGATGCGGCATGGCGGGAAGATGGTCGGCGTCAGTCGTGGGCGGGTCCGGTGTTTTCCGGAGGTATCGGGCGTAATCGCCGTGCGGGATCGGCTGCAGGTCGAACAGCGGGCGCTGGTAAACATAGGCCCAAGCCGTGACGGTGCGGCCGTCGCTCAGGGTGACCGGCACGAGGTCGCGGCGGAACTCGCTCGTGTCGGGTGAGGCCGGATCGAAGCCCTCGTACTGGTCGAGCCGCACAAAAACCGCATGGGGAACGGACACCCGGTAGACCTCGCCGGTGACTTTGACGCCCTGCGGGTCGATCACGAGCACCGGAAAATCGGTCGCCTGATACAGCCGGCCACGCACAAAACCGGGGCCGACGATCTCCGCCCGGTCGGCCAGCAGCCGGTGCGCGGCGTTCCCGGCGGCGCGGCGGAGCGTCCCGTAGGTGAAAAGCAGGTCGGTGGCCGGACGGCTCATTGGGAAAGGGGCGGGTGGTTCATGGTTGGCGGCCGGCGGCCGGCTGTTTGATCTGCGCGGCGAGGGCACGCGCCTTGGCGACGTCCACCTGCTCGTGGAGTTCCTCGTCGATCATCACCACCGGTCCGGTGCCGCAGCTCGCGAGGCACTCGACAAATTCGATCGTCACCGCCCCGTCGGCGGCCGTCTCCCCGGCGCGGCAATCGAACTGCCGCTGCAGCTCCGCGCAGACCTGGTGACTGCCGGCAAGCGCACACGACAGCGTGCGGCAGACCTTGATGTGCCGGCGGCCGACGGGTTGCTGCCGGAACATCGGGTAAAACGTGACGAGCTCGTAGACGTTGATGGGCTGCAGCTCGAGTTTCCCGGCGATCCACTCGATCGCCGCCGGGGAAACATGGCCCTGGTCCTCCTGCACGAGGTGCAGCAGCGGCAGCGCCGCACTCCGCTTCACCGGGTAGTGCGTGATGACCTCGTCGATCTTCTGCAGGGTTTCGGGTTTCAAATTCATCAGAAAATCGCTCCGCAATTTTCTCAGCGGTCGCACTCGCCCATCACGAAGTCGAACGAGCCGAGGATCGAGACGATGTCGGCGACCATGGCGCCGACGCAGACCTTGGGCAGGATGCTGAGGTTGCAGAACGACGGGCTGCGGATCTTCAGGCGCCACGGCACGCCGCCGCCCTTGGAGACCACGTAGAAGCCGAGCGCGCCCTTCGGGTTCTCGGCTTCGAAATAGACCTCGCCCGGAGGCAGCTGGGGCCCCTCGGTGACCAGCATGAAGTTCTGGATGAGCTCCTCCATGCTCGTGAGGATCTTGTCCTTCGGCGGGGCAAAGATACGCCGGGCGTCCCGCGCATACCAGTCGCCGCCGGGGAAAGACTTGATGACCTGCCGGAGGATGCGCACCGACTGGCGCATTTCCTCGCCGCGGCAGAGATAGCGGTCATAGCAGTCGCCCCGGGTGCCGACCGGCACGTCGAACTCGTATTGTTCATAGCCGCTGTAGGGCCGGTCCTTGCGCAGGTCGAGCGGCACGCCGGTCGCACGGAGATTGGGCCCGGTGAGGCCGTAGGCGATGGCATCCTGCTTCGAAATGACCCCGATGCCCGCGGTGCGATCGAGGAAGATCTTGTTGCGGGTCAGCAGCGCCAGCGTCTCCTCGAGAATCGGCAGGAACTGGTCGCAAAATGCGCTGACGCGGTCGAGCCAGCCCTCGGGCACATCGCGGGCCACGCCGCCGATGCGCGTATAGCTGGTGGTGAAGCGCGCCCCGGTCAGCTCCTCGAAGAGGCGGTAGAGCTTCTCCCGCTCGGTGAAGGTATAGAGGAACACCGTCCATGCGCCCACATCGATGCCGAAGGCGCCCAGGCCCATCAGATGGGACGAGATGCGGGCCAGCTCTGCGACGATCACCCGGATCGCCTGGCAGCGCGGCGGCACCTCGAGCTTGGCCAGGCGCTCGACGGCAATGGCATAGGCGACATTGTTGGCCAGCGGCGCCAGGTAGTCCAACCGGTCCGTGTAGGGCACGAACTGGTTGTAGGTCATGTTCTCGGCGATCTTCTCGTCCCCGCGGTGCAAATAACCGACCACCGGATCCGCCCGGGTAACAATCTCGCCATCGAGCTCCATCTGCAGGCGCAGCACGCCGTGCGTCGACGGGTGCGACGGCCCCATGCTGATGGACATTTTTTCCGGTGGAGATTCCGGCGCCGCGGCGGCCGTCTTGGCCGCGTTGTCCGGGAAGGTATATTCGGTCGCCATGGCGGGGGGGCTGGCCTGCTTACAGGGGTTTCTCCTGATGCTCCGTCCAGCTTTGGTCTCCGGCGCGGGGCTCGGCCTCGTCCATGGTCCGGCCCGGCGCGGCCACGAACGGCCCGCCCATGTAGGGCGCCGGTTTGACCTTGGCGCCGGTCTCATCGACCACCGCCAGGTCCGGCAGCTCGGTCTCGAGGCCCGCCAGCGGGAAATCCTTGCGCAGCGGAAAATACGGATATCCCTCCCACATCAAAATACGTCGGAGATCCGGATGCCCGGTGAAGGCGATGCCGAACATATCGTAGGTTTCGCGCTCGTGCCAGTTGGCGGCGGGCCAGAGGCCGGTGGCGCTGGGCATGACCGGCCGGGTGTCGTCGGTGCAGTCGGCGGCGACCCGCACATAGGTCTGGCGCAAGATTGAAAACAGATGCCACACCACGGTGAAACGCGGCGACCGGCCGGGGCCCCCGTCGATGGCCGTCACATCCACGAGCATGTCAAAGGCGCCTGCGTCGCGCAGGCACTGCAAGACGGCCATGACCTGGCCGGCCGGAACGTTGAAGGCCGGCCAGTCGAGGCTTTCACGCCCGGTGACCTGCGGGAATTGCTCCTTCAGTACGGCGGCAACGTCGGCGGTGACGGTCATCGGCGGGCGTGGGCTGGGCGGTTCAAGCGCTGAAAAGCCGTCGCGCCGCCGGCTCCCGGCGGACTTTGGCCTGCAATTTCATGAGCGCGTCCAGCAGGGCCTCCGGCCGGGGCGGACATCCACTCACATAGACGTCCACGGGGACGATCCGGTCCACGCCCTGCAGCACCGCGTAGCTGCGATACATGCCGCCGGTGCTGGCGCAGGCGCCCATGGCGATGACCCATTTGGGCGCCGCCATCTGGTCGTAAATCCGACGGACATGCGGCGCCATCTTGTAGGTGACCGTGCCGGCCACGATCATGCAGTCGGACTGGCGGGGCGAAAAACGCATCACCTCGGCCCCGAAGCGGGCGATGTCGAAGCGCGCCGCGGCGACGGCCATGAGTTCGATGGCGCAGCAAGCCAGGCCCATGGGCATGGGCCACATCGAGTTGGTGCGAATCCAGTTGATGACCGCATCCAGCCGGGAGACGACCATATCCCCCTCGATCTTGCTATCGTAATTGAGCTCTGGGTTCGGGGATACCATGGGCAGTTCCAACAAGAACGCATCAAGCTAGCACCCCCCCCTAGTCGCGCAAGTAGGTTTTGTTCCGGCAGCCCATTAACGCGTTTTACTTTCATCGTCCTGCCCCGATCACGCGCAATTTCTTATAACTGCGGCAGCCCTGGCGCCGGTTCACAACTGGCTCCCGGACCGGGACAGCCGGCCCGCCAGCAGAACCGGCTCCCGGGCTGCGACGCCTGGCGCATCCTGCCCGCCCCAATCGTTAGGATTCCTCTGGTAGCGCGCATCAAGGGTGAAGCCCGTGGACTTGCAACTGGCCTCGGTGAGGCCGCTCATCCGGGGTCGGCCGTCTTCGCATCACGCTTCGCCGAGCCAGGGCGACCCCGGCAACAACAACCAACCCAAGACCAAATCGTCGTAACGATTCGGCTGCACTGCTCTGTCCGGAATAACCCCTTGACCCACGCAACGGCTTCACGCTCTATTTGCCCCCTCTGGCCGCCCGGAGAGGTGACGGAGTGGTCTAACGTGCATGATTGGAAATCATGTGTACTCGCAAGGGTACCGAGGGTTCGAATCCCTCCCTCTCCGCCACTTAACCCGCGTAATAAGCGCGAGTTAGGCCGCCCAACAACCGATTTGCCAGTTGACGTGGCAAATCGGTCATGAAGCAAGACTCAGCGTTCGTCATCTCAGAATTCACGAATCCCTCCCGGGAGGTCGTTTTCCGCGTTTCCGGTTGGTTGGATGGTAAGCGCGTCCGTAAGAACTTTTCTGGACGAAGTCGGGGTACCGCTTGGACGAACTCCAAAAGCAGGCACCGCCCAGGGACACGCTCTTGAAGAAACTCGGCGCCGCGCAGGACCGGGCCGGCCGCATCGCCGTGGGCCTGGTCCACGTCGAGGTGAGTGACGCCGGTGCGCTTCGTTACCAACTCGACCGCGAAAAACTGCGCGCCGTGCGCCAACGCGAGGGCCGGTATCTGCTGCGCACGAACATGACCGCCGACGATCCCGCTTTGATCTGGCGCTGTTATATGCAGCTGTGCCACGTCGAGGAGGAGAGCCATCGCAAACTGCGGCTCACGTTGGTCGCCGCAGATTGCTCCGGGCTCTCCTTAATTGCGTTGCAATACCGTCGTTGCAGGGCCCTCGGTGACGGCACGCCCGCCGTGGTCATCCCGACAAAAGGCGCGCGATGTCCAACAGGTCGTTGATGATCTGACCCCGTCTAAACTGAAAATCGGCCTCGGGCATTTGCCCCTGCAATCCGCCGATCATGAATTCAACGCACCGGGCCGGCCCGCTCGCCTCCGGCGAACCAAAGAACTGGGCGAGGGCTTCTTTTGTCGCCGGGTAGCCCGAATTCTCCCGGGCTTCTTCTTGGAAACGCCGGGCCGCGAGCTCGTTGCCGCCGTCGTAGTACAGCCCGCCTTGGTAAATATCGAATGCGTCTTTGGGCTGCTGGCGGCGGGCAAACGCGTTCAGTTTCAGGACGAGCCACGGGCCGATTTCGCAGACTTTTACGCGGCAGTTCTGCTGGCCGCCGAAAAAGTCCCGGCCGCTGACGGTCACAAGGCGATGGACGGCCAGCGCGCGGTTGACGCCGGGGAAGGAGCTGACCGGCACGTCGTCCACCATCGCGGCCGTCTGGCCGGGTTTCCCGGCTTCGGTGAGAAAATCGACGAAGAGCGGCAGGCCGTTGATGTCTTTGCGAAAACGCTGCTCCTCGCGCTTGAAACCGATGCCTTGGAGATGCGAGCTGATCGTGCCGTATTGGCCTCCGGTCGCGCCGAGCGTGATGCCCAGGTCCACGTCCATCGTCACGGCGGGCAGCGCTTCCGGCGGATGGGCGCAAAGGAATTTCGGCACGAGGCCGCCCACCAGCACGAGGTCTTCCTGATAGTCGGCCAGCGAGCTCCACACCGTCAGCAAGGCGGCGACGGCGAGATCGGTGCTGCCATCCGGGTAGGCATGATGATGCGGGTATTTGGTCATCGGCAGAAATCCTCCCATTGGCGCAAGGCTTGCGCTTGATCGGGGCCGCGCAATCCGACCGGCAGGAGGTCGAGGTAGATTTGCGGGTCGCAGACGAGCGGAAGATCGCGGACGACACGCGGCTGGTGAAACACTCCGCGATCGTTCGGCACGATGAGCCAAAGACGCCCGCCTTCGTTCACCGGCCGCGCCTTGAGGGCGCCAAGCTGGGACTCGTCGGGAAACGTGGAGACGTAGGCGGACACCAGCGGAGCGGGGGTGTAGGGAAAGCGCAGGTTGGCCGCGAACCATTGCGTGAAGGCGAGGCTCCCGGCGGGGCTGGCCCGCAGCAGATTTTCGGCGAGGCTTTCGAGATCCGTCGCCAGCACGGCGTATTGCCGGAGCGTGACGCGCTTGGCCCAGCGGTCTTGCGCCGCCCACGCGTCGAGCAAATCGCCATGGCGCACCACGCGGAAAGCACGCCCTTCCCGCTGGAGGTAACCTTCGTCCTGCAGATGGCGCGTGAGGCGCGACACGAGGCCGGTGCTGAGTTGCGTCGCGGTGACGAGCTCCGCTTGCGGCCACAGGCGGTCTTGGTGGGCGAGCAGCGCGCGGACGAGCCGCGAGCTTTTGGGCGAGAAGACGTCGGGTGGCGGTTGCGCCGGTTTGAAATTTGCCTGCGGACGGGCCGCGCGGTCGATCAGCACGCCGTCCTGGCGAATCCAGACTCGGCCGTTAAGATCGAGGCAGTTGATGCACTGTTCGCGGCAGAGCCGCAGGATGTTCTCCGTCAGTTTCGCCGTGATAAGGAGGGGCGGGTGGGACAGCTTGCGCCCGGCGAGGGCTTGCACGGTGCGCGCACTGAGCGCCACCTTGTATTCGACGGCGAAAGTCAGGGAACGACCGTCCAGGCGCAGGCGCAGGAAGGCGTCATAGCCGCGATCAAGACTCGGGTTGGATTCCGGCAAAAAACGCCATGCCAATTCGTGATCCTGCAGCAGGAAATCACGAGCGGCAGTAACGAGCTGATGCTCGGTGGCGATGGTACGACTTGCACTCAAGATAGGTCTTTTACTGACAAGTAAAATAGGCTCTTCAAGTAAAATCGCGTCATAACCATTTGTTAATCAGTGGATGATCAAAATACGACCACGCTTGCGGCTCTAGCCTTTGCGGACTGATCCCGTTCCGCCTCAAGAGCTTGCTTTGGGGGGTGGAGCGGTGGCTGGTTCCTCTGGCTTTCCTGTGGCGTTGTACCTCCAAATCCTGGCGGACGAAATCAACGAGAAGACACCGCATCGCGTGACGGTATTTTCGTGGCGGGAATACTCCCGCCCAAAGACCCGGCTGAAGCTCGCGAAGAAAACGTCGGACTTGGACAGCGTCGTGCGGCAAATCCAATGGCTGGGATTGCAGCACGGCCACCTGCGAGGTGCGAGCGCATCTCGCAACGCTCGGCCTGCGGATCAGCTCGCTCGATTTCCGCCGCTTCTGCAAACGGCACGGTATCCGGCGCGACGAGCGAGCGGGCCGGCCGCGCAGCCGGTCGTAGCCGAGCGAAATGGAACAATGCGCCCGGGGGCTGGGGTCGCACCTCGGCCCCAGTTAGGCGCTGACGGCGTTCGGGGTCGCGCGCGCCGTGGCAAGGCGCCGGCAGGGAACGACGCGCGGAGCTCCGGCGACTCCCACCAAGCTCCGCCCACCCCATCAAAGCGCCACTTCAAAAGAAAATCCAAGAGATGGATCAACAACAACATCAGGTTCGCAACAATCGTTGGTACAGTAAGAAGAGAAACAATAAGGAGAAAAACAAAGCGCTAAATCGACATAAAACAAAGTTGACGCTCTCAGCAAAACATAGTTGATTAGTCACACAAAACAAAGTCATGCCCACTCCTCAACAAGCCCTCGCTCAAGCCGTGCAACGGGTGCGCGCCCGCGCATCCGGCGAGGTCGTTCGCGGGCCGGATATTTCCCGGCCCGATCGCTTGCTGCTGACGAAGCGCGGCTTCCTCGTGGAAATCATCAAGGGCTGGTATGCCCTGACCACCTCGCAGGCGGAGCCCGGTGACACGACCTTTTGGCACGCGCATTTCTGGGGTTTCGCCAGCGCCTACCTTCGCCACCGCTTTGGCACTGACTACAGCCTGTCCGCCGAGCACTCGCTCGATCTATGGAGCGGAAACACCCAGACCCCGGCGCAGCTGATCGTCATCGCCGGGAAGGGTGGCACGTCCACCGTGCAACTGCCAAACCGCACGTCGTTGCTGATCTATGTCGACAAGAAAAACCTGCCCAAGCCCACGGACATCCGGCAAGGCGTGCAGGTCATGCCCCTGGCTCTCGCCTTGGTGCGGGTCAGCCCGGGCTTTTTTCGTCATTCCGCCACCAACGCGGAGATCGCCCTGCGCCTCGTCCGCCCGGAAGATCTCAGCCGCGTCCTGTTGGGCGAGGCGGGTTCCCCCGCTGCGGCCGGCCGGCTGGTCGGCGCCTTCCGGCACTGCGGCCTGACGGAGCAGGCCGACCGCCTCGCCGCGGACCTGACCGCCGCCGGTTTCGAGTTCGATGAAACCAATCCGTTCGCCGCTCCGCCGCGACTGCCCGCCGGACTGCTCTTCACCTCGCCCTATGGGGGCCGGCTGAAAGCACTCTGGCAGCAAATGCGTCCGGTCGTGAACGAACTCTTTTTGGCGGCGCCCGGCGCTCCCCAAGCCGACACCTATCTCAGTCGCGTGGCCGAAATCTACACGCACGACGCCTACCACTCCCTTTCCATCGAGGGTTATCAGGTAACGCCGGAATTGATCGCGCGGATCGCCGCCGGCGAATGGAACCCGGAAACGGACGGAGCCGATCAGGGGCAAGTGAACGCGATGGCCGCAAAAGGCTATCACGAGAGTTTCCAAGCAGTCATGACGAGCCTGCGGGAAATCCTCGGCGGCCAGTCCGCGCCTGCGATCATCAATCGCGACTTGGCCGCCTGGTATCGCGCGCTCTTCAGCCCGTTTGTCCAGGCGGGGCTGCTCCCCGCCTACGCTCTCGCCGGCTACCGCAACCGACCGGTCTTCATCCGGGGCTCCGAGCACGTGCCGCCTCCTCACGAGGCCGTGGCGGAACTGCTGGACACCCTCTTTGCGCTCCTGGCCGCCGAATCATCCGCCGGGGTCCAGGCGGTCCTCGGACATTTCCTCTTCGTCTATATCCATCCCTACTCGGACGGCAACGGCCGCATCGGCCGGTTCCTGATGAACACGATGCTCGCCTCGGGCGGCTACGACTGGACGGTCATTCGCGTGGAGCAGCGGCCGGCCTACATGGCGGCATTGGAAAAAGCATCGGTCCAAGGAGAGATTGCCGACTTCACGAGGTTCGTCGCTGAAGAGATGAAGGCGTCGGCTAGGCTGAAACCTTTCGGGGACAGTCGGCATCCATCCTGAAGATCGGGGGTGGCCCGGCTGATCGGCTGGCGCTTCGGATGCATCTACGCCGTGGTCGCCGAAAAATTCGAGGCTACGGTGAAGCTCGGTGTCACCAACAGCCGGATCAAGGACTTCTACGACCTGTGGTTTCTTTCCCGACGTTTCGAACTCGACGGACCCACACTGCGGAAGACGCTGACGGTTTTGCACTGCTCTTTGCGGCCACTTCATCGCCCTGTCCCCACGATTGTCTGCAGTCCACAGCGCAGGATTCATCGCCACCGCAGGCTCGCAGAGCACCGGATTTACTCAACTCGGCCTGATTGGGCTTTTTGCAGGAAACATCCGGGCTGGCGAAAATCCTGCGGAAAAGCCCATCCGGTCTCGCAAATAATCCATAGCTCCGCTCTATTTGCGTCCGCCCAATCTCTAGATGCCCGCCTCCAGTCCCATCACCGGCACGCCGCCGGCCGCCGCCGAGTTCGACCTCGAGCTCGTGCGAAAATACAACGTCCCGGGGCCGCGCTACACCTCCTACCCCACCGCGCCGCAATTTACGGAGGCCACGCCGCCGGAGGCGCTCGTCGAGGCCGTCCGGCGGGACAACCGCGAGGCCACACGGCCGCTCTCGCTCTATTTCCACCTGCCTTTTTGCGAAACCCTGTGCTGGTTCTGCGGCTGCACCACGGTCATCACCCTGAAGCGCGATGCCGCGTCCATCTATCTCGATCACCTGGAAAAAGAGCTGGCGCTGGTCCAGCCGCTGGTGCATCCGTCGCGCCGGGTGGCCCAGATGCATTTCGGCGGCGGCACGCCGACCTTTCTGCCACCGGCCGTGATCCGGCGGCTGGGTGAGGCCATTCATGCGCGGTTCAAGTTTGCCGAAGACTCGGAAAACAGCGTCGAGGTCGATCCGCGCCGCATCACCCGCGACCACGTCCGCGCCTTCCGCGAACTCGGATGCAACCGCGCCTCGCTCGGGGTGCAGGATACCAATCCGGTCGTGCAGCAAGCCGTCCACCGCGTCCAGCCGATGGAGGTCACCCGCCAGGCCTTCGACTGGATGCGTACCGAGGGCTACCGTTCCATCAGTGTTGATCTGATTTTCGGCCTGCCGCATCAGACCGCCGACTCGTTCGCCCGCACCATCGACGAAGTGCTCACCCTGCAGCCCGACCGCCTGGCCGTGTTTAGCTACGCCCACGTGCCGTGGATCAAGCCGTCCCAGCGCATCTTTGAAAAACAGGCCAATCTGCCCTCCACCGAGGAAAAACTGAAGATGCTGGCCACCGCCGTGCGCCGGCTCACGGCGGCCGGCATGGTGTACATCGGCATGGACCATTCTGCGCGCGCCGATGACGAACTGGCCGTCGCCCAGCGCGAGGGCACGCTCCAGCGCAACTTTCAGGGCTACAGCACGCATGCCGGCGCCTCGATCTACGGATTCGGCATGTCCTCCATCTCGCAGACGGAGGATTCCTACCGGCAGAACCTCAAGGAGCTGCCCGACTACTACGCGGCGCTGGATGCCGGGCGCCTGCCGATCGAGCGCGGGCTGCTGCTGAGCGAGGAAGACCGCATCCGCCGCCAGGTCATCATGCGCATTATGTGCGACCGGCGCGTCCATTACGCCGATCTCTCGCAGCGCCTCGGTGTCGATTTCCGGACCCATTTTGCCCGCGAGATCGAATTGCTGGCCGATCTGGAGGCGGACGGACTCCTCCATCGCAGCCGCGAAGGGTTCGTCATCACCGGCGTGGGTGCGCTGCTCATCCGCATCATCGCCATGCGCTTCGACGCCTACCTGGAGAAGGGACCGCGACGCTTCTCCCGAACGGTGTAAACGGAGCATTGGTCAAAGGCTGTAGCCGCCAGCCATTCGTGCTCGTTCGTAGCGCCGGGGGACAAGACGTCGCTATTCGATTTACCTTTTCCAGGGGAAATGAAGCGCCCGGCAACATGTCAACTATTGGTTGACATGTTGCCGGGCGCAGCCGTCCGAAGATTCCGTTCTTGGCCCCCGGCGTGCCGGTCACTACGACTTTCAGGAACACCTCCATGCCTTTTCGCATCTGCAAGACCTTTGAAATCGAGAGCGGCCATCTCCTGTCGAAGCATCCCGCCAAGTGCCGTTTTCCGCATGGCCACAGCCGGACGGTGGAAGTCGTGCTGGCCGCCGACCGGCTCGATGCCAACGACATGGTCTGCGATTTCCAGACGGTGAAGGCGGCCCTGGGGGCCTTTCTGGAGACGTGGGACCACGCCCTGTGCCTCAATACCGCCGATCCCCATTTCGCGTTTTATCGCCAGACCTACGGCGACCGCATCATCCCCTTCGAGCAAACCGATCCCACCAGCGAGGCCATGGCCAAGGCCATCTTCGAGGAGCTGAAGCGCCAGCTTGGCCTGGCGGCCGGAAATACCGCCGGGCGCCAGGCCCTGCCGCCCGGCGTGCGGATCGAGCGCGTGCGGGTGAGCGAGACCAGCACCACCTGGGCGGAATATTTCACCTGACCGCCGCGCGCGCGGGGTCGGCCAAGCTCACGTCAGGGAATGCGCAGCTCCATGCCGGGCCGCACCGCGTTCTCGCTTTTCAGCACGTCGCGATTCGCCTCGAGGATTTCCGGCCACTTGGATCCACTGCCGTAATAGCGCTGCGCGATCTTGTAGAGGGTCTCACCCTGGGCGACGACATGCCGGCGGCCGGAGGCTGGGGCGGAGACCGCCGGCACGCGCGCGGCCGGAGCCGGTTTCGCCGCCACCTTTGTCGAATTGCCCCCCGGCGGCGTAAAGAGCGGACCGCGCGTGATCGCCGGCGAAGGCGCGGCCTCGTCTGGAGGGACCGCCGCCGGGCCACGGGTTCCCGCCCCGCCTTGATACAAGGCCGCGATCTGCTCCTTCAGTTGCAGGTTTTCCTTCTGGAGGGCGTCAATCCGCCCCATCAGTTCGAGCTTCGCCACCTGGCTTTCCAGCGGCTGGGCCGGCAGCGTCCGCGCAAAATCGCGCATCGCCGCATCGATGCGCTGGCGCACCAGGTCAACCTGCCGGGAGTTGGGCCGTAATTCGACGTATTTGCGGAAATGGTAGATGGCCACAATGGGATCCTTGAGGTGCTGCTGGTAAAGCAGCCCGGCCTCAAGGTGCGACTCGGGCGCGCCGTCGCCGCGCCTCTCGATGACCTTCAGGAAGGCCCCCAGTGCCTCCTGATTGCGTCCCTGCTTGAGGAGCTGCTGCCCGCGGCGGTACTGCGGGTCGCCGCCCTCCGGACCCAGCGCCAGACGGTCGCTGCTTTCGCATCCCGCCGCCAGGAGCAGCAGCAACAGCAGGCCACCGGACAGATTGAGAGTGCGAAAGCGTCGCCGCATGGAACAACGGGAAAGGGATTGAATGCGTAAAATTGCGGGCTAAGTTCACCCACGCTCATTTCCAACACAAATCCTAAATGACCCCCGACACCCCATCCGCCCTGCTCCGGGGCCGCGAATGCATCCGGATTGAAGTGGAGGCACTCCAGGCAACGGCGGAGTCACTCGACGCATCGTTCGTGGCGGTGGTGCAGGCGGTGGAAGCCGCCGTGCAGGCCGGCCGGAAGCTCATCTTCAGCGGCGTGGGCAAGTCGGCGCATATTGTCCAGAAACTGGCCGGCACCTTCAACAGCACCGGCGTCACCTCTTGTTTTCTCGACGCCACGCACGCGCTGCACGGTGACCTCGGTTTGTGCGCGCCGGGCGATCTCGCCGTGTTGCTCAGCAACAGCGGCCACACCGACGAGATGCTGCGGCTGCTGGCCATCCTGAAACGCTTCGATCTCACCATCGTCGCCTTTACCAGCAATCCCGACTCGGAGCTGGCCAAAGAGGCCGACCTGCGGCTCCTCTACCGCCTGCCCCGCGAAGCCTGTCCGCTGCGGCTGGCGCCCACGGCGAGCACCACCGCCGCGCTCGCCCTCGGCGACGCGCTGGCCATGGTCGTGCTGGAGCGCCGCGGCTTCACCCGCGACGACTTTGCCCGCCTGCATCCCGCCGGCAACCTGGGCACCCAGCTCCTGGTCAAGGTGCAGGACATCATGCGCACCGGCGACCGCCTGCCCGTGATGCCGGACCGGCGCACGATCCAGGATGCCATCCTGGGCATGACCAAGGCCAAGGCCGGCTGCATCGCGCTGGTCGACGAAGCCTCCGGCAAGCTCACCGGCATCCTGACTGACGGGGATTTCCGCCGGCATGTCCTGAGCCGTCCCGATTTTCTTTCCCAGCCCGTCGGCCGCTTCATGACGCGGACGCCCAAGACCGTGTCCGCCGATGCGCTGGCGGTGGAGGCCCTGCGGGTCTTCGACCGCTATAAAATCGACGACCTCATCGTGATTGATGGGGCGGGCCGTCCGGTCGGCCTGGTCGACGTGCAGGATCTGCCGAAGATGAAACTGTTGTGAGGCGGGATGGGGACGCGACCGCCCGCGTCGCGGGTTCCCCCCTGAAAACGGCGGCCCGCCTTCGCCGTGCCGGCTACGGCGGCCCGCCTTCGCCGTGCCGGCTACGGCGAGGCGGCGCGCGCCGGGATCGCCTAATAACTCCGGCACGACGACTAATTCGGCTCGCCGACGGCATTTTCGAGGCGATGATGGGCGGCCAGCACTTAATTTCTCCGCGCCATGCCTGTTCCACCGTTCCGCTATCAAGAACCGTTTCCGCTCGGCAAGGACGGGACGTCCTATCGCCTGCTGACGAAAGATTTTGTTTCCCCGGCCACCTTCGAGGGTCGGGAGATCCTCCGGGTCGAGCCCGAGGCGCTCGCCTATCTGGCCAACCACGCGATGCGCGACTGTTCGTTTCTTCTCCGCGAAAAGCATCTGCGGCAGGTTGCCGCCATCCTCGATGATCCCCAGGCGTCGGAGAACGACCGCTATGTCGCGCTCACGTTGCTGCGCAACGCGGAGGTTTCCGCGGAGGGCATCCTGCCTTTCTGCCAGGATACCGGCACGGCCACGGTCATCGGGAAAAAGGGCCAGCAGGTCTGGACCGGCGCCAACGACGCCGCCTACCTCTCCCAGGGTATTTACCAGACCTACACCGAGGAAAACCTGCGTTATTCGCAGACCATCCCGCTCGACATGTATGAGGAGGTCAACTCGGGGACCAACCTTCCGGCGCAGATCGACCTCTACGCCACCGAAGGCGCGGATTATGAATTCCTCTTCGTCGCCAAGGGCGGCGGCTCGGCCAACAAGACCTTCCTTTTTCAGGAAACCAAGGCGCTGCTGAATCCGAAGAGTCTGGAGGCGTTCATCGTCGACAAGATGAAGCATCTCGGCACCGCGGCGTGCCCGCCCTACCATCTGGCGATCGTCGTCGGCGGCACCTCGGCCGAGGCCTGCCTCAAGACCGTCAAGCTCGCCTCCGCCAAATACCTCGACCCGCTGCCCACCCAGGGCAACGCACTCGGCCAGGCGTTCCGCGACGTCGCGCTGGAGGGCCGCATCCTTCAAGCCGCCCAGGCCTGCGGCATCGGCGCGCAATTCGGCGGCAGGTATTTTGCGCTCGACGTGCGCATCATCCGCCTGCCGCGGCACGGGGCCTCCTGCCCGGTGGGTGTCGGCGTGTCCTGCTCGGCCGACCGCAACATCAAGGCCCGGATCGACCGGGACGGCGTCTGGCTCGAGCAGTTGGAAGCCAACCCCGGTCGTTTCATTCCCGACCGGTATCGCGTCATCCGCGAGGAAAACATCGTGCGGCTCGACCTCAACCGTCCGATGCCGGAGATCCTGGCCGAGCTCACCCGGTATCCCGTCACCACGCGCCTCTCGCTCAACGGCACGATCATCGTGGCGCGGGACATCGCCCACGCGAAGCTCAAGGAGCGGATCGAGGCCGGCCGGGGCCTGCCCGACTACTTTAAACAGCATCCGGTGTACTACGCCGGACCGGCCAAGACACCGAAGGGCTATGCCTCCGGTTCGTTTGGCCCGACGACCGCCGGCCGCATGGACGGCTACGTCGACCTTTTCCAGTCGCAGGGCGGCTCGATGATCATGATCGCCAAGGGCAACCGCAGCAAGCAGGTGACCGACGCCTGCAGGAAATACGGCGGCTTTTATCTTGGTTCCATCGGCGGCCCGGCCGCCATTCTCGCCAAGGAGAACATCAAGCAGGTCGAGGTGCTGGAATATCCCGAGCTCGGCATGGAGGCAGTCTGGAAAATCGAGGTGCAGGATTTTCCGGCCTTCATCCTCGTGGACGACAAGGGCAACGATTTCTTCACCAACGCCTGCGCCGCCGCTCCAGCCCGACCACAGAAGTAAGCGCAAACCAGCCGGCGGATCCAGCAGCCCGTTTCACCGGGCGCGCTGGATCACATGTCAACTAATGGTTGACGTGACCTTTGGGCGCGTCTGCGGGACGGTCCCTCTTGGATGACGATCCCCATTACAGCGGGAACGGCATGCGCGACAAGGGGCGGACGGCCAGGGCCAAGAGCTCGCGCTCGGAATCATCCCCGGCAATCCGGTTCACGTGCACGGTCTGACAGCTCCGGCACTGGTGCACGATCAGCCATTCGCCGTCGGGCCGGGCGTGAATGGCGATGGGCTCCATGCCCCCGCCGCAATCCGCAGCCCGGTCTCCCGGCTTGTTGTCCACGTGCACGCTCCAGAGGCACCATGGGCAATGGTTGCGGTGCCGGGTGCCGGGAGCATCAAGCGAGAACTCGCCGCCGCAACGGCGGCAGCGCAGGTAAGCCGGCTTGCGCGAAGGCTCCTCGCGGTAGCAGGAATACCGAAAATCAGGTTCGGACATGGGAGTGAAGGCATCACTCCGGCGAAAGGTTGAGGGAAAGGAGGGCGCCACCGCTCCGGTGGCGCGACCCGGACGTATCCGGCCGCCTGGCCACCAGGCAGCCGCGAAAAGCCAAACGGCAATGCCCCAGCGCGGGTCGTGGAGGGGGCCGGCGCGTACGACGCCGGAGTGTTGCTCAAATCCGCACGGTCCTCAGCCCCTTCGGGCCACGAAGCGCCCGGAGCCAACGGCAAGGACTGACTGTGAGGATGACTTCATCGGTGGGAATTCGGCGGTCCGCGTCCCGCCATGTCAACGCTGGATTCATCCGCCGCCGGCGCCGGGCAGGCTACCGTGCGGTAGAGCACCGGGCCGGGTCATGGATTTCGGGTCAAGGGCGCGGTCAAGCGTGGCGGCGTCAAGCAGGCCGCGCTCCAGCACGACCTCCCGCAGGGTCTTGTTCCTGGCCAGGGCTTCCTTGGCGATGGAGGCTGCGGCATCGTAGCCGATGTAGGGATTGAGCGCGGTGACCAGCATGAGCGACCGGTCGGTCAGCTCCTGGCAGCGCGCGGCATCCGCCTCGATGCCAGTAATGCATTGGCGTGCAAAGGTCCGACCGGCGTTAGCCAAGCAGGCAATCGATTCATGCAGTGCGTACGCCATCAGCGGCACGGTCACGTTGAGCTCGAAATGTCCGTCCCGTCCGCACAGGACGACGACGTTCGCCAGCCCCATCGTGTAGATGCACACTTGCACCAGCATTTCGCTCATCACGGGATTGACCTTGCCCGGCATGATGGAGGAACCGGGCTGGGTGGCCGGCAGCCGGAGCTCGGCGAGGCCCGCCCGGGGACCTGACCCCATCAGACGGATGTCGTTGGCGATCTTGGTGAGGCTCACGGCAATGGCGTCGAGCTGGCCGGCCACCTCGACGCAATCGTCGCGCCCTCCCTGGGCCTCGAAGTGGTTGCGCGCTTCGCGGAATGGAATCCCCGTGCGCTCCGTCAATATGCGGCCCACGCGGGCGGAAAATTCGGGATGACCGTTGATGCCCGTGCCGACGGCCGTGCCGCCGATAGCCAGCTCCGTCAGCGCGGTCACCGCCTTCCGCGTCCGGTCCACCCCTTTGCGCACCTGGGTCGCGTACCCGGAGAATTCCTGGCCGAGAGTCAGCGGCGTGGCATCCATCAGATGCGTGCGGCCGATCTTCACGATGCCGCGGAATTCCTGCGCCTTGGCTTCCAGCGCCGCCGCGAGTTCCTCCAGCGCCGGTCCGAGCAGGGTTTTGAGCGCGATAGCCACGCTCACATGGAGTGCGGTGGGGATGACGTCGTTCGATGATTGGCCCAGGTTGACATCATCGTTGGGATGCAAGGGCCGCCGCGAGCCGACGGGATGACCGCTGAGCTGGCTGGCCCGGTTGGCAATGACCTCGTTGATGTTCATGTTGGACGAGGTCCCGGAACCGGTCTGAAAAACATCGACCGGGAAGTGGGCGAGCAGCCCTCCCTCGATCACCTCCTGTGCGACCTGCTGGATCAAGCGGCTTTTTTCCGCGCTGAGGATGCCCAGGGCCTCGTTGGCGGCGGCGCAGGCGAGTTTCACCAGGGCGAGTCCGCGAATAAAGGCGGGAGGCAGGGAATGGCCGCTCACCGGGAAATTCAGCACCGCCCGCTGGGTTGAGGCGCCGTAAAGGGCGTCATCCGGAACCTGCATCTCTCCCATGGAGTCGCGTTCGATTCTCATCGGTGACCCAACGGCCCGCATCCTAGGTCAGATCGCCTGCAAAAGCAAAGCCCGGCAAGGCATCAAGCCGGCGAAGGCTTCTGACCGTCGGGTACAGGCCCCCCGGAGCTGGAGATCAGAACTTGATCGACAGACGGTCGCCCTCAGCTTCCAGGCGGCTCATGGAGCGATCCCATCCGTCCTGCGCGAGATACCGGCTCACACTGCGCCGGGCATGCTCGGGCGCAGCGGGCTCGGGGGCATAGGCCCCGGCGGAGCCAAGGGCGGCCAGCAGGCGGGCCCGGCGCGGCTCCGCGGCCGCGGTGGCCGTCGGCAGCACCTCAGCTGTGTGCTGCGGACGGACGGACGGCACAGCCCGTTCCTCAAAACCGTGCGGACGGGCCAGCGTTTCAACCAGATCCGGTTCGACGACGCTGGCCGTGACCAGATTGACCGCGATGGAACGGGCGGAAGGTGACAGCTCTGAAGCCCCGGCCCGATTCCGCATGACATCATCCACCCACGGAATGAAACCCGGGACCTCTCCGGCCAGCGCCTGGAAAATCGCGGCCGTCCGAGGAGTTGCATTTTCCCCCTTGCTGGCGGGTGCCTGCTCCACGGACGCACGTTCACCAACCGGCGCGGCAGCCACGACCGGCCGGGCTTGATCGTGTGGTTGCACCGCCACCCGGGCGGCCGGCTGGTTGACCGGCTCCGTGCCGATCAGCAGACGCGGATCTTGTCCCGAGTGGGAATAATAACGGATGGAAACCAAGGTGAGCGCCATGATTGCCGTGGCTCCCAATGGAACACGCACTCGGCCATAGCGGCTGTAGCAGGCGGCAAGCTCATGCCACCATGTCTTCTTCTCGACCAAGGCGGCGAGTTGCTTCTGCTGCAGATCGCGTTCGAATTCGACCCAGAACTCGACCGGAGGGCGCTCCGCCCTTTTCAGGCGCAGCAGATCCTCCAAGGTGACCCGAGACGGCGAATTGGATCGATGGTCAGGCATGATCAACTAGTGAAGGTATGACTGGAGGTCGGCTTGCAGGAGCTGCTTGGCATAGTGCAGACGCGACCGCACCGTCCCCACCGAGCAACCCATGATCTCGGCTATCTCATTGTGGCCCAAGCCATCTATCTCAAATAAAGTCACCACCATTCGATGATTGATAGACAGTTTTTGGAGCGCTTCGTTCAATTTTTCCTGAAGCTCTTTTACAAAAGCCTCCCGGTCCGCCCCCGTCTTGTCTGTCAGGGCTTCGATGAGTTCCGACGATTTGTCCTCCTCGGTGATGCGTTCGAAACTGAAGAAGGTCCGGAGCTTGTTCTTGCGCAGGTGCGTGAGCGTAGCATTCACGGCGATCCGGTACAGCCACGTGAAGAAAGATGACTGCCCTTGGAAGCGGTTGATGGACTGGAATGCCTTGATAAAGGTGGTTTGCGCGAGATCCGCCGCATCCTCCCGGTTGGAGCAAAGATTGTAGATGACCGAATAGACCCGTTCGCGGTACTTCAGAATGAGCTTGTCAAATGCCGCCACATCCCCGGCCTGCACCTTTTTGACCACCTCCCAATCCGCATCCGCCTCCTGCTGTCGCTCGGGAGACGCCGTCAGCGTTTTGCTGATCACCTTGGTGAGGTCCATCACGCCCAAGGAAATCACGGCTAGTGGCTGACGCAACCGGATTTTAGGATGACTCTCCTTGGTCCCTTAAATTATCGACTTGTTGACGCAGCAACTCGCCCAGTTGCCCCAAAAGCAGCGCCGGCTCCAACCGCGCCCACGGCGAAAGAATCGCCATCCCCTTCTTTAATTCGGCACGGATGTCCTCAGCCACCACGGCAAAAACGCCGTGCCCACGCATTTGCGCGCGGCGGTGTTCAAACTGTGGTGTCCGGCACTTGCGAATTTCTTCCAGCAGTTCGCTGCGCTCTGCTCCGGACAGCTTTTCGAGCAGAACCAGCAGAGGCAGCGTGACTTTGCCGCCGGCCAGATCGGTGCCGAGGGTCTTGCCGATGTTTTTCTCCTCACCGAAGAAATCGGCCAGATCATCATAGATCTGATAAGCAATCCCCAGGCTCCGCCCGAATTCCGCGGCGGCCTCGACATACCCGTCTTCGTATCCCGCCAGCCGGGCTCCCAGCAGGCAGGAGATGCGGAAGAGTTCAGCCGTCTTCAGGTCGATGACGCGGCGGTAGGCATCCCGCGTGATGGCGGTGTCGCCCCGACGGAAGGTTTGCGCAATCTCGCCGGCGCATACCCGGCGCGTGGCGGCGGACACCACCTGGCAGACCTCCGTCGAGGGAAACTGCGCGGCAATGTGCACGGCCTGGGCAAGCAGGGCATCGCCCAACAGCACGGCAGAATCACTGCCGTAGCGGCGGGCAGCGGTGGGGCGGCTGCGCCGCAGTTCCGCCCGATCCATGATATCGTCGTGGACCAGCGTGGCGAGATGCACCATTTCCACCACGGCTGCCGCCTGCACGAGCGCGGCCGGAATCTGGTCCGGTCCGCGCCAGCCACTGAAAAAAACCAAGGCCGGCCGGATGCGCTTGCCGGATGTATCCATGCAATATTCCACCAAGTCGTGGATTTCCGGCTCAAAACCGTCGAGTTGCGACCGCAGGAAGTCATCCAAGGCGCGCAGGTGCGGCTGGAGGCGGACAAACGATCCTCCCAAACCGGGAGGCGGCGGCTCTGCGGTCCGGGCGTCGCGTTCGGTCATTCAGGGGCGGGACGCTAGTTGGTTTTCCCAAAATGGCTAACCAATTGTCGTCAAGTTACCCTCTCGTCTGTTTTTTGCGTGATACCTTGATCTTCCATTGGCTGGCGCCACTGCGACACGCTACAGGCGATTATTCAAGGGGCGCAAATTGGGGAGGCGGTGCACTCCGAGCTGCGCCTGTTTTTACGGGAAAGCTGGGACGCCGACATGAAACAGGCGTGCTCGTCGTTGAGCACGCCTGGGGATTCACAAGGGGCCGGTTCAGTGTGATATGCCGCCGGCACGAGGCGGCGTCAGGCCATCAGTCCTTTGGCGCCGGCTTGGGCTGCTCCGAAGGGAGGAAGGGATCGGACTTGTCGCGGTAGCCCGGCAATTCGTCACGCCGCAGGCCCAGGTTGCGCACCTGGCTGGAGTTGAAGACCTCCTCGATGCCGGCCCCCTCGGCATTGATGGTCTTGGCGGTGATGAAGATGATCAGATTGGAGGCCGTACGATCCTTGGTCGAGGAGCTGAAAAGCCGCCCCAACAAGGGAATGCTGCCCAGCACCGGCACCTTCGTGCCGCCGTTGATGGTCTGGGTCTTCATCAGACCGCCGATGGCCATCGTGAAGCCGTCCTTCATCGAGACCTGGGTCTTGGCCGCGCGCGACGCGATGATCGGAATCTGCGCGCCGCCCGCACCGCCGAAGGAGGCGGCGCCGGCGCGCTGGCTGACCGTCGGTTCGATGGTGAGCTTGATGAAGCCGCGGGCATTCACCTGCGGGGTGACCTTGAGAATGATGCCGATGGGCTTGTAGGTGAAGCCGCTGACCTCAAACGAGCCGCGCTCCTGGTTGTACGTGTAGCTGGGGATGGGGTACTCCTCGCCCACGTTGATGGATGCCTCGGTGTTGTTCAGGGTGACCACGGTGGGGTTGGAGACGATCTTGGTCTGGCTGAGGGTCTTGAGCGCGCTGAGGACGACATTGAAATCCGAGGCGCTGAACACGGCCGAGGCCAGGCGGTTGGTACCTCCGGTGTTGGTGAGACTGGCCAATGAATTGAGGGCGTTGCTGGCATCGGTGCTGTTGGTGTTTGAGCCAGTATAAGTGTTGACCGCCGTAAAATCAGGTGCCGTTCCCTCCATCGTCGTGGTACCGGGCACGCTGGGCGGCAAGGCAACGGTTCCATCGGGAAGAGAGATCGTGCTCGGAAACGAGACCGGGTCAAAACCGGTAACGTAGGTGACGGCATTCCCCGCCTTCGTCCCGCTCGCGGTGTTGTTGGACGTATCGTCAGTGGTGTCGTTGCTGAAGTCCTGTCCGCGGCTGCGCTCCCACGTCTGCTGAATCTTGCCGACACCGAGCGTATAGTTGTCCAACGAGCTCCAGTTGACGCCGATATTCTTGACGTCGCTGTCGGTGACCTCGACGAATTTCGACTCGATCATCACCTGGTCGGTGGCCTTGTCGAGCTGCACGATGATCGGGCGGATCTTGTTCAGCTTCGACGGCCGCTCGGTGATGATGAGCGCGTTGCTGCGGGCGTCGACGACGAGCTTGCCGCCGGCGGCGCTGTCGACGAGGGTCGAGACGACCGGCTGGATGTCCGCAGCGCGGGCGTAGCTGAGGATGAACACCTCGGTGTTCACCGGCTCCTGCGCGAGGCTTTCCAGGCTGACGATCTTGATGATGCTGCCCTGCTCGACATAGGTATAGCCCACCGGCGTGAGAATGACCTCGAAGATCTGCCGCCAGGTCACATCGCGGAGCTTGATCGAGGTCTTGCCCTGCAAGGTTTCCGGGATGACCAGGTTCAATTCAAACAGGTCCGCGACATTCCGCAGGATGGTGCGGATGTCTTCATCCGGGAAATCCACGGAAAGCGTGTCGTGGGTGCGGCTGGCGCCCGTGCCGGCCGGCTCGGTGCCCTGGATCGTGACGGCCGGCTCGGCGGGTTTCTCAGCCGGAGCGGGCTCGGTGGGGTCGGCCGCGGGAGGGGGCGGAGTGTCCTGGCTCCAAAGGAAGCCAGCGGAGACGGACAGGATGAGCGCGAATTGGAACAGACGTGTTCTCATGGGACTTTTCCTGGTTTGATGGGCCGGGTGATTTCTTCGCGGTTGAGGCGAATCTTGAAAGAGTTCGGTTTGATCTCCGTGATGACTATCAGATAGTCCGTTCCCTCAAAGGTAATTACCAGACTATCACCGACTTTCAGTTTTTTTTCACGGAAGAGGAGCAGGGGCTGGCCGCCAAACATCATCATGCCGGAAGGCAGGATGCTTGTCGCGATTTTTTCCAAAACATCATGATCGGAGCTGATCGCGCGCACCGCCTCGCCGGCTTTCGGAGCCGCAGCCCCAGCCACGCCGAAACCGGCGGGATTGAAGGGATCCACCAAGTCGGCCGGCAGCGATGATGCCGGATTTTCCCGCGGGGCGAGCAGCCGGGTCGCCAGATCAAGCGCCGCCTGACGCTTGGCCGGATTGGAGACCTCACCCTGCCCGAAGGATATCGCCACCGGGGCCCACAGGATCAGCAGGAAGACCAGCAGATGACGCGTTTTCATGGCAGGCCGAGCAGTTCGAGGTTCAGCGTCAGGGTGATCGTCGGCGCGGACTCAGGTGACCCGCGCTGGCCCTGACGGGTAACCGAGCTGGAGATCAGGCGGTAGAAGTGCTGCCCGGATTCAAGCCGGCCTACAAAATCAAGAATCTGGCGGTAGTCGCCCATCACGGAAACGCTGTAGCCGACGCCGGTGTAGCGGGTCTTGGGGGCGCGCTGCGGCCCGGGGCTGCTGGAGGCCGGCTGCAAGCTGATCTCCTTGACGCCGGTATCCGACTCGATCCGGTAGAAATACTGCTGGTTGCGTGCGCGCTCACTGCTGCGCACCAGCCTGGACTCCAGCTCCTTGATGGAGGCGGCGAGCGCCTCAAACTGTTCAGCCAGGTTGGTTCCGTTGCGAATGTCGGCGAGAATCTTCTGCCCCTGCGTCTCTTTCTCCTTCAGCTGCGCAGCCAGCTCGCCCTGTTTTGAACTCCGGATGTACAAGCCGGCGAGCAACACCACACTGAGCACCCCGCAGCCGACGGCAATGGGATGTTTTTTCAGGTATGCGGTCAGATCCTGGGTCGTGAGAGCCATGGCTTATTTCTTGGCCGCTCCTTTGAAACGCAGGAACAAATCGAACATGAGGCGCCCGCTCGGCTGTTCGCGTTCCAGTTTGTTCAACACCACATCCTCGAAGATGCCGCTGAAATACTTGTCCTGCCGCAGTTCCTCGATGTAGGTCGAGGTGCGGCCGCTCGCCTCGTCCGGCGAGCCGGAGGCGGTCCCCCGCAGACTCACCCCGGTATCGCGCACGTCCACCGCATCGAAGGCCAGTTCCTGCGGCAGCGTGCTCCCGGTATGCAACAGGAATTGGGAGAGCACCAGCCGTTGCTTCAGGAAATCGTCCACCTCGTTGAGCTTTTTCTCCTCGTCGGCAAATTTGCGGGATAATGCGAGCGCCTGATCGCCGGCCTTCCGGTTCGTGTCAATCTGGGCCTGCCAGTCGGCCACCTGGCGGGTAAGATTGCGGATGCTGTACTCCTGATAGCAGAAATACAGGAGCAGGCCGGCCGCGGCGGCAATGGAGACAAAATTGACGAAAAACTGCGTCCGCACGACCTTCGTATCCGGCAGCCGTTCATGGTCGCGGAAATTCGGGTGCCAGGCCGGCACCAGCGGCCCCTGCGCCTGGTCATTTCTTTTGAGTAGCGACAGCATCGTAAAAGGCCATCAGGCTGAACAGACCCAGCCAGCGTGAATCAAGGTTGGCCGAGATCGCCGGACTGGCAAAGGTGATCTGGCGTGATTTCAGCCACTCCGGGAGATCGAGCTTGAGGACGCTCACCCCCAATTCCTTGGCCAGGGCGTTGCCCAGCCAGGTCAGTTTCGGCGGCAGCAGGGTGCAGAGCACCTGCCCGATCGACTGTCCGGTCTGCACCTCGTAGAAACCAATCAACGATTGCAGCTCCTTGACCAGTCGCTTGACGAGGAGCCCGCCCATGTTCGTAAAATCAAAGGTGTTCGAATAGAAAAGCTTCCGGGCCGATTCCTCGTCCTTCAGATTGAGCTCCTTCTGCACGACCGGAATCATCGCCTCGAGGCCCTGGGGAATCGGCCGGGCGACACCAAGCCCATCGGCCGTGACGACGAACGATTGGGTGTTCTCCGCATCCATCTCCAACACGAGCGTGGGCGCCTTTAACTGGGCAAAGGCATGATAGTTGACCAGTGCGCCCAGCGTGGCGTAGGTCCCGAGCTCCAACCGCTCAGGGAAAACCTCCAGTGCCAACAGCTTTTCCTGCGCTGCGAGAAATTCATCGTTTTGCCCGCCCACAAAAACCACTTCCTTCTGGCTGGTCGCTCTCGCGGTGTCGTATTCGGTCCCATCCTCGGAATTGAGCACGGCCAGGGTGCACTTGTCGGCTTCGACGCGAAATTGCTGGCTGCAGATTTCCGCGAAATAACCCGGCTCCTTCACGCGTTTCAGATCAAGGGTGACTCTCCGCACGAGCCGTCGTGGCGGGTAAACACTGCAGAATGCATGCACGTAGCCCCCACTGGTTTTCTTCCCCATCAACTGCCTGATCGCCGCCTGCACGGCCGCATCGTCCCCGGCCGCAACCTCCTGCATTTCTTCAATCACCAGCGGCGCATCCTGGGCAGATGCACGCGCCATCAACGCCGTCTGGCCGTTGATTTCGATGAAAAATCCTTTCGTCTTCTTCGAGAACGAGAACATACGGACACGAAGAGCTATGAGGCGTTAAATAGGGTGGCCGGCAGCTGCAACCTCAGGATGGTTGCAAGCGAAGCTGCATCTACTGGAGAATCATTGGCTAAGCTACAACAATAGAATTGTGGTTTTCCCAAACAGAATCGCTTATGACAAGACCAAAAAAGTGCCTTAGTGCCGCGCTGAAGGCCATTTACCTTTTCTTGATGGCGCTTTCTGCGTTGCTGTGCTGCAACGTCGACACTGCTGCTTTGGCGTGCTCAGCCGGGGTCATCGATGAGGCGTGATCCGCCCTTTTCTGAACTTCCGGGACTTTACCCTGCCGGTCTTGTTGCGGGAGAGTCCATCGCCATCCGGAAGGCCGCTGAAAAGCGCTGACAAAAAACCCGCCGCGTGGATGGCGGCGGGTTCGGTAGCTTCCCGTGAGGTCTTCGCACGAAGACGGCGGCCTATTTCTGCCACGTGCGCTTCTGGTGGCGGTGCGACCTCAGGCGCTTGCGGCGCTTGTGCTTGTTCATCTTCAGCCGGCGTTTTTTCTTCAGATTGCCCATGGTAAGGAGAGAGATTTTTGAGACCGGCACCGTGCGGCGGTTTCCCGGGGCTGTAAAGCAGAATTTAGGTCAAAGGCAGCCGGTACGCCACGCCCGCCGCGCTGGCATATAACTCAAGGCTGATGGTGCAGCCGGGGAAAAATTTTCCCACCCCGGCGCCATAGGCGGCCAGCTGCGGCCGGTAGTCTTCACCCAGGCGTTTCAGGAGCGCAGCAGCATCCTCGCCCGGCCGGGGCCGGTTGGTCTTCCAGTCGATCACGCGCACGATGCCCGCCGCCTCATCGTGCACGACAAGATCGATCACGCCGTCAATCCACACCCCGGTGGGCAGCGGCGCAAAAATGGCCATCTCCGCCAGCCGCCGGCCCGTTGTCGACCGCAGCTGGCGGAAGAATTCGCCGGCGCGCAGCTGCGCGATTTCACCTTCGGCCCGCGCTCCCCAACCCAGCTGGTGCGCGCGCAAAAACGCTGCGGTCAGATAGGCCTCCACCTCCGCTTCGCCGGCTTCCCAGGGGAAAAATTCCATGATTTCGTGCCACCAGAGACCGTAATCGACGGGATCGTCGCCCGACGCTGCTCCGACCGGCAGTTCGTCGAGCGTGGATTCGTGCCGTGCGGCCCGTTCCCGGTCGGAGGTATGGGCGAGTTGATGAGGCAGGACCCGCGCCGGCAGCGTGGTCGGCGGGCGGGCGGCGCGCGCCACCGGGGCCGGCTCCGGGAGCGACGCCGCGACCGCCCGGTCCTGCTTCTCCCCTGCCGTTATCTGCAACGGTGCGATGGCTTCCAATGACGCGCCCCACAGTTCGGCAAAACTCACCTTCCCGGCTGGCGCAAACCCGGCACCCCAGGGCAGCACCAGCACGCGCCGTGATCGGGTGAGCGTGACATAGAGCAGCCGGACAAGCTCGCGCCGCCGCTCGCGTTCGCGCGCCTGTTTGGTCGCCTCGGGCAGGCTGTCGCGATCGAAAAACACCCGTGCCTCCCCCGCCCCGTCAGGCACGAGCCGAAGTCCGGTCTCGGGTGGCTTGCCGATGCTGCGCCACAAGCCGAGCGGAATCACCACCGGCCACTCGAGGCCCTTGGCCGAATGGGAGGTCAGCAAATTGAGTGCGTCATCGCTGGGTTTGCCGGCCGGCCGGCCCTCGTCGAGAGCGGCCAGCAAGCACCTCGACCACTCGCGCGGCCCGGCGCCCTCCAATCCCAGCTCCGCAGCCTGCGCCTGCAGCCGTTCCAGTTCCCCGTTCAATGCGCCGCCGGGATCGATCCGGCGCGCCTTCTCCGCCAGTTCGCACGCTTCGAGCAGGTCGGCCGCGAAGCGTTCCAGCGGCTCGCCCTCGGCATCGACGCGTTCGACGAACGGCTTCAGGGTGGCCAGGGCGGTGCGCAGAGGCTCGGGGTGCCGCTCGGGCTCGTCCCAATGAAAGCCCTGTTCCACACGCAGGGCGGCGGCGATGACGGCATCACTCACGGCGAACACCTCGCGCAACACGCCCACCCATTCGAACGTGTTGTCCGGATCGCATAACGCCGCCAGCAGGCCGCAGGTCCACGCATAAGCCGGGTTGTCGCCGTTGCGATTGCGCCGCATCTGCAACGCCACCTTGAGCCCCGCCGCCTCGAGCTCCTTGCGCGCCGTCACCAGCCAGTCGTTGCGCGGAGCCAGCAGGCAGATTTCGCCCCAGGTTTGCGCTCCGGCGCCGCCCGGACCGTGCTGCCGCAGAAACGCGGCGATCTGGCGCACCTCGGCCGCCAGCTGGGCCTCCACCTTGAGTTTTCCCTCCACTGGCGCCAGCGGCAGCCGGCCGACGCATCCGTCCACGTTTTCCGGACCCGCCACCAATGCCTCATAGGGCACCTGCAGCAGGGGGGCCGGCGCCCCCTCCGCGGGAGGCAGACCGAGGTTGTGCTCCCGTGCAGCGCTGAAGGCTTCAGGCAGCGTGGCATTGAGCTCGGCGATCACCCGGTGGGGCGTGCGGAAGGTGACGTCAAACATCAGCAATTCGCCTCCGTCACCCCGCGCGAACGCCTCAAGCTGCCTTTGGAAATTCCGAATGTCCGCCCGGTCGCCGTAGATCGCCTGCTGGCCGTCTCCCACGAGGCAGAAGTGTCCCGGGCGGGGGCCTGGTCCGCCGCCTTCGGGCCAGGTTCCCAGCCGCGCTCCCGGGGGCCGGGCAATCTCGACCAGCACTGCGAATTGCTGTGCATCCGTGTCCTGCGCCTCGTCGAGGATGATCCGCCAGTCCTCGGCGCGGACCTTTTCCAGCATCGCCTCGTTCTGCAGCACGGCGAGCGCTGCTTCGATCTGATCGGCGTAGGTCTGCACCCCGCGATTGAAGCGCCACGCGCGATAGCGGAGCGCCAGCTCCGCCGCCAGCACCGCCCCGGCTCCGGCCAGCCAGGCTTTGAGCGGGGCAAAGAAGCGGGCATAGAGCTCCTCGATTCCGGCCGCCCTGCCCTCGGGTTCCGCCAGGGGCAGAAAAGTCTTCTCCTCGCGGAACCGCTGCAGCCATCGTGCCGCCGCCGCCCGGTTGCGCTCGAGCGCCGCCGCGCCTTTGCCCGGGCGCGTCGAGGCCTTCTGCATATCCTCCCATGCGCGCGGGTCCGGCTCCGGGGGATCCGGTGCGACCGCCTGCTGCAGGAACCGCCGGGCGGCGGGCGCGTCGAGCCGGCGCGCGAGATCAAAGATGGAGTCGAGCGGCGCGTGACGCAAAAAAGCGTCCACCGGCGCGGACCCCAGACCGTTGAACTGCATGGGGTCCTGCTCCAGAAATTCCTCCCAGAGGGCATCATCGTTTTCCGCGACCACCGCCGGATTGAGGTTGATGCCCAGCGTCTGCCCATGGCGCTGGGCGAGCAGCAGGCAAAAGCTGTGGATGGTGCCAAAAAACGCGCGTTCGAGATGATCCAGCGGCGCCAATCCGCCGCGACCAGGCTGCGACCCCGGTTCCTCGGTGAGCCGGCGCAGCAGCACCTGGCGCGCCCGCTGGCCGATCTGCACCGCCGCCTTCCGGGTGAAGGTGACCACCGCGGTTTTGCGCAGCAGCTCCTCCCCGCCCGGCGCGAGCGCGATGGCCGCCAGCCGCTCGGAAATGGCCGTGGTCTTGCCGGAGCCGGCGTTGGCGCTGACGGCGAAATTCCGTTCCCATTCGTCACGGAAACGGTCACGGGCCCGCTGGTCCGGCAATAGCTTACTCATCGGCGGTCTCCTCGCTGAAGGCGGGCCCGGCCCGGCCGAACGTCCGCGCAAATTTCTGCGCCAGCACCGCGTGGCGCACCGGGGTGCAGGCCAGGGGCCAGTCAAAACCATGGGTGTATTCGGTGCGGTCCGGCGTCAGCGCGCCGTAACAACCCGTCGTCAGATGCCGGCCGATCTGCTCCAGCGCCGCCAGGGCGGACGGAAGCTCCTCCAAGCCGAGCGACGTGTCGCCGTTGGCTTCAGGCTTGAGCATCCAGACGCGCCCGCCGGCGACGCCGAGCGATTCGACGGCCGCCAGATAAATCCCCAGTTGCAGCGAGGCGCCGCGTGCCATGCGCGTGGCGGACAGTCCGGGATCCTCTCCGGTCTTGAAATCGACAATGGCCACCTGCGCCCCGGCCCACCCCGGGCGGTCGAGGAGCACCAGATCCATCCGGCCCTGCACCGCCAGACGTTCCCCTCCCCCGCACGGCACCGTCGCCTCCCGGGGCAACGGCATCTCGATGGCCACCAACGGCCCTGCCTCGAGCCCGAACACCTTTTCGAGCAGCCGGCCGGCGAGCTCACCCAATTCCGCGTGGAATGAATCCCAGTAGCGGTCCCGGGGCCATTGGGCGCGCAGCACCGCCAGGATTCCCGTGAGCCTGCTCCGCGCCTCCGCCGGCGCGGGCTGGCGCATGAAAACGCCCTCAACCGGCGGTCCGGACAACGTCTGGGCGAGCAGCCGGTGGGCAAACTGGCCCAGCGACTTTTTCCGCGCGCGCATGAGGGGATTCCAGTCGACGCGCCGGATTCCCAGCACCGCCTCGAACCACAGCCCGGCCGGATCCTGCACCCCCCGTTCGATGAGCCGGGCCGCCAGTCGCGCCGGCCGGGTGACGGCAGGCGGTCCCGACAAAAAATAGTCGTTGAACGGCATGGCCGGATCCCGCCGCTGATGCCAGATGGTCTCCCAAGCCTCGATTTTCGGGGCCGGGCCGGCCGCAGATCCGGCAGGGGCCGTCCGGGCAAGGCTGGAAAATACCTCCTCCAGACCGCCGGATCCGCTTCCCGGGCGGTTCTGCGCGATCAGCACCCGCTCCAGCCAGGCGTTGGGCGCCAGACGCAACTCCGGCTCGTCCTCTTCGAAGAGCGCGGCGGTGAAAATCACCTGCTCCCGGGTGTCGCCTGCAATCGCGGCAAGGGCCGTCCGGGCCAGCGCCGCGCGATCATCATCGGTGAAAAGGCCGAGCGAGAACCGCCGTGTTTCGTTGAGGACCCGGCGCTGATCGTCAGGCAGCCAGCAGCTCGATTCCATGCGTTCGGGCCAGACCCCGGCGTTGCTCTCGGCAAAAACGACATGCGACCACGCCACCCCCGCGGCGCGGCGCCGGGTCGTCAGGGTGACGGGGGCAAATCCTTCGCGCCCGGGCGCCGCGACCACCGGACCCGCCGCCGGCAGGAAGGCATCGAGCGTGGCCAAGACGACGCGCGCTGGCAGCAGCCGGGTTTCCCGGGCGGCGAAAGCCGCGAGCGCGGGCCAACCGGGCGGGAGCGGAAGGTTGAAACGGGCGCCGACTGTTTCAAATCGCCCGAGCGCGTCGGCCAGGGTCAGTTCCTCCGGCCAGGGCGGCAGCAAAAGCCCGGCCACGCGGGCGACCTCGCGCCACGCCGGCCCTTCCCCCGCGGCAAGCTTTTCCGGGTAGGCCGCCAGCGCGTGGGTCTGCAAATCATCGAACAACCGTTCGCAGACCGGCCGCACCGCCCGCAGCGGCTGCTGCACGAAATTGAGCGCCCGCAACCGGGGCCAAAGTTCCAGCAGTTCCTCCAGCCGTGCCCCCCGGGCGTAGAACGCCAGCAGGGCGCGCTGCAGCTGTCCGTCCACCGCCGGCGGCCCGGCACCCGCCAGCAGATCGGCAAACGGCAGGCGGCGGGCGGCCAGCAGGCGCGCGAGACGGAGATGCGCGGCATCTGCCCGTGGAAAAATCACGGCGATGTTTTCCGCCCCGGCCGCCAGCAGGCGCGCGAGTTCATCGGCCAGCAACGCCATTTCATCGGCCCGGGTGCGGCCCACCAGCACGCGGGCGTTTTCCGCCGAGCCACCTTCATCGCCCGTCCAGAGGGCCGCGACCTCGCCGCGGGAGGCGGGTTCGGACGCATCGAGGGTTTGCGCCTCGACTCCCAGCAGCGCCTCCCACAGCTCGATCCAGCCTTCATCGAGCGCCCGGGCGCCGCGCAGCTCGGGCTCGGGCAGCACCACGGTGAGATCGCCGCCGCGACGGGCGAACGCCGCCACGGGGAAAAACTCCTCCCACATCTCCGCCGATAGGCCGTAAATCAACAGCGCGTCCCCCGCGCAAGGCGCGGCCGGCGCCACCGGGGCGAGCGCGGCCGCCTCGCTCTGGCGGGACGCCAGGCCAAAGCCGAGCGATTCGGTCCAGGCCGTCAGCGCGGTGAAGATTTCCCGCAGCTGCGGCACCGGAAAATGTTCGGCGCCAAATCCCGCCTGCAACAGGGCCTCGAACTCGTCCAAGGCGCGTGCGAGGTCGCTTTGCAGGCTTTTCCAGAACCCCCAGGCCGCCTCCTCGGGGCGCAGGACCGCCAGCCGGGCTTCCACCAGGATGCGCAGGCCGAGCAAGAGCAGCTCGCGCCCGAGCGCAGGCGGGTCGGGACGCGCCAGCGCCAGCCATTTTTGCCGGGCGAGCCCGGGCGTGAGGAACTCCACGCCCAGCAGCGGCACGCCCTCGACGAGGCAGCGCTGCTTCAGCGCATGCGACTGGCCGCGGGTGGGCACCACGACATAGCGGCGCGTTAGTTGGCCGGGCGGCGCCGTCAGCCACGGTCGCACCACCTGGCTCCACGCGGTTTCGGCGCGACGGAAAAGGCGGAGTTCACACGTGGGCGGGGCGGGCGGCATGCCGAAGAGAACTTGGGCAGATCATCTGCCGGGCTTCAACCCTGCATGCAGGCGGCGCCGCCCCGACCGGCAAAAAACAAACCCCCGCGGCGCACGCCGGCGGGGGTTGAAAATGCAGCGGCAATGGCGCTTACTTGGCGAAAACGAATTTCGAGGCGTGCGACTTCACCCGGGCCGCGGCATTGGCGTGAATGACGCCGCTACGGACGGCCTTGTCGACGGCCGCGACATACGCGATGGCCGCGCTCTTGGCCGCCGCGCCGTCCGATTTTGCCGCCGCCTGGAGTTGTTTCGCGAGCGTCTTCAGGCGCGTTTTGATCGCTTGGTTGCGCACCATGCGCTTCGTGGCCTTGCGGGCGTTCTTGATGGCGGATTTTGTGTTGGCCATGAGATAAGAAAAAACGGTAAGGGGGTTACAGACACAGACGCCAGTTGGTGAGTCAAGGTCGAATTCCTCACTCCCCGCCAACGGCGTCAGATTCCCGACTTTCACCGCCCTGTGCATGAGCATTAAATTACGTTTCGCCCTGATGCTGGGCCTGTTGCTGCTCGCCTTCCTGGTGTCACTGCTGGTGCTGCGCCGCCTCGAATCACAGCAATCGGAACGGGTGCTCGCGGATACGCGGCAGGACCGGATCGGGCTGCTGGAACGATGGATCGACCTCACCGGCGTGTCCCTGCGGCAGTTCACCAACGATTACTCGCAGTGGGACGAGATGGTGAATTTCCTGACCCGGCCCGATGCCGCCTGGGCGGGCGTGAACATCGACGCCAGCCTGACCAACCTCAATGCCCACGCCGTCTGGGTGCTGGCGCCCGACGGCCGCGTGGTGCACGCCGTCAATCGCCTCTCCGACCCCGGACTGGCGCAGCCGCCGGTGCCGTCCGCTGAATTGCTGGCGCTGGCGGCCGACACGCCCTTCATGCATTTTTTCACCGCGTGCGCCGAAGGCGTGATCGAAGTGCGGGGCGCACCCATTCAGCCCTCGGCTGACACCACCCGCACGACGCCGGCCCGGGGGTGGTTCATCGCCGCCCGGCTGTGGGACGACGTCCAGATCAATCTGCTGGCCCAGCTGACCGAAAGCAAAGTGACGCTTTCCACCTCCGCCCGCCCGACGCCAGCCGAGCCCGAGGACGGCAGCATCCATCTGCTGCGACCGCTCGCCGACTGGCGGGGCCGAACGGTGGGCATGCTGTATCTTGACTACCGTAACCCCGAACTGGAGCAGGTGTTCAAAGCCGATACTTTTGAGGCCCGGGTTTTCGTGTGCTTCGGTCTGCTGGTAATCTTCTCGCTGGGCCTGAGCCTGCAACGCTGGGTGCTGGGGCCGCTGGACCAGATCAGCGCCAGCCTCGCCCAAGGCGACACCGCTCCCATCCAGCTTCTGCTCAAGGAGCGGGACCGGACTGAATTGGGACGCGTCGCCCAGCTGATCGAATCGGCCTTCAGCCAGAAAACCGACCTGTTGCACGAGGTGGAGGAACGCAAGCGCGCTGAAGCCGCACTGCGCCAGAGCGAAGCGGCCCTGCGGCGTACGCTCGAAGAGCAGGCGCGCCTGGGCCGCGACATGCACGATGGGGTGATCCAGTCGCTCTATGCGGCCGGCCTGGGGCTGGCCGTCATCCGCGAACAACTCCGCCGCGACCCGGCGGAGGCCGAGACCCGGCTGGATCAGACGCGCATGGTGTTAAATGAAACCATCCGGGATTTGCGGAACTTCATCACCGGGCTCGAGCCGGAGGCGCTGAAAACGCAGACCTTTGCGCACGCCGCCGAACGGCTGATCGGCTTCATGCAAGCGGTGCACCCGGTGCGGGCGACCATCGCCATCGACGAGCCGACGGCCGCGAACCTGACCCTGGAACAGCGGGCCCACGCCCTGCAGATCGCCCGCGAGGCCGTGAGCAACGCACTCCGCCACGGCAAAGCCGCGCATGTGCATCTGGCCCTGCAACGCCGGGATGGGCGGGCGGAGTTTATCATCGAAGACGACGGCGAGGGCTTCGACCCGGAGGCCCGCAAGGACGGCGGCCGGGGGCTAAACAATCTGGCCGAGCGCGCCCGTGAACTCGGGGCCGAATTGAGGGTCGCTTCGGCGCCCGGTAAAGGCACTCGCGTTGCCGTCGTGTTTCCACTACCCATTGTTGCATGAATGCCCGTCCCCCTGTCCGAATCCTGCTGGTGGATGACAGTGAGCTCGTGCGCCGCGGCATCAAGGCGGTGCTGGCCACCCACGCGCATCCGCCCATCCGGGTGATTGGCGAGGCCGGAACGGTGGCCGCCGCCGTGACTGAATGCGCGCGGCTCAAGCCCGACATCGTGCTGCTCGACATCCGCCTGCCCGACGGTTCCGGCTTTGAGGCCTGCCGGCAAATCCTGCAACAGCAGCCGGACGTGCGCGTCGTCGTGCTCTCCTCGTTTTCCAATGACAACTTCGTCTACGACGCGATCGCGTCCGGCGCCTATGGCTACCTGATGAAGGAAATCGACCCCGCCGGCCTCGTGCAGGCGATCGCCGACGTGGCGGAGGGAAAATCCATTCTCGACCCCGATGCCACGGCGCGGGTGATGCGGCTCCTGCGCACCCAGACCGCCACGGCCAGCAATGAGGCCCTGGCCTCGCTCTCCCCGCAAGAGCGGCGCGTGCTCGCCCTGGTCGCCGAAGGCAAGACCAACAAGGAAATCGGCGAACGGCTGGATCTGAGCGACAACACCGTGAAGAATTATCTGGGCAGCGTGTTTGAAAAGCTGCAGGTAAAGCGCCGCTCACAGGCTGCGGCTTTCTACGTGCAGTCCAGCCCGCCGAAAACGTGACCCCGCCATGCCGGCCGAGGTGGCGGCCAGACGTCGCATGAGGGCCTGGCATCGGCGTTGATGCATCTAGGCCCATTCAGGCTTATGCGACTACACCCAAACTACGGTCCGATCGCCTCTAATCAGACTGCCACCGGGTCCGCTAGAGTATGACCGCCATGTTCAGACACACCCGACCGCCAACAGGGAATGCGCGCATCCAGCCGATGGCGTTCACCCTGCTGGAAGTGATGGTGGCGATGGTCGTGCTCACCCTGGGCATCGCGACCTCGTTTCTCGTCATCCAGCGCGGCTTCCAGGCGGTCGATACGGCACGCAATCTCACGGCCGCCGCGCAAATCATGGAAAATGAGATGGAACGTCTGCGTCTCAAAAGCTGGACGCAAATCCAGCAGTTGCAGACCGCGCGCGACGTCACCGTGCCGCTCGAAAACGGAATCTCCAGCGACCGGTTCAGCTGCACCCGCCAGATCCGCGACCTGAAAACCGACATGAAGGAGATCGTGCTGACTGCTTCGTGGCATGGCTACGACGGACGGGCCCACGCTGCCTGTCTCATCACCCGTTACTGTCGCAACGGCCTCAATGATTATTACTATACCATCCACTGAGCACCGCTCCGCGCGGCGATGGACGGCCAGCCGGGCGCTGACGCTGACGGAAGTGATGCTGGCGGCCACGCTCTCCGTCTTCGTGCTGGCCGGCATCCTGAGCACGTTCCTGTTGATCGGGCACAGCGGCTACAGCGCCAGCAGTTACAGCGAACTCGAGGCGCAGGCCAACCGCGGGCTGACCATCTTTGCCGAGGATGTGCGCCAGGCGAGCGACATTCATTGGAACAATGAACAGAGCATCACGCTGACCGTGCCGACCGCCACCAACGCCACCACCCTCATCACCTATGCCTACGATGCCGACCACGACAGCAGCACCTATGAATGCTTCTATCGCCAGGCGGGGCCGTCGGCCGCAGGCGGGGACCGTCAGGTGCTGATGCGCGGCGTGGCCGCTGATTTCTCCTTTCATCGCTACAAGATCGAACAGCCGGGGCAGACCGACAACACCGCCACGAACGATCTCGAAACCAAGCAGATCCAGCTCAGTCTGCGGGCGGTGCGTAGCGGCGCGGCCGTGGTGGCCGCCACGCAGACCGCCCTCTCCGCCCGGTTCATCCTGCGCAACAAACGGGTCAGCAACTGATGCACCACCCTTCCTCCCCCTTCCCTCGCAGTCGCTCCCGCGGCGCCGTGCTGATCATCGCCCTGCTGGTGGCCGCCTTCATCGCGCTCGTTCTGGGCAGCTACATCAACCTCAACCTCTCCACGGCCCGGCTGGCCAACCGCAGCTACTGTGCTGATGCGGCGTTTAATCTCGCCGAGGCCGGCGCCGAGGAGGCGCTCTGGTCCTTCAACCAGGCTGCGGCCGGCTCCAGCTCGGCATGGGAGGGCTGGCGGCAAAGCGGCTCGGCGGCGTGGCAAAAATTCGGCGGTTTCGATCTCACGCCCAACACCACGGGTTGGGTGAAGGTTTACGTCGACAACAACGATCTCCAGAGCGGGCTCCCGCCCAAGATCGTGACCCAGGCCTCCGTCGATCCGTATGGCGATGCCCCGGTGACCAAAATGCTCGAGATCACGCTGCAACGCCGGTCCCCCTTTGCCGGCGGGCTGGTCGCCAAACGGTACGTGTCGTTTCAGGGGACCAATACCTCGGTGGACAGCTGGGATTCCAATCCCGACCACAACCCCGCCACGCCGGCCGCGCCCTACAGTTATTCCGTGCGCAAGGATGGCGGCAGTGTGGCGAGCACATCGGTGCAGAACACCGCCGTCCAGATCAACCAGGCCCATGTCTGGGGGTATGTGGCCACCGGCGGTGCGCCGCCCCAGGTCGGCCACGAGGGCTCGGTCCGCGGAGCCAGCACCCCCGCGGACGTGCAGATTGATCCCGCACGCATCTCGACGGATTTCAACGCCGCCTTCCCCCCGGTCGCAACGCCGACCGACGGCACTTTGCTTGCCCCCATCACCACCAGTATGACGCTGGGCTTTTCGGGCATGACCACCCGGTGGCGCTGTCCGCGCGTCTCCCTCTCCGACGATGACACCCTCACGATCCAAGGCGACGTTACGCTCATCATCACGGCCGCTCCGGGCCACAGGGCCATCGCCATCACCGGCCGGGCGGGCATTGTGATTCCCGCCGGCGCGAGCCTTACCCTCTATGTCGCGGGCGATGTGCTGATCGCCGGCCAGGGGCTGGCCAATGCCAACGCGGCGCCGGTCAGTTGCCTGCTGTGGGGCACCAACCAGACGGAAGACGGACAAAAGCTGCAGCTCGCCGGCAAAGGGGCGCTCAAGGTCGCGCTCTACGCCCCTGTCGGCGAGGTGACCATCAACGGCAATGGGGACATGATGGGCTCCGTTGTGGCCGACACCATCACGCTGACCGGCAACGCAGCTTTTCACTACGACGAGTCGCTGGGGGTCTATGGCGTGAACATGCCCTATGGCGTGGCCAAATGGCGCGAACTCACGACCGCCGCGGCGCGCCAGCCCTATGCATCCGTTTTCGCCGGGTGGTAGGGCGGTTCTTTCCTGTCCGTCGTAGCCCGCAGGGCGAAGTCGGAAGACCGCGCTCTTCGCGGAACTTTTGCAGCAGCCGTGAGGCTTTGGACGGACCACTCGATCCAAACTCTCACCAGCCGCCGTCCCTTCGGGCTATGGCCGGCAGGCGAGTTTGGCTACGCGGCTCCAAAACACAGGCGAAAGCACTGCGCCACGGGTGCAGGCCCCACCGCCGTCGGCTTGCCTCGCCGTAGCCAAGCGGACTCCACCTTCGGTACGTCTGCGTGCCAGGGAAATTTGGATTTCGCTGGCATGAGCTGTGGCTCAGCGGCGGATCCGTCTGTGCGTTGCAACCCTTTCACTCCATCCATCCGGGCCCATGGATAGGCCATCCAAGGCCTGTCGGGTCCCCACCCACTTTCGGGAGGCCTTGGCCTCTAACCCCCTGGAGCGGCCTCCGCTATGCTGGAGGCGATGAATGCGCTCCGCCCCGTTGCAGCTGCCGCCCGCCCGCCTTCCCGTGAGCGGTGCCGGCACGGCCGGTTCAATCAGAGCCCCCGAGGGTTCACCATTCTCGAAGTCGTGCTGGCCACGTTCGTGATGCTCTTCGGCATCGTCAGCGCGCTCACCACCCTGCACGCCAGTTTTCAAGCCATCGACAACGCGCGCTACACCACGCTGGCCGGACAGATTCTGCAAAGCCAGATGGAGAAACTCCGCCTGCTCACCTGGGCCCAGCTCACCGATCCCACCTACGGGCCCGGCAATTATCCCAACTTCACCCCTGACATCTCGGCGAGCACCACGGGGCAGCTCAGCCGCTTCACGTCCTTCACCCAGACCATCAGCGACGCCCCCTCGCCTTTCAACGCCACGATGAAGGACATCACGCTCATGGTCACCTGGACCGATTCCTTTGGCTCGCAGCATTCTCTCAGCTACCTCACCCGCTATGGACAGAACGGCATCTCCGATTTCTTCTACACCACGCACTGACCGTTTCAACCGGGCGGCCTATACCCTCGTCGAGCTCATGGTGGCGGCCGGCCTGACAGGGATGGTGCTCGTGGGCGTGCTGTCCGCCTTTCTCATGATCGGCCGGACCAGCGCGAATGCAGCCAACTATTCGGAACTTGAGACCCAGGCGCGCCGGGCCCTCGAGCTTTTCAGCCGGGAAGTGCGGATGGCGTACCAGGTGCCGAGCCTCAGCAGCTCGAGCGTGACGCTCAACATCACGGACACCTCCACCTCCCGCACCAGCCTCGCCTACCCGGTGACCTACGCGTTCGACGCGGCCAACAGCCGTTTCACCCGCACCGGTCCGCCGCCCGACGATCCGTCCGGCACCCCGGCCACGACCATCCTCATGAGCGGGGCCCAGGAGCTCACCCCGGGCGCGGGCATTTTCACCTACTACCGCTACGTCAACCACACCAATTACAGCAACCAGTACACGTACGACACGACCACCAATCCGGTGGAGGTGAAGCAGATCGAAATCAATTTCGTGGCCCAGCGCACCAGCGTCACCGTGGCCACCGCCACCAACAAGGTGCTCTCCGCCCGTTTCATTCTCCGCAACAAATGACCAAGGAGTCCCCTATGCACCCGCAGCAACCCCAACGCGGTTCGGTCCTGCTCACGGCCCTCTTGCTCTCGGCCATCATCGCCATCTCCCTCGTCAGCTACCTGCAGATCACGATGAATTCGCGGAAACTGGCGCAGCGCTCGTTCTACGCCAACGCCGCCATGAACCTCGTGGACACCGGCGTGGAGCAGGCGCTCTGGAGTTTGAACCAGGGCAACTGGACCGGCGCCGGGTTCACCGCGGTCGATGCCACCCACTGGCAGGCGACCTTCCCGACCTCCTCGACCTACTTCCAGCTCATGCAAGGCGTGAGGGGCCAGGTCAAAGTCTGGGTCGATCAAAGCAACGCCAACCGGCCCCATGCCGTGGCCAAGGCCATCATCACGCTCGGCGACGGTTCCGAGCTCGTCAAGGAGGCCGAGGTTTACATGCGGAAGCGTTCCTATTTCGCCAACGGACTCGTGGCCAAGAACAGCATCACCTTCAGCGGCAACAATGCCGCCGTGGACAGCTGGAACTCCGACCCGGACAACAACCCGGGCACCGCCGCCGTGCCTTACTCCTCCGGCGTGGCGCATGACAACGGCCAAATCGGCAGCACGTCGGTGCAGGTCGATTCCATCAGCGTGAGCAACGCTGACATCTACGGATATGCGGCCATTGGCACCAGCGACCTGACCGGGATCAGCGTTGGTCCCCAAGGCTCGGTCGGCCCTTACGGCACCGCCAATGGCGACATCGACGCCACGCATGTCACCTACGACTTCACCACCAGTTTTCCTGATGCGACCGCCCCTACGACCAGCGGGTATACGTTGCCGGCTATCACTGGGGCCACCACGCTTCCCCGGGCCGGCGATCTTCCCGCCGCCGACGGGGGCTATTACTACTCTGTCCCCAGCATCAGCCTCAGCGGCAGCGGCGCCACGTTGTCTATCGGTGGCTCCAGTGCCAATGTGGTGATTGTCGTCACCAACACCACCGGCACCACTGTGAGTACGACCGGTCATGGCGGCATCGCCATTGCCACCGACTCCTCGCTCGCCCTCTACACCTCCGGCAACGTCGCGATCGCCGGCAATGGTGTCGTCAACGGCACCTTCACCTCGGACAACAACGGCAATCTTACCTCCGGCACCCCCAATCAGCCGGCCTCCTTCGCCGTCTATGGCACGCGTTCGAGCGCGGACGCGGCAACCAACGGCCTCCAGGACATCAAGATTGCCGGCAACGGCATCCTCAGCGGCATCGTTTACGCGCCCAACGCCTCCCTTGAGATGAAAGGCGGCGGCAACAGCGGCCAGGTCTTGGGCGCGGCGGTGGCCAACACCGTCACGGTCACCGGCAATAGCGTCTTCCATTACGACGAGTCGCTGGCCGACGCCAGTTCGAGCAACCTGTGGGGACTCTCCAAGTGGCGGGAACTCGCCTCCGCTGCGGATCGCAACGCTTACACGTCCCAACTCAACTTTTGAGCCGGCGGCAGGCGTTGGTCTTGGGGTCGTAAGCCGGATTCTGTGTCCCGGTTTGCACCGGGATGATCGTCATTTCTCTCAGGCCCCTTGCGGGACCTGTCCTCCGCAGCTCGCGGAGCGAGTGCAGGAGGATGCGACATACCCGGGACTGTCGGACGGGCCGTCCAGTCCCCTATTTTGTCTTGCACCGGATTGGGTTTTCCCTGCCGCCGGCCTTGCGGCCGGCGCGGTGGGCTCTTACCCCACCTTTTCACCCTCGCTTCGCGAGGTGAAAGTGAGGGTGAAAGTGAAAGTGGTTTCCCCCTTTCACTCCTCCCTTTCACTTTCACTCAAACTGCGAAGCAGTTTGTTTTCTGTGGCACTGTCCGTCACAGCGGCTTGACCCGCCGTGCCCCGGCTTGAGCAGAAGCGAATCCGGCCGGCGGCCTTGCAGCCAAGCCGGGCCGGCGCGACAGCGTTTCTTGCCGGGAATCCTGCCCAATGGTGTCCGGACTTTCCTCTCCGAACCGCCTGCGAAAGCCGGGTCGCCCCGGACGTCCCACAGGCGCTCCTGACCCGGGTTTACCCGGATCGTGGGATGTTTTTCCAAAGAACGGAGCGACGATCTGACCCCAAGACCAAAGTCTGCCGCCGCCTTTCGGCCGCGGGAGGGTCAGTGTCTGCGGTCCGGGATTCAACCGCAAGCCTGCTTTTCAGGGTGCGGGAATGGGCTTTCGGTCCCTGAAGCGGGGCTGGCGGCGCCAATTCCGGGTCACGCCTCCCAGTACACAATGCGCGTGCACTGGTCGCAGGTCACGAGTTTGTCGATCTTGCGCGTCTCGCTGTCGACGTTCGATGAAATCTTGAGATGGCACCCGCCGCATTTGCCGTCATGGATGGGCACAACCGCCGGCAGGCCGGGCTTGGCTGCCAGCCGGTCGTAGAGCAGCAGAGTCGGCTCGTCGAGCGGGCCGCGGGCTGCGGCCACCGACTCCTGGGCCGCTTGCAACTCCGAGCGCAGGCCTGTTTCACGCTCCCGCAGCAGCCGGATGCGCGCCTCGTGACCGGCGATGCTCCGTTTCAACTCCGCCTCGGCCGCGGTGAACTTTTCCTTCGTCTCGTCGATGGCATACATCACCTTCAGTTCCTCCTCTTCCGCGGCGCCGATCTCGGCCTGGACATGCGCGATCTCGGTGCCCAGAGCCTGATATTCGTCATTCTTCCGCACCAACAGCTGCTGGCTTTTGTACTTCGCCAGCCGATCCTCGGTCGCGGCGATTTCGTGCTCGATCGCCTTCTTTTTTACCTCGAGTTCCTGCAACTCGCCGCGCGCGGTTTCGATGGCCGTCTTCTCCTCGGCGATCTTTTGCTCGGCCGCCGCGATGTCCCGCGGCCCGGCCCGCAACTGGGCTTCGAGGGAAAGCCGCTTCTGGTCGCGATCCTGCAGGGCCAGCAGCTTTTCGATCGTGGGTGTCGGCATGTGCGCCTCACTGTGCCGGCGCCGCCGGGTCGGTCAAACGAAAGTTGCCGTGGCCCGTCTCAGTCGCCGGCCGAATCCACCTCCTCGGCCGTCCGGGCGGCTCAAATGTAATACATCTCCCCTGGTCCTCTCGTCATCAGCGCGTCGAGCGTGTAATTTTTGCACTTGGCCTCGAGCGCGGCGCGCACCTCGCGCCAGACCTGCTGCACGCGCTTGCCCGACTGGCCGTCGGCGTTCCCGCCGAACTCCAGCAGGTCGCCTTCGATCAGCTTCACAATGTCATAGAGGGTGATCTTTTCCGGCGGGCGGGAGAGCACATAGCCGCCCTGCTTGCCCCGCCGGCTGGTGATCAATCCGCCGTTGCGCAATTCGCTCAAAATTTGCACCAGATAATTTGCGGGAACCGCCTCAATCCGGGCCAAATCCTCGATATGCGAAAGGCGCCCTTCTCCGTGGTGTCGAGCAAGTTGCGCGAGCACACGGCAGGCATAATCCACTTTAACCGAAAGCTTCACGAGGCCAGCTACTTACACAGCCATCTTTGGCTGGCAACCTAAAATTCAACCATCGCTGAAATCAACTTAGAAAAACATTGTCCGCCCCCATGTTTTCCGAGACAGTTTTGTCCTCGTTTGCGACCTTAATTTTCTCCCTGCATGCCCGACCACGAAGACCCGAAAAACCTGAGTAAAGTCCAGGCTGGTGCCGCCGCTTACGACGCATCCAAAATCCAAAAGCTCGAAGGCCTTGAGGGCGTCCGCAAACGCCCCGACATGTACATCGGCGACACGATGGAGCGCGGCCTGCACCACTGCGTCTTCGAGGTCGTCGACAACTCCATCGACGAGGCGCTGGCCGGCTTTGCCACGCAAATCACGGTCAGCATCCATCTCGACGGCTCGTGCTCGATCGAGGACAACGGGCGCGGCATTCCGGTCGACCTGCACCCGGTGTACAAGATTCCGGCGCTTGAGCTTGTGCTCACCAACCTCCATGCCGGCGGCAAATTTGGCAAGGGCGCCTACCAGGTGTCCGGCGGCCTCCACGGCGTCGGCGCCAAGTGCGTGAACGCCGTCTCTGAATGGTTCGAAGCCGAGGTGCGCCGGGCCGGCAAGATTTACCACATGCGTTTTGCGCAGGGCAAAACCGTGCAGAAGATGACTGTGATCGGCGAGACCAAGAAGGCGGGCACCAAGATCACCTTCAAGCCCGACCAGGAGATCTTCAAGGTCACGCGCGAGTTCAAATACGAGATCCTCGCCAACCGCCTGCGCGAGCTGGCCTTCCTCAACCCCGGCGTCTTCATCGACCTGGTTGACGAGCGTTCGCAGAAGAACGAGCGCTTCCTCTTCAAGGACGGCATCACCGAGTTCGTGCGTTTTCTCAACCGCAACAAGAACGTCCTGCACGACAAGCCGATCACGTTCAGCGACACCGTGCCGAACGAGGACCCGGCCAGGGCCGGCACCGTCGTCGACGTGGCGATGCAGTACAACGACACCTACAACGACCAGGTTTTCGCCTACGCCAATTCCATTTTCAATCTCGAGGGCGGCACCCATCTGTCGGGCTTCCGCACCGCGCTCACCCGCGTCATCAACAACTTCGCCAAGGCCAACAACCTCATCAAGGAAAAGGACCCCGGCATCACCGGCGACGATGTGCGCGAGGGTCTCGTGGCCGTCATCTCGGTCAAGCTGGCGGAGCCGCGCTTCGAGGGCCAGACCAAGACCAAACTCTCCAACTCCGAGGTCGATGGCATCGTGCAGAAGATCGTCGGCGAGAAGCTGAAATTTCATTTCGAGAAGGAGACCGCCATCGCCAAGCGCATGATCGACAAATGCCTCAACGCCGCCCGGGCCCGCGAGGCCGCCCGCAAGGCCCGCGAGACCATCCGCAAGGGCGCGCTCTCCGGCGGCGGCCTCCCCGGCAAGCTCGCCGACTGCTCCGAGCGCGACGCCGCGCTCACCGAGCTCTACATCGTCGAGGGCGATTCCGCCGGCGGTTCCGCCAAGCAGGGCCGGGACCGGCGCTACCAGGCCATCCTGCCGCTCCGCGGCAAGCTCATCAACAGCGAGAAGGCCCAGCTGGACAAGGTGCTCAACAACGAGGAAATCCGCACCCTCATCACCGCGATCGGCACCGGCATCGGCACCGGCGAGGACGAATCCGCCTTCAGCGCCGACAAGGCCCGCTATCACAAGGTCATCATCATGACCGACGCCGACGTCGACGGCTCGCACATCCGCACGCTGCTCCTGACCTTCCTCTACCGCCAGATGCGGGGTCTCATCGAGCGCGGCTACGTCCACATCGCGCAGCCGCCGCTCTACCGGATCAAGCGCAAGAAACGCGAGCAGTACATCGACAACGATGAGCAGCTCAACCGCATCCTCCTCGAGCTCGGCTCCGAGGACGTCGTGCTGACGCGCCTGCGCGACCAAGCCGCCTTTGCCTCCACGCAGATTGACAAGATCGTGGAGGCGCTGGCTGCGCTGGAAAAACTGGGCGCGGGTGTCACCCGTTACGGCGCCGCCCTGGGCGAATACCTCGACCTGCACACCGCGAAAACGCATGAACTGCCGCGCTACGTCGCCCGCATCCGTGAGGGCAACAAGGAGTCGCACGAGTTCCTCCGCGACGAAGAGGCCTGCGCCGGGTTCCGGCAGCGGATGGGTCTCGACACCGATCCTTTCGACCAGAACGACGGCACCGCGAGCACCCCGCCTCTGGGCGAGGTCAAAAAGGACGGCAGCGCCGCGCCCGTCGCCGCGCGCCGCATCACCATTCACGAGATCTTCGAGTCCACGGAGATGACCAAGCTCCTGCGCGCCATGGTGGCGAGCGGCCTCGACGTCTCGCGTTTCTCCCCCACCGCGGAGGCGCGCTATGTCATCACCGAGAATCCCGGCCAGAAAACCGAAGCCAAGACCGAGCTGCACGCGCCGTTCGAAATCCTGCATCACATCCGCAATCTCGGGCGCCGCGGCCTCTCCATCCAGCGCTACAAGGGTCTGGGGGAAATGAATCCCAAGCAGCTTTACGAGACGACGATGGACCCGGAGAAACGCCGGCTGCTGCGGGTCTCGATCGACGACGCGGCCAAGGCCGACCACCTCTTCACGCTCCTCATGGGCGACGAGGTGCCGCCCCGCCGCCAGTTCATCGAGGACAACGCGCTCAACGTGCAGTACCTCGATGTCTAGGAACAGCACAATCAAGTCTCTCGATTTTGACGAAAGAACGCCCGACAAGGATTTTCGGACTGCCATAAAGGCCCTCGAGAATCTGTCCGCTCAACAACGCGAGCAGTTCAAGCGGGACCTGCGTGCCCTGATGAAAAAAGACTTCACCAAATTTATCGCCAAGCTGGAATCTGCCTTAGGGCGCCAGCTAGAAAAGATCATTGTTACTCCGCTGTTCGGCAATGCCTCAGAGTTCACCACCGTCGAGGCTGCCAAGCGGTTTTTGGAATCCAGGCCCTCCTCGGCCAATACCGGGCCATTGGTCAAGATCGATGTCCTGGTGCGCTTCAACAACGGCGACCATATTGATGCGTCATTTCAAGATCCGGAGAAGGCACAGGGCTTTCTCGATTATGTCGCGAAGTAATCAGGCCTCAGTTCCTTTCACTGCCCCGTATTCATGTACACCGCCAACGAAAAGGTCTCCTCGGCCAACATCACCGAGATCATGCAGACCGCCTACATCGATTACTCGATGTCGGTGATCATCTCCCGCGCCCTGCCCGACGCGCGCGACGGCCTCAAGCCCGTGCAGCGCCGCATTCTTTACGCCATGCTGCGCGAGGGGCTCCTCCACAACCGCGCCTATGACAAGTGCGCCGGCGTGGTCGGCGAGGTGCTCAAGAACTACCATCCGCACGGCGACGCCTCCGTCTACGACACGCTCGTGCGCATGGCCCAGACGTGGGTCATGCGTTATCCGCTCATCGATCCGCAGGGCAATTTCGGCTCGGTCGACGGCGACCCGCCCGCCGCCTACCGCTACACCGAATGCCGCCTTTCCGCGATCGCCGAGGAGCTGCTCCGCGACATCGAGGAGGAAACGGTCGATTTCGCCCCCAACTACAAGGAGTCGACTACCGAGCCCACGGTCCTGCCCGCCGCCCTGCCCAATCTGCTGATGAACGGCTCGACCGGCATCGCCGTCGGCATGGCGACCAACATCCCGCCGCACAACCTCGACGAGCTCATCACCGCGATCTGCGCCGTCATCGACCGGCCCGCCATCAGCGTCGACGAGGTCGTGGCCATGATCCCGGGACCGGACTTTCCCACCGGCGGCGTCATCGCCGGCCGCGAGGGCATCGTCTCCTACCTTAAGACGGGCAAGGGCATCGTCCGCGTGCGCGGCAAGGCACACACCGAGGCACTCAAGGGCGGCAGCGAGCAGATCGTCATCACCGAGATCCCCTACAACGTGAATCGCGCGTCGCTGGTCACGCGCATCGCCGACCTGGTGTCCGACAAGCTGATCGACGGTGTCCGCGACCTCCGGGACGAGTCCGACGAGAACACCCGCATCGTCATCGAGCTCAAGCGCGGCGAGCAGGCCAAGGTCGTCATCAACCAGCTCTTCCAGAAGACCGCCCTCGAATCCTCCTTCGGCGTCATCCTGCTGGCCCTCGACAAGAAGCGGCCGAAGCAGATGAACATCAAGGAGCTCATCGAGTGCTACATCGACCACCGCCGGGACGTCATCACCCGCCGCACCCAGTTCCGCCTGCGTCAGGCCGAGGATCGGGCACACATCCTCGAAGGCTATAAGATCGCCCTCGACAACCTCGACGATTTCGTCCGCATCATCCGCAGCGCGAAGGACCGGGAGGAGGCCAAGGTCAAATTGATGGCCAAATATCCGCTCTCCGACCGCCAGGCCACCGCGATCCTCGAGCTGCGCCTCTACCAGCTCACCGGCCTCGAGCGCGGCAAGATCGAGCAGGAATACCTGGAACTCATCAAACTGATCGAGGAGCTGCGCAGCATCCTCGAATCCGAGGCCAAGCTGCTCGCCGTCATCAAGCAGGAGCTGCTCGAACTGAAGGGGAAGTACACCCAGCCCCGCCGCACCGAGATCATCGACTCCCTCGCCGAGTTCCGGATGGAGGATGTCGTGCCCAACGAGGGCTGCGTCATCACCGTTTCGCACCAGGGCTTCATCAAGCGCACGCCCGTCGCCGACTACCGCTCACAGCGCCGCGGCGGCAAGGGCGTCATCGGCACCGAGACCTACGAGGAGGATTTCGTCGAGCACCTCTTCACCGCCTCGACCCACGACTTCATCCTTTTCCTCACCAACACCGGCCAGTGTCTCGCCAAGAAGGTCTACGACGTGCCGGAGGGGGCGCGCACCTCGAAGGGCAAGTCCGTCACCAGTTTTCTCCGCCTGGCCGAGGGCGAGAAAATCGCCGCCATGATCTGCGTGAAGGAGTTTTCCGACCAGCTCCACCTCGTCATGGCCACCCGCAACGGCGTCACCAAAAAGACCAACCTGGCGGATTACACCAACGCCACGCGCGAAGGCGGCCTGCGGGGCATTAAGCTCGAGGCCAACGACTCGCTCGTCGGCTGCGTGCTCACCACCGGCGAAAACGAGATCGTCCTGGTCAGCCACAAGGGCCAGGCCGTGCGCTTCAAGGAGGATGACCTCCGCGACCAGGGCCGCGATACCGTCGGCGTCACCGGCATGCGCTTCAAGCTCAAGGGCGACCTTGTGCAGGCCATCGAGGTCTGCGATCCCGCCGCCCGCCTGCTCGTGGCCCGCGAGGACGGCATCGGCAAACGCACACCCTTCGAGGACTACCGGCTCATCAGCCGCGGCGGCACGGGCGTGATTGCCATCGACCTGCCCGAGGACGGCTCGGTCAACGTCGCCGGCGCGCTCAGCGTGCGCGACAACGACGAGGTCATGCTCCTTACCGCCAAGGGCCAGAGCGTGCGCACCCGGGTGAAGGAAATCCGCGAGACCGGCCGCGGCGCCAAGGGCGTGAAACTCGTCGACCTCGGCGAGGGCGACAAACTGCTTTCCATCGCCCGCGTGGTCGAGACCGAGGAGGAGGAAGTTGGCGAAACGGCCCCGCCTACCACCGGTTCAACTCCTCCCTCCGCCGGCGCCTGACCTCAGGCTACTTCATAATCATAGAGCACCCTGAGATACTGGCGGTCGGCTGGCCGATCGATATAGCGTAACCTGTGCTCAGGCCCGGGAGGCCAGATACGTCCGCAGATTGGCGAGGCCGCGGGCGTTCTGGTCAGGCGTGCCGACGGTGATGCGGACGTGGTCGGGCAGGTCGCCGAAGGGCCGCACAATCGTGCCGCGGGCCTGGAGGAACTGAAACGCCTTCGCGCCATCCGGCACCTGCACCAGGATGAAATTGGCCTCCGAGGGCACATGCTCGAGCCCGAGCTCGCGGAAGCCCGCGGCAAGCTGCTGCAGCCCGGCGCGGTTGTTCTCCCGGCTGCGGCGCACGAAGTCGTCATCGTCGAGCGCAGCCAGGGCCGCGGCCTGCGCCACCGCGTTGATGTTGAACGGCTGGCGGGCACGGTGGAGCAACGCCGCGATGTCGGGCCGCGTGTAGCCGTAGCCGACGCGCAGGCCGGCCAGGCCGTAGATCTTGGAAAAGGTGCGCGTGCACAGCACCGGCCGGCCCTCGGCGATGAGCGGGCGCAGGTCCGGCGCGCGGTCCTGATACTCGGCATACGCCTCGTCGAGCACGAAGAGCACGTTCTCCGGCAGGCTGCGGGCGAACGCGATCAGCTCGGCTTCGGTGTGCGCCGTGCCCGTCGGGTTGTTCGGGCTGGCGAGAAACACGACGCGGGTGCGCGGCATGACGGCGGCGCGCATGGCCGCCAGGTCATGGGCAAAACCGGGCATGGGCACCTCGACCGGCTTCGCGCCCATCAGCAGCGTGACGAGCCGATACACCGCAAAACCGTGCACGCCCATGATCGCCTCGGTGCCGGGCCCCAGAAAGACGTGCGCCACGAGTTCCAGGATCTCGTTGGAGCCGTTGCCGAGCACGAGCTGGTCGCGGCCGACCTGCAGGCGCTCCGCGAGTTTGCCGTTGAGGTCCCAGCAGCAGCCGTCCGGATAAAGATTCACCCCGCGCAGCGCGGCGGTCGCCGCCGCCAGCGCCATGGGTGACGGACCCAACGGATTCTCGTTGGAGGCCAGCTTGTCGATCCGGGCCGCATCGAGGCCGAACTCCCGGGCTACGTGGGCGATCGGTTTGCCCGGCTGATAGACCGGCTGGTTCAGGATATGAGGTCGGGCAAAACGCGCGGCGTCCATGGGTGTTCGGGTCCATCTTCACCACAAACCCGGTCTAGTTCCAGAAAACACTGATGCCTCCCGGCACCCCGTGCGCATCCCGGTTTTCTGCAAATCGCGACGTTCTGTAGTGTCTGTCCGGAAACGCCGCTTGCTGAATTTAGGCGGGCCCAGCGGTCCCGCCCTACCCGGGCCACCGCATCACTGCTCCCCGTTGGTCGGTGCGGATGGCGCCGGCAGACGGCCGTGGAGGTCGGCCAGTTCGCGGAGATAGCCGGTTGTGGTGCCGAAGAGGCGATCGAGCTGCGCCGCGCGGAAGCGCCACTGCCAGTTGCCGTCGGGCTTGCCGGGCGTGTTGAAACGCCCCTCCGAGCCGAGGCTGAGCAGATCCGGAAGCGGAATGATCGCCAGGCGGCTCACCGCAGTGTAGGCGGCGCGGACGAAGTCCCAGCCGATCTCCGTGCCGCCCACGCGCAGGTAGCGGCGCACGTGATCGCGGGCCTTTTCGCCGGCCGTCGCATACCACCCGAGGCTGGTGTCGTTGTCATGCGTCCCCGGATAGACCACACTGTTGGCCTCAAGGTTGTGCGGGAGGTAAAGATTGGTGCTCCGGCCACCGAAGGCGAACTGCAGGATGGCCATGCCGGGCAGACCGGTGTCGCGCCGCAGTTGGCGGGCGTTCTCGGAGAGTTCGCCGAGATCCTCGGCGATGATCTTCGCGCCGGGCAGCGCGCGCCGCACCGACTCGAAGAACGCCAATCCGGGCCCGGGCCGCCACTCGCCCTTGCGCGCGTTGGCGGCCGGATGGGGCACGCGCCAGTAGTCGGCGAAACCGCGGAAATGATCGATGCGCGCGACGTCGTAGAGTTCGAACGCGGCCCGCAGACGTGCGTTCCACCAGGCGTAGCCGTCGGCGGCGTGCACGTCCCAACGGTAGAGCGGGTTGCCCCAGAGCTGACCGTCGGCAGTGAAATAATCGGGCGGCACTCCGGCCACGGCGAGCGGCCGGCCGGTCGCTTCATCGATCTCGAACAGGTGCGGCGCGGACCACGCGTCGGCGCTGTCCATCGCCACGAAGATCGGGATGTCGCCGATGATGCCCACGCCGCGCCGCGTCGCCGCGGCCTTCACCCGGCGCCACTGTCCGAAAAAGAGGTACTGGGAGAACGCATGCATCCCGATCGCAGCCTCGAGCCGGCTGCGCAGCCGCGATTGCTGCGCTTTCGCGTAGTCGCGTGCCTCGGCCGGCCAGTCCCACCAGGGACGGCCCTCGTAATGATCTTTGAGGGCGCGGAAATACGCGTAGGGTTCGAGCCAGGCGGCGTTCGCCTGCCGGAACGCCGCGAAATCGCCGTACGGACCCGGGCCGCGGCCGGCGCGGAAATTATCGTAGGCGCGGCCCAGCAGCGGCCAGACGAGGCGGTAGAGCGCCCCGTAGTCGACCCGGTCGGCGTTGAGGAAGACCAGCGGTCCGAGCGCATCCTGCGGCAATAGGCCGTGCCGCGTAAGCTCGAACAAGTTGATAAGGTACGGATTGCCGGCGAACGCGGAGAAACACTGGTAGGGCGAATCGCCGTAGCCCGTCGGCCCCAGCGGACAGAGCTGCCAGTATTGGCAGCCGGCGGCCTCGAGAAACTCCAGGAAACGGTCGAGCTGCGCGTCGAAGGTGCCGATGCCGAAATCGCCGGGCAGGCTCGTCGGGTGCAGCAGCACGCCGGCGGCGCGCGTGGTGAGCCAGTCGAACAGCGGGGCGGCAGCCGGGGAGGATGAGACGGCGGGATCGGTCATGCGGCTTCCCGGAGGAAAACGTAACCCGGGCCCGAAGGAAAGCCATGATTGGGCCCGCAGGGTTTCCGCCCGAACCGTGACGCCGATTGAGGTTGGCGTTGGTTGTAGCCGGGGTCGCCTTGGCTCGTCGAAGCGCAACGCGAAGGCGGCCGACCCCGGACGACTGGCCTCCGTCGAGGCCGGCTACAGAGGCGGCAATGCGTCACCTTGGATGCACGTCTCTCGCCAGCATCGTAACGATTAAGGGATTCCCGTCCCCGCCACAGCCGCCCGCGCCGCTCACAGCCGCAGGAAGATCTTCCGCTGGTAAAGAAAGCGGCAGAGCGCAAAACAAAGCCCGATGCTGACCAGGGCGAGAATCAGGCCGCCCAGCCCGGGCCAGAGGGCGTCGAGCGCGCCGGCGACGGCGCCGCCCGTAAAGCGGGCCGAGAGCTGGTTGAAATCGACGATATTGCTCACCAGGTAGATGACCAGGGCGTTGGACCCCACCCACGCAAACGGCTGCGCCCACGCCCGGATTTTCCACACGTCGGCGACAAGGTAGAATCCGCCGAGCAGGAGCATGCTCCAGCCGCCCGTCACGAGCACGAACGAGGAGGTCCAGATCTTTTTGATCAGCGGAAACTGCAGGCCCCACGCGTAGCCGGCTGCGAGCAGGACGACGCCGGTGAGCATGAGCAGCCCCACCCGGACCCGATCGCTGCAGGCCGGGTTGCGCAACCGCCGGCCGGCGAACACCCCGAGCAGGCAGGTGGCGATGGCGGGCAGGGTGCTCAGGATGCCCTCGGGGTCGTGGTCGCCGTCCCACTGGCGCAGCGGCAGGTAGTGCGCGTCGATCCAGTTGGTGAGGTTGTGCCCCTCGGCAAAATCGCCCGGACCAAACCCCGGCACCGGCACGAACGTCAGCAGCGCCCAGTAGCCAACCAGCAGCCCGGCCAGCACCGCCGCCAGCCCGCGCGGTCGCAGATAAAGATAGAGCAGGCTCGCCGCCCCGTAACACAGCGCGATCCGCTGCAGCACGCCCAGCAGCCGGATCTGATCGGGTGCGGTGGCCAGCCCGCCGTAATAGAAGAGTCCGAGCAGGTAGAGCAGCAGCGTGCGCCGCGTGATCCGCCCCAGGGCCTCCCGGTGGCCGCCCGCGGCGATCAAGCGGTCGAGCGAAAACGGGATCGCCACGCCCATGAGGAAAATGAACAGCGGGAAGATGACGTCGTACGCGTGCAACCCCGCCCAAGCCACGTGCTCCAGCTGGGTGGCCGCCAGGCGCGCAGGCGCCCCACCCTGCAGCCGGGCCAGCGCCCCGCCCAGCGCATCGGCGCCCACGATCCACATCATGTCGAAACCGCGGAGCGCATCGAGCGCGAGCAAACGGGACGAAGGCGGACTGGCGGGAGCGGCGTCGGACACAACGCGCCGATCCTTGGCCGGGGCCGTGGCCCTGTCGAGCGGCGGTTTTTCCTATCGAAACGTTCGCGCACTCAGGCTTGTCTGACGACCCGTATGCGTAGCCTCCCTTCCCGCCTGCTCCCGCTCCTCATCTTCGCCGCCGTCCTCCTCGCCCGCGCGGACGAACCCGCCCCATCCTCCGACCCGCTGCCGGCCGCGCGCAGCCTGATCGCACGAATCCTGCCCACGCACGCGGCGCAGATCGACGTCGAGTTCATCCCGCCGGACGCCGGCGGCCTCGATGTGTTTGAGGTCGAGACGTGCGGCGGCAGGCTCGTGCTGCGCGGCCGGAACGGCGTGACCATCGGCTCGGCGCTGAACTGGTACCTGCGCCACGTGGCGCACGCACAGCTCTCGTGGAACGGCGACAACCTCGCGCTGCCGGCGCTGCTCCCGCCCGTGCCCGCGAAGGTGCGCCTCCGCTCGCCCTACCGCCACCGCGTCTACCTGAACTACTGCACGTTCAACTACACCGCGTCATGGTGGGACCGCGCGCGCTGGGAGCGTGAGATCGACTGGATGGCGCTCAACGGCATCACCGCGCCGCTCGCCGCCACCGGGCAGGAGGCGGTGTGGCAGGCGACGCTCCGCCGTTTCCGGATGAACGACGACGAGATCCGCCGTTTCTTCGCCGGTCCGGCCTACGGCGCCTGGCAGTGGATGACCAACCTGGAGCAGTGGGGCGGACCCCTCCCGCAGTCGTGGATCGATTCCCACCAGGAGCTCGGCCGCTTCATCATCGACCGCGAGCGCGCGCTTGGGATGACGCCGATCCTCCAGGGTTTCACCGGCTGCGTGCCGCTGGCCTTCCTCGATAAATTCCCCGGGGCCCGGATCCAGCGGAAAAAAATCTGGTGCGAAGTCCCGCCCGGCACCGCCCAGCTCGACCCGATGGACCCGCTGTTTGCAGACGTCGGCCGCGTGTTCCTCGAGGAGCAGACCCGGCTGTTCGGCACCGACCACCTCTACGCCGCCGATCCGTTCCACGAGGGCGAGCCGCCGCAGGACACGCCGGAATACCTCCATGACGTCGGCGCCCGGGTCTACCAGGTCACCCGCGATTTCGATCCCCGGGCCGTCATCGTCATGCAGGGCTGGACGATCCGCCAGGGCATCGTGGAGGGCATTCCCGCCGACCGGCTGCTTGCGCTCGACCTGACCGGCCAGAAATGGCGCGAGACGCAGGCGTTCTGGGGCCGGCCGTGGGTCGCCGGCATCCTGCACAATTTCGGCGGCCGCGCCGCGCTCGGCGGCAACCTGCCGCAGCTCGCCGCCAACGCGCCCTCGCTCCTCGCCAACCCGGCGCAGGGCGGGCGGCTGGTGGGCATCGGCCTCTTCCCCGAGGCCATCGAGCACAACCCGCTGCTCTACGACCTTGCCGCCGGCCTCGCCTGGCAGCGCACCGCGCCCGACCTGTCCGCGTGGGTGCACACCTATGTTTACGCCCGTTACGGCGCCGATGTGCCTGCGGTGCAGAGCGCCTGGGCGCGGCTGCTCGCGTCGGTCTATTCCCAGAAAAGCCCCGAGCCGCAGATGGAGAGCCCGCTCCTCGCGCGCCCCGCGCTGACGATGACGACCGCCTCGCCCTGGGGATCGTTCGAGCGCGACTACGACGTCACGCAGGTCTGGACGGCGTGGGGCGAGCTGCTCGCCGCCGCCGGCCGGCTCGGCGGCGTGGACCCGTTCCGCTACGATCTCGTCGACGTGGCGCGCCAGGCGCTGGCGGATCTTTCGCTGCCGCTGCAGCGCGAGGTCACACAGGCCTGGATCGCGGGCGACCGGGCCCGCTTCGCCGCCGCCAGGGCGCGGTTCCTCGAGCTCGGCGCCGACCTCGACACCCTGCTGGCCACGCGCCGCGACTTTCTGCTCGGCCCCTGGCTGGCCGACGCCCGCCGCTGGGGCACGACGCCCGCCGAGGCCGATCTTTACGAGCGCAACGCGCGCCAGCTCATCACCGTCTGGGGGCCGAACAGTCCGCGGGCCTACATCTTCGACTATGCCTGTCACCAGTGGTCGGGGCTGCTGCGCGGCTTCTACCTCGAACGGTGGAAAAAATTCTTTGCCTACCTCGACACGCAGCCGCCGGACTACCGCGACGACCGGCTGCCGCGCGGGACGAACCGGCCCGACAACGAGGCGAACGATTTCTACCACGACCTCTCGCAGTGGGAATACGCCTGGTGCGGCCAGCACGAGCGCTATCTGACCGAGCCGCAGGGCGACGCCGTGGCGGTGGCGCGCACGCTGTTCGCCGAATGGTCGCCTGTCATGCGCGACACCTACGCGCGCTTCGACTGGAAGACGCTGGAGCCGAAACCCTGAGCTGGAGTTTCACAGAAGGGCGCGGAGGAAGCGGAGGGATTCTCCAACCGACAGGCGCTCACCGGCCGCAACCGGCGCTTGACTTGGTTCCCATTTTGGGAACTTTGGGGCTATCGCATGCGTATCATTTCCCGCCGGACCCTGAAAAACTTCTGGGAAAAACACGCCGATGCGGAACAACCGCTCAAGGCGTGGTTTCACGAAACCAAGGCCACCTGCTGGAAATCCTTCACCGACATCAAAGCCCGCTACCGATCTGCCGATGCCCTGCCCGGCAACCGCGTCGTCTTCAACATCAAGGGCAACACCTACCGCCTCATCGTCCGCATCCATTACAACACCGGCATCGTCTTCATCCGCTTCCTCGGCACCCACCCTGAATACGACAAAATCGACGCCACCACCATTTAACTCTCACGCCCCATGAAACCCAAAGTCCTCAAGACCGAGCGCGACTACCAGGCGGCCCTCGCTCACGTCGAACGGCTGATGGATCAACCCTCTCCCGACGAGGCCGAGCTCGAGCTTTGGTCCCTGCTGGTCGAGAAATACGAGGAAGAGCATTCCCCGATTGCCACTCCCGACCCCATCGAGGCCATCCGTTTCCGCATGGAGCAGGCCGGCCTTCAATCCACCGACCTGCATCCCTACCTCCAGAGCAAGAGCAAGGTTTCCGAGGTGATGAACCGGAAGCGCCCGCTCAGTCTCAGCATGATCCGGGCGTTGCACCGCGGACTGAAAATCCCGGCCGAGGTGCTGGTGCAGGAGCCCGCCGCGCCCTACATCGTGCGCCGGTCGAAGTCCGCCCGCAGAAAACAGAAGGCCTGATGCGCGTCCGACTGCCTTCCCGGCGACGCTGGATTTTCACAGGAACGCGCGGAGGAAGCGGAGGGATACCACACGGACAGATCGTATCAGGAACGGCCACAAGAGGCACAAAGGGCACAAGGAATTTGTCTCTGCGACCTCGGTTAACTCCTGTAAAAACCCCGGGCGTTCCCGGTCATCCTGCCAGCGCCCGGCGGATGCGCGCCAGCAACCGCCAGATATTGTCTGCCCTTTTTGCATCCAAAGTCTGATTTGCGATGTACGGCAGGCATGTTAGGTAAACGTATGTGGCGAACGCCGTCTTCACGACTAAACCCGATCCTGCGTACGACGATGCACCGGAGGAGAAGTATCATTTTCCGAAGCAGTACCTGAAAAGGGTGGAGCAAGTTGTGGGTGACTGGATCATCTACTACGAGCCACGCCGCCCTGATAGGTCATTATCGAGCACCGGTGGACGGCAGACCTATTTTGCGATGGCTCGCGTGGTGCGCATCGAGCCCGATCCGGCGCGAGCTGATCACTATTACGCCTACATGGCTGACTACCTCGAGTTCGCCCAGCCGATCCCGTTCAAGCAAAACGGCCGATTATTGGAATCCTTTCTGCGGAATCCTGACGGCTCAACCAACCCGGGAGCTTTCATAAACGCCGTTAGGCTCCTGCCGCGGCAGGAATTTGAAGTCATCTGCAGGCTTGGCATGGCCCCGGCGATCACCGAAGCGGGATTCGATGAGGAGCTCGCCATCGCGGAAACTCAAGACACTTACGGCGGGCCGCGGCAAACCGTACTTACCTCCCGCCCAGTGCGCGATGCGGCCTTCGCTCGGATAGTACGAGGCGTCTACGACCGGACGTGCGCCATGACAGGACTACAGCTAATCAACGGCGGTGGACGCTGTGAAATCGAGGCCGCCCATATCAAACCGGTCGAGGATAACGGACCGGATTCTCCACGCAACGGCATCGCCTTATCGCGAACAGTTCACTGGATGTTCGATCGCGGTATCCTTTCGATCGCCGATGATGGTTCAATCTTGATGGCAAAACGCCTGGTCCCGGATCCGGTCAGACGAATGCTCAACCCCGACGGTCAGATTCTTCGACCACACGACCCAGCCTTTGCGCCGCATCGGGTATTTCTTCGTTATCACCGGGAGCATCGATTCAAAGGAGAGTGACACCTGCCGATCCGCCGCCAGTCCGGCTCTCAGTCAGCGTCGGCGGTCCGCTTCGATATTGCGGTCTCCCCGGGCGCGCTCCTTCGCCCGGTCCGCCAGCAGCTCCTGCACGGCAGACTTCTCCCCCGGCTTCAATTTAAAAATCCCGCGGAAGGAGCTGATGTACTCCTTGGTGACCGGCTGCACCACGAGGCGGCCGTTTCCCTCCTGAAAGATGAGGCGGATGCCCGTCTTGATGCCGAACTTCCGGCGGATCTTGGCTGGTATCACCACCCGGCCCTTCGAGGTCACGTAAGCGACTTCAGGGTTCGCGGACATCGCGGACGGCTCACGCGACCGCTTCCAGCACGGTCTCGGGATGCCGGGCAGCGATCTGGAGGAGGACCTTGGCCGGGCCGGTCGGCTTGCGTCGGCCTTGTTCCCAGTTTTGCAGCGTATCGAGACTGATGCCAATCGCCCGGGCAAACTGGGCCTGACTGAGTCCCAGCCGGGCGCGCACCGCCGCAATGGAATCTGGCGAAATCCGATCGACCCGGGCCACATCCTTGCGCCCGCCGCGCAGATAAGCTCCGGCGGTGCGGACACTCTGGAGAAGGTCATTAAAGGCGGCTTTTTTCATCGGAATTCCTGTCGAAGGATGAATTCCATCCGGACAGGGCCATACGCCAGTGGCGCATAGTTCCGCAAGTGGAAAAACTTTGCTTCCGCACCGCCACGACGGCGCGTTGGGGTCAGCGCGCTCCACCTCCGCCGCGTCTCCTTGTCCTTTGTTCCCTCTGTCGCCTTCTGTAAAATCCCATTGCGAAATTTGGGTTACCAGCCCATCGCGCAGCCGTCCTTGCGGCTCTCGCTCGCGCCGAGGTAGGTGTGGTTCTGCGCGTCCCACCCGATCGCCTGGTAGCCGCCGAAGCCGCCGATGTCGGTGCGGATGTCGTGCTCCCGGCGCTTGAGCTCGCCGACCACGCCCCATGGGATGCCGCTCTCGAGGTAGACGTAGCCGCCGTCGGCCATCTTGGGATGATCGTAGTCGGTCGAACCCTCGTGCTGCCAGCGCGCGGCGTCGCCCGCCTCCTGCAGGTTGAGTCCGAAGTCGATCAGGTTGACGAGAATCTGCACGTGCCCCTGCGGCTGCATGGCCCCGCCCATGACGCCGAACGCCAGCCAGGGCTGCCCGTCCTTCATGGCAAAGGCGGGAATGATCGTGTGCAGCGGACGCTTGCCCGGCGCGTAGACGTTCGGGTGGCCGGGCTCCATCACGAACATTTCGCCGCGGTCCTGGAAATCGAAGCCCAGGCCGGGCACGGTGATGCCGCTGCCCATGCCGCGGTAGTTGCTCTGGATGAGCGACACCATGTTGCCCTCGGCATCGGCGGTGCAGAGGTAGATCGTGTCCCCCTGCTGCAGCGCGGGATTGCCGGCGTCGTAGGTCTTCGCGGCATGCGCCAGGTTGATGAGCTTGCGCCGCTGGGCGGCATACTCTTTCGAGATCAGCCACTGGACCGGAATCTTGGCGAACTCCGGATCGGCGTAAAACCGCGCCCGATCCTCGAACGCCAGCTTCTTGGCCTCGATCATCACGTGCAGCGTGTCGGCCGAGAGGAACCCCATCTTCCGCAGGTCGAAACCCTCGAGGATGTTGAGCATCTGCAGCGCGGCGATGCCCTGGCCGTTGGGCGGCAGCTCGTAGACGTCGACGCCGCGGTAGTTCGTCGAGAGCGGCTCGACCCAGGTGGACGTGTGGTGCTCGAAATCGGCCTTGCGCAGCCAGCCGCCGTTGGCGCGCATGAAGGCGTCGATGCGGTCGGCGATCCCGCCGCGATAGAAGGCATCGCGGCCCCCGTCGGCGAGGAGCTCGTAGGTGTGGGCCAGATCGGGGTTCCGGAAGATCTCCCCCTTTTGCGGCGCGTGGCCGCCGGGGGCGTAGGTGTCGACGAACGCGCCCGGCAGGTGCTGGGCGCGCAGGACCGCCACGTTGTAACCCCAGTAAAAGGCGATGAACTCGCTCACGGGAAATCCCTCCCGGGCGTAGCGGATGGCGGGGGCGAGCACCTGTGCCATCGGCAGTTTGCCGAATTTCGCGTGCAGCTCGAACCAGCCGTCGACCGCGCCCGGCACGCTGATCGGCAGCATGCCGAACGGCGGGATCGTCGGGCGGTGCAGCTTCGCGAGCTCGGCCTGCATCTGCTCGAGGCTGAGGCCGAGCGGCGACCGGCCCGAGGCGTTGAGCCCGTAAAGCTTGTGGTCCTTCGCGCTCCAGACGATGGCGAACAGATCTCCGCCCGGCCCGCTGCTCACCGGCTCCATGAGGCCGAGCGCGGCGTTGGCCGCGATGGCGGCGTCGACGGCGGAACCGCCGGCCTTGAGGATGTCGATTCCGACCTGGGTCGCGAGCGGCTGGCTGGTGCAGACCATGCCGTGCTGCGCGATGACCTCGGAGCGGGTGGCGAACGGCCGGCCGATGATGCGGTCCACCTGGGCAGGAGCAACCACGGCGGACAAAAGCATGAACAAGGCAGCGAGAACCGGGCGCAGGGGGTGCATGACCGCACGCTACGCACCGCCGGCAGCGGGTCAACGGAGCGCTCCTTTCCTGACCGGGCGAATAGCTTCGGGCAATCACCTGCCTACCGTTCAATCAGTTTCCCCTGCACTGACACTGTCGCTCAAGGTTCGAATCACTGCGGACTGGGCCAAAGCCCTTCACGGTCGAGGCGTGTAAGTATGGCATCCGAATGTACGCCGAACTTGGGCGCGATAGATTCGGCAAATTTCTGCCGCATTTCGTTCGAATTTCTCCACCCCGGTAGGATCGCTCGAATCTGCGCGCGAAGACGTCATAAAACGCTTGCAATCGTTCAACCGGCACCAGCAAGCGCCCGCCAAACTCGTTGGCCTCCTGTTCCAACAAGTATTTCGGACCATTGTTGGCGTTGAAATGCCGGGCAAAATCCTCGAAACATTTGAATTTCATCTTGGCCGCAATCTCACGGTGCAGGACGTAATGACCGAGTTCGTGGGCTACGGAGAAGCGCAGGCGGTTTTGCTTCCAGATCGGACCGCATTCCCAGAGCACATAGGACTCGGCATCAACGTATATCCCGGCAAAATCCGGCTGCAGCGCTGCCTCGATGCCGTATTTGGCGGCGAGGTCGTCGAATGGGATCACATCAAGTCGCAGCTTTAGTTCGACGACAGTGAAAACATCGACTGGCAAGCGGTCTTCCTCGCCGGTGAGGTGCGTACGGCGAAAGATCTCGGCCGCAGCCCAAACGTGGCCGAAGCCATTCATCGCTTGTGTGCCTTGACGTCAGAACTGTGGAGGGCGCGAATGTCAGCGACGAACTCGCGTAATTTCGCCTCGTCGAGCTCGGCACCGCGCACCGAGCGGAAAAAAGTGGGCAATGCGGCAAGCACCCGTTCGTCAGAGGCGATATCAGCGGGCAATTCACTCCGCGCCAAGGCGGCTTGATCGAAAAACCGTTGGCGAGGTTCACCCGTTAGGCCGAGGATGCCAGCGATGGTCTTGAGCGTCGGTTCGTCGCCCGGCGGCGGGTTCACGCCGCGCTCGACCTTGCTCCAATTGCTCGGATCCACGCCCGCCTCGGCACAAAACTGCCGGAGCGTAAGCTGCTTGGCGATCCGCAGGTTTTTGATCAGTTCTCCGAAGTTCATGGGACTCTCCTTCTTGGTTTCATAGCTCTACAAGTCGCAGCGATCTTGACAAATCTGAAGTGTGGTAGAAAATAACCACACCTTGGGAAGCACGTCAAGCCTTCCCCAACTTCCAACCAAGCAACGCACATGAAAGACGATCCTTCAATGCGCGGCCTACGCTGCCGCAACGAATCTAACGGCCGGCTGCGCGAGAAACGCGGCGACACGCATGTCGGCACCATCGAGCGGAGATACGATGTGAATCTTGGCGCGCGGGCCGACATGCATCTTGACACTCTGCTCCGGCAGCGAGGCTACCACTCGCTGAACGACCTGCTCCACAGCGAGAAATAGCCTCTTGCAGGGCGTATCGCCGTTCGCCGCCGACGACTTTTGCGAAGAGGATGAACGCAACCAACTCAGCTTCAGTGGGCATGCCGGAATAACAAGATTGTAGCGCTGTCAGCTGACCCCACTTGCTGGCGCAAACGCCCGACGACGGTCAGAGCCAAGATTTCCTCTGCCATCTCCGCCGGCCGTTTGCCTTTTGTGCGCGGCGGATAACTTGCATCGAGGATGCTCACCACCCTGCTCCAGCTTTTCGCCCAGCGATCGCCCGCCGATTACGACCGGGCGTTCGTGCAGACAGTGTCGGTCCGGGAGCCCGTCGCGCGCGACGCCAGGGTTGAACGGCTCCTGCTGGCCGGCTGGATGCTGATCATGGTCAAATGTCTCGCGGTGATCTGGATCATCGGCCGCTGGAGCGTGCCGTTCCATCCCTACTGGATCATCCTGCCGACCATCCTGCTGGCGGCGCTCGGCACCGCGGTCTATTACTGGCGGCGGGAGTAAACCGATACCGGATCGGCGATACCGGAAACCGGAAAGCGCTTCGGCCTGGCTTGCCTGCTTTTCCTTTCCAGTATCCGATATCCGCAATCCCAGATTCTATGCCCCAAGTCTCCGGTCTGCGCAGCCCGTACGTCAAAGTCGGCCGCCTCGTGTACTTCGGTCGCATGCTCGACAAGATCCGCCTCCACGCCGGCGGGCAGCTGCCCGCCGGGTATCAGGCCAACCTCGGCGACGCGAGACCCAACCTGTTCGATGCGCGCTGCTGCCGCTTGCTCGGCCTCAACTATGCCGACGTGGCCGCGCGTACCCTGCAAGGCGGCACCGACGGGGAGATCCTGGCCTGGTGCATCGCCCACGGCACGCCACGCACCGACGACGAGTGCAACGCCTGGAACCGCTTCATGATGAAGATCGGATGGCGCGACGACCGTTCGACCGTGCTGCAGGAGCGCATCCGCGAATACGACCTGACCGGCAAGCCGGTCGAAACCTTCTTCGATCTCATCGACTACGACGAGGGCCGCGATCCCGTGATGGCGAAGGCCTGGCTCTGGTGAGAAATCTTTCCGCTTTCTCCTATTCTTTCTCCATCCTCCCCTCTCATATCACCTGGGCCGCACGGCGCGGCCAAAGAGTGATTCGAGAGAAAGATCAAAGAGGCTGCCCATGAATCTCATCCTGCTGGGTGTCGCCGGCTCCGGCAAAACCACGATCGGGCAGAGGCTCGCCGCCCGGCTCGGCGGCCGCTGGCGGTTCTACGACGCCGACGATTTTCATCCGCCGGGCAATATCGCCAAGATGAGCCGGGGCACTCCGCTCGATGACACCGACCGCGCACCGTGGCTCGCGGCGCTGCGCACGCACCTCGACACGTGCGCGGCCCGCGAGGAAAGCGCCATCCTGGCGTGTTCCGCCATCAAGGAGGCGTATCGCCGCCGGCTCGCCGGGTCCGGCGAAGACGACACCCGGTTTGTTTACCTTCGCGGTGACTTTGCGCTCATCCACGAACGCATGCGCTCCCGGCCGGGGCACTACTTCAAGGAATCCCTCCTGCCGAGCCAGTTCGCCGCGCTCGAAGAACCGGTGCCAGGGACGATGCTCGTCGTCGATGTCGCCGCGCTACCGGACGAGATCGTCGAGCGGATCGTCACGGCGCTGGGGCTCGACGCCTGAAGCGAATATTTCGCACCCACGGTAAGCGCATCCGGCAGTCTGTAAGCTGGAACCGCGACGTCCCCCGTCGCCGTTCCCCCGATGAGAAACACGCGGCGAGGGCGTCGCGTCCCAGTGTGCAATATCCGGACCTGAAACACGCAGACGCTTTCGGGATGGCACCGGTAGGAGCTTGCCTGCCGGCGATTCTTTTTATCGCCTGCCAGCAGGCTCCCACACTTCGATGAGATGCGCCATTCGCTTTAATCTGACCGGCTGTCCGTCATGACCCGTGCCGTCGCCACCCGTTTCCGTCTGCTGGCCAGCGTACTGAGCCTGCTGCTGCTCGCGGTCATCCTCGCCGCCGGCGGGCTCTGGTGGCTCACGCGCCGCAGCCTGCCCCAGCTCGATGGCGCGGCGACGCTGCCTGGCCTCTCCGCCGCGGTCACGGTCGGGCGCGACGCGCTGGGCGTGCCGACGGTCCGCGGCGCCTCGCGCATCGACGTGGCGCGCGCGCTGGGCTACCTGCACGCCCAGGACCGGTTCTTCCAGATGGATCTCTTGCGCCGCCGCGCCGCCGGCGAGTTAGCCGAACTCTTCGGCAAGGCGGCCGTACCGGCCGACCGCGCCGCGCGGGTGCACGGCTTCCGGACGCTTGCCCGCAAGACGCTCGCCCTGCTGCCGCCGGACCAGTCTGCGCTGGTCAGCGCCTACACCGCCGGCGTCAACGCCGGCCTCGCCGCGTTGCGCGCCCGGCCCTTCGAATATTACGTGCTCCGTGTCCGGCCGCAGCCCTGGTTGCCGGAAGACACCATCCTGGTCGGCTACGCCATGGTTCTCGACCTGCAGGACCTGCAGGACAAGTACGAGCTCATGCTCGCCACGATCCAGGACAGCTATGGACGCACCCTGCTTGATTTTCTCGCGCCCCGCGGCACCGAACTCGATGCGGCGCTCGACGGCAGCACCTTCCCGCGGCCTCCCGTCCCCGGGCCGGAGATCATCGATTTGCGCAAACGGAACCCCAGGACCGCCGCCGCGACGACGCCCCGGCGGGAGCCTGCCCTCCTGCCGGAGGCGGCGGATGGTTTCGCGCCGGGCTCCAATGCCATGGCCCTCGCGGGCAGCCGCACCGCCAGCGGTTCCGCCCTGCTCGCGAATGACATGCACCTCGGCCTCCGGGTGCCCAATATCTGGTACCGCGCATCGCTCCGCTGGAGCGACGAAGTTCCAAGTTCCAAATCCCAAGTTCCAAACCCTGAACCCGCGGCAGTGGCGCATTGCGTTACCGGCGTGACGATCCCCGGCACCCCCCTTGTCGTTGCCGGCAGCAACGGCCGGGTCGCCTGGGGCTTCACGAACAGCTATGCGGATACGGCCGATATCGTCACGGTGGAGCCGAGCAGCATTGATCCGATTTTGTACAAAAACGGCGCCGATCTCACCCTGATGGAGGACCGCCACGAAACCATTCGCGTCAAGAGTGGTGCGCCGGTCGACATGATCGCGCGCTGGACCGTCTGGGGCCCTGTGATCGGCGAGGCCGAGCACAACCGTTCACTGGCGCTGCGCTGGGTGTTCGATGATCCGGCCGCGCTCAATCTCAACCTCCTGGCCCTGGAGACCGCCCCGGATGTGGCCACGGCGCTCGTGCTGGCGCCCGGGCTCGGCCTGCCCACCCAAAACCTGATCGTGGCCGACCGGGCCGGCGCCATCGGCTGGACCATGGCCGGCCGGCTGCCGCGCCGGGTGGGCTACGACGGACGCCTGCCCGCGGTCTGGGCCTACGGCGACCGCCGCTGGGATGGCTGCCTGCCGCCGGAAGATTACCCGCGCATTGTCTCCCCGACCTCGGGCCAGCTCTGGTCCGCCAACAACCGGCCGGTGGGTGGCGATGACTACGCGAAACTCGGCGACGGCGGCTACATGGGCGCCGCCCGCGCCCGTCAGATTCGCGATGATCTCGCCGGGATTACAACCCCGGCCCGACCGCGCGATCTGCTGGCCGTGCAACTCGACGACCGCGCCCGGCTGCTGGAACGCTGGCAGAAAGTGCTCCTCGCCGCGCTCACCCCCGCGGCCATCACGGCCCAACCCGCTCGGGCGGAGTTGCGCCGTCTGATTGAAGCATGGAACGGCCACGCCGCGGTCGATTCCGTCGCCTACACCCTCGTGCGACGCTGGCGGACCGGCGTGGCCGACCGCGCGCTCGGTCCGGTGTTCGAGCCCTGCACCGAGGCTGATGCGGCCTTCGATTTCCACCGGCTTGATTACGAGGAGCCGCTCTGGCGGCTCGTGCAGGCCCGGCCGCCCAATTTTCTCACCCCCGATTACCTGACCTGGGATGACCTGCTCCTCGCCGCGGTCGATGACGTGCTGCGCTGGGCGGACCGGCAGAACCGTCCGCTTGGCCGTCTCACGTGGGGCTCGCGCAATACCGCGCGCATCCAACACCCCTTCAGCCGCTTCCTGCCCGCGCCGCTCGCCCGCCTGCTCGACATGCCCGCCGAGCCGCTGTCCGGTGACAACGACCTGCCGCGCGTGCAAAGTCCGACGTTCGGCGCCTCGGAGCGTTTTGTCGTGTCGCCCGGTCACGAGGAAGAAGGCATCTTCCACATGCCGGGCGGTCAGAGCGGCAACCCGCTTTCGCCCTTCTATCGGGCCGGTCATGAGGCTTGGTCGCATGGTGAACCCACCCCTTTTCTGCCCGGCCCCACGGTCCATACGCTCCGCCTGCACCCGTGACCCGTCACGCGTCAGCCCCCGATCATTACGATTCCGCGGGAGGCACGTACAAAAGGTGCCGATTTGCCGCCCCTGTAGCCGGCCTCGGTGAGGCCGGTCGTCCGGGGTCGGCCGTCTTCGCTTGGTGCTTCGCCGAGCCAAGCCGACCCCGGCTACAACCAACACCGGCTCAAATCGTCGTAATAATTTGGGTCAGCCCTGATACGCCGGGGCGGGCACGCCGCACACGCCGGGCCTGATCTTGAAAAGGCCGCCGGCCAGCGGCTGGGCGGCGAGTTGTTTCTCCGTCAGCCCGTTGCGGGCCGAGGTGATGTAGAGCGTGTCGAGGTCCGGTCCGCCAAAGGCGCACGAAGTCACGCGCGTCACGGGCAGCCGGACCGTTTGCAGCAATGCGCCGGTGCGCGGATTCCACCGCGTCACTCTCCCGCCATCCCACATGGCGACCCAGAGCATGCCTTCGGCATCCATGGTCGAACCGTCCGGCCGGCCCATCCCCGGCGGAATGGTGATGACGGTGCGGCGGCCGGCAATGGCCCCGGTGGCGTCGTCATAATCAAACGCGTCGACGCGCACCAGGGGAGTGTCGATGTAATACAAGATGCGCCGGTCGAGGCTCCAGGCGATGCCGTTGGAAGTGCCGGCCTCGCGGAACATCACGTGGATCGAACCGTCCGCGTCGAGACGGTAGACCTTGCCCAGCGGTTTTGGCCCCTTGGCCAGGGCCATCGTTCCCGCCCAAAAACGTCCCGAGGGATCGCATTTGCCGTCGTTGAAGCGCACCACCGCCGGATCGTGCTCCGGGGGCCGCGGCAGCAGCGTCACCCGGCCGGTGTCGGGATCGAAACCGGCGAAACCCTCATGGAGCGTCAGCATCAGGCCGCCGCGGGCTCGCGGCACGACCGTGCCGATCATCTGGCCGACGTCATAGGCACGGTTCGCACCCGTGGCCGGATCGTAGGTGAACACGCATTGTCCATGGATGTCGATCCAGTGCAAGCGCTGGAGCGCGGTATTCCAAATCGCGCCCTCGCCGATCAAAGCCCGGGCGTCGAGCACCAGTTCCAGATCACCGGTCGCCATAGGTCAATGAGGATAGAACCGTCTTATTCCGCTTTTTTCGTCCGCGAGCGGCGTGCCGGCTTCCGGGCCGTGTCCGCGTCGTCTTCCTTGGCCGGGTATTTTGAGGCCTTGGCGTTCAACCAGAGTTCACCCTTGGCGTTCCGGTTGAGCCAGAAAATCTCGCCGGCATGCCCGGCAAAGACCGGCTTCTCGCGCGCCTTCTCGGGCACTTTCAATCCGCCGTCGGTCAGCGCCGCCAACAGTTCCTCGGTGCTTTTGTCCAGCTGTTCCGCGATACGCCCCACCTCGGCGGCCACGCTCCCGCGCCTAGTCTCCTTGAGGAGCAGGCGCACGGCGGCGAACGGCGACGCCTTGGCCGGGCCCGGAGGACGTCCCTTGGAGTCGGCCGCCGGTGCCACCGCCTCAAGGGGAAGTTCGGTCTGCGGAACCACCGGCGAGCCAGCGGCCGCCTCAGCCTCCGGACGCTCCTCTCCGCCGCGTTTTTCGCGGGCATTGATCCAGATCTGGCCACTCTTGTCCTGATTCAGCCAATAGACAAACGCCCCGATCTCGACAAACACCGGTCTTTCGTTCGCGCCAGCCGGTGGCACGAGGCCGAGCGCGCCGAAAGCGGCGACGAGCACCGGCGGTTTGCTGTTCAACCCCCGCGCGAGATAGCTGACGCTGCCCGAAAGCCCCTCTCCCCGGCGGTTGCGGCGCATCATCGGCCGCAGCCGGTCGAGCAAAGCCGGACTTTCGGGGAGGGTCGCTTCAGCCACTGGATGCGAGGACTCGGGCGACTGGTGTTCCAGCCGCTGCTGCCCTTTCGCCTTTTCGGGCACCCGTTCACCGGCCGGCGCCTCCTCCCCGGCCCGGGCTTTCGTGCCCTGCACCGGCTTGAACACCGGCCGCGGCTTTTCCCGCGTGTTGATCCAAAGCTGCCCGCGATGGTTGATGTTCAACCAGTAGAGATCGCCGTCGTATTCCAGATACGCCGGCTCGTCTTTGGCGCCCGCCGGAATCGTGAAGCCGCACTCCTTCAGCGCCTCGATCAGGTCGCCCTCGGTCTGCTCGAATTTCTTGGCGAGGTAATCGATGCCCGCCGCCAGACCCGGACCCCTCTGATTCCGGCGCAGATGCGGTCGGATGGCCTCAAAAAAGGTCGGCAGGTCCTCGTCGTCTTCAAACTCGTCGAACTCCTCCCTGCCCTCGCCCTCCGCATCGCCGGTTTCGCCGTGCAGCGGGCGCAGCGACTCCTCGCGGGCAAGCAGCGATTCGCGGCGCTCCTCGGCTTCGGCGCGCAATTCCTTCGCCGTCGGCGCGGCGGCCGATTTTTCCGCCGGGGGCGCCGGGACGGCCCCGGATCCCATGGCCGGCCCTCCCGCCGGAGCAGCCGCTTCCACGACCCAATCGCGCATGACCGGCCGGCGGGCGAGGCCATGAAAAGCGAGCGGATTGTCGGGGCGGGTCTGAAAATGAATGATCTCCCATTCCTCCTTGCCGAGCTGATTCAAGTGCTGCTCCAGCAGCGGCAATGAGGCAAAGCCCAGCGAGCCGCTGGTGATGACCTTGTATTCCCAATTTGGCATGGTGGACGAAAAGAATCCCACCCATCCCAGAACCTCGGAGCAATGCCGAGCCAAAAGTGGCGCAATCACGCCGTTACACCGACCTGGTCTTGCGTTGAGATTGCAGAGCGGGATCACCCGATCCCACCGAGGAAGACGACCCCATGGCGGCATTGGGCGATGGACGCCTTGCAGCATCGCCGAGGGAAATCGACCGCTGGCCAGGGTTCCGGCGGGCCGGCCGGTTCGACACGCGACGGCGGGGTCGGCGACCCCGTCCTACATCGTGACGATTCGGGCAGCCGGCAGACGCCGGCCCTGCCTTCGGCGGCAAAAAGCTACCGGATCGCCGGCATCGGCGCCTTGAAAAAGCGATGATTCACCGGCCGGCGCTGCTCCGGCGTCAACGGCGGCAGCTCGGGAAGGGCCGCGGCCTTGGTCACGCCCAGTTGGATCCGGCAAAGGGCACGAAAATCGTCCCAGCGCGTGGCGAGAACCGCTGCGTCCATGGCCGCAGCCGGGGCTGGCCGGATGTCCGGCAACGGTACATTGACCACCTGCCGCAGCAGGCTGCGCCATTCGGTCAGCAGGCGATCGATGTCTCCACGGCCGGCAAATTCGCTGGCGGCGGCCAGTTCGCTCCGCCGGGCCTTCTGCTCGATCACGGCGCGAACCACCTCGGCCGCCCCGAAGCCGTATTGCGGCGGCAGGCCATGTTCGAGCCAGCCTTCGACCGTGAACCGCCGGTAGGTCCGCTCGCAGACGCGGGCCAGGCGGCCGAGCGTGCGCGGGTTGGTGCCCGCGAAGCGGTCCCCGGCAAACAGATTGGCACAATCGAAGACCAGATCATCCAGCGGATAACGGGGATCCTCCAATGCGGCCGCCAGCGCCAGTCCCTCGGGGCCGAGGAAAAACGAGACCATCACGCCCCGCGGCGTGAGGCGCAGGAGGCGGTCGAGCAGGCCGAGTTTCTGCCATTGCCAGAGCAGGGTGGGCTGCGGATTGAGGGCAAGGCATTCTTCGCGCAAGGCGCAACCGAGACAGGAGGGAAAGGGATTTTTCTGGCGCCGCACCAGCCGGGCGCGACCGGTATCCGTACACTGGCCGCAGGGCAGATCGGCCTGGTTGCGCAGCATGGTCATCTCGACGCCGAGCACCAGCGGCTCCGCGGCGAAAAAGCGGCCCCCAGCCGTGCGCGCGACCTCCGCGGCTTCCCGGCCGGCCCGGAGCTGGCGCAGGATGAGAGCCCAAGGCAGCGGCGCGGCCCGTTTCACCCGCAATGGCTGCGCCCGCCGCAGCCGCGGCGAGCTGCCGCTGCACAGCACAAAGCCCGCTTCGTCCAGGCCGCGACGCCCCGCCCGCCCGATCATTTGCAGCAATTCGTGCGGCTCGATCTCATGCTCGAGCTGATTGAACCGGTAGGTTGAAGCCGTGATCAGCACGGAACGCAGGGAAAAATTGATGCCCGCGCTGAGCCCCAGGGTGGCGACGACCGCCCGGAGCTGGCCGGCCTTGGCCAGCGGCTCGATGACCCCCGCGCGCTGCGCATAGGTCAGGCCGCTGTGATGGTAGGCCACGCGCTGCCTCACCAGCTTCGTCAGGGCCGGCCCCAGCAGATTTTCCTGCTCGGGCGTCAACACCAGCGGACCGGCCAGGGGCAGCTCCCGGGCAAACTGGCGGGCAAGGCGCTCCGCATCCTGCCGGTGCGGGGCAAACACCAACACCGGACCCAGGCCCTCCCGGAGCGCGCCGGCCACCCGGCGGCTCCAGAAACCTTCAATGCCGCGCGGCAGGCCATGAATGAGATCGTCGACATCCACCTCCTCCAGCGCCACGGGGCGTTCACGGTGCTGGATGATTTCGACCTTCCGGTTGAGCCGGCGCAACCAGGCGGCGATCTCCTCCGGGTTGGCGACGTTGCCGCTCAGCATGAGCAATTGTACTGCCGGAGGCAGGGAAAGAATCACGCCCTCGTAGTGGTTGCCGCGATCCGGATCGGCCAGCCACTGGTACTCGTCAATGATGACCAGATGGAACGACGAGCCTCCTGCCAAGGAAGGCTCGGAAAATTGCGGCGGCGCACACTCCTGCCGGGGTGGCGCGGCCTCTTCCCGGAAACAGCCTTGCACGGCTTCCAGCGTGGCCACGACCACCGGCGCGTCAGGCGAGAGGGTGATGTCGCCCGTCATGATGCCCACTTTCCAGCCGCGGGTGCGCCACTCGGCGAATTTATCGTTGGCCAGCGCGCGGGTCGGGACGGTGAACAAAGCCCGCCGGGCAAAGTTCGTCTGCTCGATCCAGCGCTCGAAAACGTAGGTTTTCCCCGCCCCGGTTGGAGCATCAATGACCACATCGCGCCCGGCCTTAAGCGCTTGGATGGCTTCAGCCTGCCAGCGATCCGGAAGCATCAATTTCTGCAGACCCGCAAGTGCCTCAATCTGCACAACCGGACCGTAGGGCACACTCAATGATCGTCAATCATTCCAAATTATCATGTGGCTATTCTGTCTTGACACACTTGTTTCAATCGTTTGTTTTAATCGTTCGTTCAACCCATGGCGATCGAATCAGAGGCTACTCGGGAAAAAGTACTCAAAGCGGCCGAGCGCCTTTTTAGCAAAAACGGCTTTTCAGGTGCTTCGCTCCGACAAATCACAGAGGAAGCAGGAGCAAATCTGGCCGCGGTAAACTATCACTTCGGATCAAAGGAGGATCTTTATAAGGAAGTTCTGCTCCGGCGTGTCCGCCCCATGAATGAAGAACGCCTCACGCTTCTGGCCCAGGCAGAACAACTCGCTGGCGAGCAACCTTTGCCACTGCGCGCAATCCTCGATGCATTTATCCGTCCGCTGCTGAGCCGCGCCACCGATCGCGCGCCGGGGGGGTTGTCCTTCTTGCGTCTGATCAGCCGGGAACTCGCGGATCCGCAGCCGTTCCTGTTCGACGAAATGGCCCGGGAGTTCGATCCGCTGGTAAAGCGGTACACCCATGCGTTCGCTCAGACCCTGCCGGGCCTGCCGCCGGTTGATCTCTTTTGGCGAATGCAATTCACCACCGGCACGCTGCTTTATGCCGCAGCGCGACAACACGACTTTGAGCGCATCTCTTCCGGACTTTGGAAGGCGGACGATGTTGAGGGCTGCATGCGCCGGCTGGTTGATTACTGCACGGCCGGTTTGGGCGCACCGCGCTCTGCGGCCTGAACCCCTGGAGGTGCCAGCCGGCCTCTGATTCCGGAGGCCGGGTCTCTTATCCAGGAGGCGGAGTGGCGCGCGCATTAGAGACCGGGAGCCACCCAGCACAGCGCTCCGGCAATTTTATGGATCACTGCCGATGGTCAGATATCGGGAACAAACCTAACTTTCGTCCCTCTTACCGGCTGACCACACCAAGCCATGCTCGCAACCGTCATCCTCCTTGCCCTGCTCTCCGCCCTGGTGGCGACCGAATCCAACCACGATCGCTAATCGCCATCCGGGAAATTTCCGCCGCGGTCTCATAGCCAAAGCCGTGAGGCATTGGACGGGCTACTCGGTCCAAACTCACAACAGCCGCCTCTCTTCGAGCTATGGCCGGCAGGCGAGTTTGGCTATATGGCCATTTGATCGCCTGCCTCCTCCTCGCCGTTTTTCGAAGGGGAAACGCGACGAGCCTCCTTCGCCAAGCCTTCGAAGCCCAGGAGGCGGCGCGTCCCATGCTCCTGCAGCGCCCACCAAGCGGTGCGAAGATTTCGGGCGAGATTATGATTCGATTGCCTGATCCCGTATAACGGCCCGGCCGCCATCGGTGGCACTCTTACTTAAAAGACAGAGCCGCCTCCATGGATGGGGGCGGCTCTGGTTGTTTCCGATTGGGACTGGACGAGGGAGCGACTCGCCGGGTTATTCCGATTCACTCACAAGCACCGGCAGCAGGACCTTCCTCGCTACCGGTGTGCCGTTGAGCCGCGCCGGTTCGAATTTCCATTGCTTGACCGCATTGCGGACCGACATCCCAAAGGCGTCGTCCGTGGCGGAAAGCACCTGCACCTGCTGCGGCCTGCCGGTGCCGTCGACGAGGAATTCAACCTCCACCCTGGCCCCGACCAGCGAATCGTCGGCCTGGGGGGCGACAATGCTGACCGGCACCGGGATGTCGGTGCGGCCGCGGTAGGAGTCGATGTAGGCCTGTGCCGTGGTCATGCCAAACGCGAGCGGCGCCGCCGCGCCCAACGCCAGAAGGCTGACGAGTTTTGCGATCATGCTGACATGTTTCATGGTATATAAACCCCGCGGTTAAGACGGGGAGTTTGTCTTTCGTTTTCAGGTTAAGCGTACGACTGACCGGCGGCCCTGTGACCGCCAGCCACGTACGTTTTTGACGGCACGGGATTGAATCCGTGCGCCGCCAAAGGCAGGTTTTGGGGGTGGTGCCACCGGACATGACCGGCAGGACCACGAACGAAAGCTGCTTTCGCCGTCAGCATTTTGGCAGCATGCAAAGAACTCGGGTGGCCGACAGACCCGGGCGGAACCGATGGGTTCCGGGATGTCGACCACGGCGGCAGTATCGCCCGCCAAGATGGCCAGCAGGTCGCGTACCGGTCACGAATGGGTGAATAAATTCACGCGACGCCAGACCTGGGCAAAACGCGCACCATGCATCCCGCTCATTCATGGCCACCACTGCCGGCGGGCCCGGTCAAAAATTCAGGCCGTCCCGAATCGTCGCAGATACTTCAACGCCACCCCGAATTCGTTGGGCAGTGGAGCCCGCAACGTCACGCCGGCGCGGGTCTCCGGGTGCAGCACGGTCAGCTCACTGGCATGCAGGGCCAGCCGGCTGATGAGCGGCCGCTCCTCCGCGCGGCCCTTGTAGCCCCGCTTGAGGCTGGAAAGCAGCAACCGGGTGTCGTCGCCATAAAATGTGTCGTTGAGGATCGGCAGTCCCGACGCCGCCAGATGTACGCGGATCTGGTGGGTGCGTCCGGTGAGGGGCCGGCATTCGAGCCAGGCGAAGCCCTTGAACCGTTCCAGCACGCGGTAACGGGTGACACTTTCCTGGCCCTGCTTTTTGACCACCCGAATCAAGTCCGGCCGGTTTTCGTCCGCGCACAACGCCAGTTCGACCACAAATTCATCCTCGGCCGGAGCGCCCACAACCAATGCATGGTATACCTTGTCCGCGGTTTTCGCCTGGAACTGGCCGCTGAGAAAATCGAGCGCGGCTTTGGTCCTGGCGCACACCAGCACCCCGCTGGTGTCAGCGTCGAGCCGGTGCACATTGCCCACGCCCGGCCCGAATCGATCATGCACGAGCGCCATGAGATTTTCGCGGGTTTTATTCCGCCGGTCGGGCGCAACCGGCATCCCGCTCGGCTTGTCGAAAGCCAGCAGCGTGGCGTCTTCATAAATGACCGGCGGGAGGGCCATCCTCCTATCAGATGGGAAAACGCACGGGGAAAGTCACGGGAAAGTTTCGCCCGGGTAAAGATTGGGTGGCGCCGGCGCTTTCCCTTTGCCTCGGGCCGGGTGCGCGCCGGAACGTGGCGCCATGGCCACCCCGCTTTTGTCCAGCTTGTTTTCATCCCTCCCGCTCGCGGTGCAGATGGGCCGCCTGGTGCCGGCGGGACCGTTCCGGATCCTGCTGCGCACAACCGGGCACAAATTCCGCCCGCCCCGGCCGTCGCAATTCACGCCGGCCATCTGCCACCGCCAGGACGCGCTGCTTGCGCGTGGCGCAGCCGGTCCGCACCAGCTCGCGACGGTCCGGCTTGAAGCACGGGCGGGACCGGTGCCGACGATCGTGCTGGGCGGCTTCGTGCCGGACGCCACCGAGGCCGTGTTCCTGCTGCGCGGCATGCTGCTCCGGGCCGGCAGCCTGTATTATTTCAACTACCCCCGGCGCGGCTTCTCGAGCGACCTGCTGTATGCCCAGCTCTCCGATCTGGTCGATGAGCTCAATCTCCGGCATGGCCGGCCCCCGGTCATCCTGGCGATCAGTTTCGGCGCGGGCCTGCTGTTGGAATGGCTGAAACGCACACGCCGTCAGGAAAATCAGCCGAACCTGCGCGGCCTTGTTCTCGTCAGCCCCGTGGCCTGCGTCGAGGATCTCCTGCCGCCGGGAGAAACCAGGCCTTCCACCCTGCTGGGCCGTGCGCTCAAGCCTTACCTCGAGGCCGGATCCGCGGTTGATCCGCGTCTGGTCGAGAAATCCCGGACGATCTTCCAGAAGATGTTCGAGGCCGGCGCCCAGAACAAGGAGGCGCTCCGCACGATCCTCGGCCGGGCTGAACTCCAGGATCTGCGGTCCGCGGTGCGGGAGACGATCCAGCAAATCGACTTCCAGGGAGCTTGTGAACGCATCCAGTCCCTCCGGCAACTGGAAGCGCCTGCCGCGGACGCAGGCACGGCCGTGCAGCCGCTGGCGGACGTGCCGACGCTGATTCTCTATGCGGAAAAGGAGGATGCCGTGCTGGCCGAGCGTTCACCCACGCGACGGCTGCTGGCCCATACGCCGGCGGCCTGGTTCCCGCAGGGCGAGCACCGACTGGTCACCCGCCGTCAGGGGAGCCCTGTGCAGCATGCTTCACTTATTTTTCATGGCGCCGATTTCCAACCGCCCATCGCCCAATTCTACGAGCGGTTAAAATCGCGTAAGGCCCGGCAGGCAGCGTGAATTCGCTTGCGGCACCCCGCGCTCTGGCTTCGTTTGGCGGGTAGGTTCCGCCATGATTGCGCCGCCTAGAGGCTGGGTGAACTTGGTCGCGGATTTGTTGTCCGCGCGCACAGCCCGCCGGCTGCGCCGGCCCGATCCTGGCCATGGGGCGCAGCGACGCGCCTTCGGATCGCTCATCAACCGGATGGCGGCGACCGCCTTCGGCCGGGCGGCGGGGATTGAGGCCGGGCTGCGTTACGAGACGTTCCGCACCCGTGTGGCCCCGCGCACCTACGAGGCGTTTGCGCCTTACATCGAGCGGATGAAACACGGTGAATCCGACGTGCTCTGGCCCGGGCGTTGCGCCTTCTTCGCGGTGTCATCGGGAACCACGACCGGGCGGACGAAATACCTGCCGGTCACCGGAGACATGCTGGCGCATCTGCGGAAAGCCGGGCTCGATTCGCTGCTCTATTACACGGCACGGGTGGGCCATACCGGGGTGCTGCGTGGCCGGCACCTCTTCCTCGGCGGTTCCACCGCGCTCAGCCGCCTGGAAGAGGCCAAGTCCAACCCCGTCTACGCCGGTGACCTGAGCGGCATTGCCGCGCTCAACCTGCCGGCCTGGGCGGAAAAACACCTCTACGAACCCGGCTCCACTATTGCCCAGATGGATGACTGGCCGGCCAAACTTGCCGCCATTGCCGAGCGGACCCTGCACCGCGACATCACGCTGCTCGCCGGGATTCCGAGCTGGGTGCTGATTCTCGCCGAGGTGCTCCGGGCACATGCGGCCCACGAGCGGACGGCCGTACCGCATCTGAAGGCTCTTTGGCCCAACCTCGAGTGCCTGATGCACGGCGGGGTGCCCATCGCGCCGTTTGCCGATGAGCTGCGCGCCGCCCTCGGCCCCGGCATCAACTTTCACGAGGTCTATCCGGCTTCCGAGGGCTTCATTGCCGCGCAGGATGCCGATGCGCCGCGCGGGCTGCGTCTCATGACCGCCGCCGGGCTGTATTTCGAGTTCCTGCCGATGACCGCATTCGACCAGGACAACCTGGCCAACCTCGGAGCCAGGGTCGTGCCGCTTGAAGGTGTGCACACCGGCGTCGATTACGCGCTGCTGCTCACCACCCCGGCGGGGCTGTGTCGTTACGTCCTTGGCGACGTCGTGCGTTTTCTTTCCACCGATGTGCCACGACTCATCTATGTCGGCCGCACCAGCCTGCAGCTCAGTGCCTTCGGGGAACATGTCATCGAGAAGGAACTCACCGACGCACTCCTCGCGGTTTGCCAGCGTCACGGCTGGGTCATCACCAATTTTCACGTCGCCCCGGTCTTTGCCGGCACGCTCACCGGACAAAAGCGCGGCGGGCATGAGTGGTGGATCGAATTAAGGGTCCCGACCATGGAAACACCGACCGCCAATGTCATCAGCCCCGAGCTGGACGCGGAACTCAGGCGGCGCAATGACGACTACGAGGCCAAACGCAAGGGACTCGGACTCGAACCGCCGGTCGTGCGGCTGGTCATGCCAGGCGTGTTTGAGCAGTGGATGAAGAAGGACGGCCGGTGGGGCGGCCAGAACAAGATGCCGCGGTGCCGTTCCGACCGCCTGGTGGCCGACCAGCTCGCCGAGCTGTCGCGGTTTTATATCGAAACTCGGCCGCCGTTCATCGTGCGGCCGGGTTAAAACCGGCCGGCGGCGGACGGCTTGACGCATTGGCACAGGCGATGCTCCACGAACCTGAACAGGCTACACCCGCCTGGCTCCAGGGCGCGGGGTAACAAGGGAGTTCGGTCTGAGCCGAACCAAGAAAATATAGGGGCCGGCGTTAAGGGGTTATCGCCGGCCCCTTTCTTGTCTTCCCACACGTGATCCTTCAGGAATTTGTCGCTGCAACCAGTCCTGGCGCGGAGCGCATCCACTCCCTGCTAGGCAGTGAGATTCTGCCTGCACGCCGGCAGCCGAGACCCTCCACGGTCGGCGGCTATTTCAGAAACCGCTGCAAGACGGCCTCGAATTCTCCAGCCGGCATCGCACCCACCTTCCGAAAACGGATGATTCCATTCCGATCGATGACGAAAGTCGTGGGGACGGCCGCCACGCCGCCGAAGGCATCGACCACCCGGTCGTCACCCATGACGACTTGATAGGTGATCTTCTCGTCCGCCATGAATTTCTTCACCACCCCGGCGCCTCCCTGATCAAGCGACACCCCCACGATCGCCAGCCCGGCTTTGGCGTATTTCTGCTGGAGCGCGACATAGCCGGGAATTTCCGAGCGGCACGGTCCGCACCAGGTGGCCCAGAAGTCGACCACCACGACCTTGCCCTTGAATTGATCGGAACTGATGGCCCTGCCATTGACGTCCTTCAACTGCCAGGACGGAGCCGCGACGGATTCGAAGTCAGCGGCTGCGCGCAGTGAGGACGTGATCAGCGCCATCCCGGAAAGGGCCAGGGCGGTGGCGAGCATGCGGACAGGGTGCATAAGGTTGGTGAGCGGCATAACGTGTATGAGCCGGTTGCCCGCGCAACTATTCCCGCCCGATTGGGTCAGCACCTGCGCTGTTCCGACCGGCCAGCAGGCGGCTCCCGCATCAACCACGCCCGCGCGTGACTAAAGGGGCAAGACCGGTCAGCCGGTCAGGTCACCCTCTCCACCAGCATCCTCGGCCGGCGGATCCCCGCCCCTACCGGCGGACGCCAACCCGGATGCATCCTACCGCGCCAGCCGCAACCAACGAAAGACGATATAAGGATTTGGCCACAAAAGGCACACGTTTATTTTCCCGGCGCATCCGCTTTCCCCACCACAGCAGCGGGGAAAGGCGCCTGGGTCGTAGTAGCCCCTGCCAAAGTCGGCCCGCCAGGGTGCATTCATCACACGTCTGCGGATGATAAATGCAGGCTAGGGTTTCTCCACCGCGGACAGGTCCGTACCCAGGGTCTCGATGAATTTCCTCATCGCGGGAGTGAGCACGCGGCCTTTTCGGTGCAGAATGGCGAGCGGCCGGGTGAACTCCTTGCCTTTGAAATGGATGGCGGCGAGCGTGCCCTGTTTCACTTCCTGCAGCACGGTCGCCTGCGGCACGATGGCAACACCCGCATCGATCTCCACGGCCCGCTTCACCGTCTCGATGTTGTCAAATTCCATCACCGGATCGATCTCGATCTTGTTTTCGCGGAAGATCTGGTCGACGGCTTTGCGCGTCGGGATGTCGGGATCAAAACCGATGAACTTGTGCCCGGCGAGCGTCTGCAGCTGCACTTCGCCGCCCTTGGCCAGCGGGTGGCCTGGATGCGTGATGAGCACGAGGTGGTCGTTGCGAAACGGGATCATCTCAATCTGGCGCATCTTGACCGGAAACGCCACGAGGCCGAAGTCGACGGAGTTGTGCAGGATGTCCTCATAAACGAGGTTTGACCGCCGGTATTCCACACGGACGTTGACCGACGGATAGTCGTGCAGGAACTTCTTGATGAAGGGCGGCAATTCGTGAAGCCCGATGGAATAAATCGTCGAAATGCGAATGGTGCCGCTGATGACCTTTTTCATCTCCTGCAGTTCGCTCAGGAGCTTCTCGTACTGGTGCAGGATCTCCTTCGCCGCTTCGTAGACCCGCAGGCCCTCGCGCGTGAGCTGGAATTGCTTCTGGCTGCGATCGATGAGCAGCGTCTTGAAATGCCGCTCCATCGCACGCGCCTGTTGACTGACCGCCGACTGTGTGATGCCGTTCAGTTTGGCTGATTTTGAGAAGCTCTTGGTTTCGACCAAGTCGGCAAAGATTTTGAAGTTCTCCACTTGCATGGTAAGCGATTTTTTCGGCCTTATTATCAAGTGCACTAATTGGTGTGCAATCTTTTAAGTAGGCTGCTTAATGTTCCTCACTTACGAAACTTTTAGAACACAGGCCGATGCGGTGCGAACACAAATTGCCGCCGCCTGCCGCCAGGCCGGACGGGATCCTGCCGAAGTCCAGCTTTTGGCGGTGACCAAAACGCATCCTCCGGCCGCTGCCGAATACGCCGCCCGCTATGGCCTGCCGGCCGTGGGCGAGAGTCGCGTCCAGGAGGGGGTGGAAAAAAGAATGCAGTGCACCGCGAAGTTACGCTGGGAGCTCATCGGCCATCTGCAGTCAAACAAGGCCCGACTCGCGGCCGCGCATTTTGACCGGGTGCAGAGTGTCGACAACGTGAAGCTGCTTGCCCTCCTGGATCGGGCGGCCGCCGAACACGGCCGCCGCCTGCCCATCCTGCTGCAGATTAACAGCGGTCGCGACCCAAACAAGTTTGGCGCCGAGCCTGCCGACGCTCCCCGCCTGCTTGAGTCCGCGCTCGCCCAGGCCCATCTTCAGGTTGACGGCTTCATGGCGATCCCTCCCCTTGCCGATGATCCCGGAGTGGCGCAGCGCACCTTTGTCAGTCTGCGTGAGCTGCGCGACCGGCTGGCCCAGCAATTTGGCGTTCCACTGTCCGAGCTTTCCATGGGCATGACCGGCGATCTGGCGCTCGCGATCGCTGAAGGCAGCACCCTGGTGCGGGTGGGCACCGCCCTCTATGGCGCCCGCAGTTAACCGGCATGCATCTTGCCGCGGCCTCAGCCGCGGCAAGATGCATGCCGGTTATGCGGACAACCTGAACCGTAGATTCCGCCTCCCGCCGATTGCCCCGGGACGGGGCAATCGGCGGGAGGCGGCGGATTGGTCGGCGTGCATTTTCCCCGCTGGATGACCGCAGCGGGTTTCTGGATTGCCCCGCCGGCAGATTCGCATTCGTTCAGGGATGTGGATCCAGATCCTCCGAGCGTTGCGCAGCAGGATGCTTACCTGGTCCTGCTTGATGACGACACCCCCGCGGTGCGCGCGGCGCTCCTTGCCGAATTCTCCCGGCGCGGCCCCGCGGCCACCAGATTTTTGCAGGAAATTGCCCGGGGCAAAAGCCGCCTGCTGGCATGGCATGCCGCCTGGTTCCTGCATGAACTGAAGTGTCCCGATCCGATCACCGAGTTCAAAGACTTCATCCGGTCGCTGAATTACGAGCTGGAGACCGGGGCCCTGATGCTCAGCCGGATCCTTTCGCCCCAGCTTGATATCGGCGCCTGTTACGCGCAACTCGACGCCATGGCGGATCGCTGCCGTGAATTGATCATCGAACCATCCACCCCCCGTGATCAATGCCGCGTGCTCAACCGCGTGCTCTTCCACGAATGCGGTTTCCGGGGCAATGCCGCCCACTACGCCGACCCGCGGAACAGCCTGCTCGACCAGGTGCTCCGCCGCCGCAAGGGACTGCCCATCACCCTCAGCATCGTCTACGTGCTCGTCGCCCAGCGGATCGGCCTCACGCTGGAGCCCATCGGTTTGCCCGGGCATTTCGTCGTCGGCTGTTTTCTCGAAAACACCCCTTTTTTCATCGATCCGTTTGTGCAGGGCGCTTTCCGGACGCCGGAAGAACTGCTCCGGCTGCTGAAGCAGAACCACCTCACGCCCCGGATCTCCGCCCTCGCTCCCACCCCTGTGCGCGAGGTGCTCTGCCGCTGTTGCCGCAACCTGGCCAATCATTATGCCGCCGCCCACGATTACGCGCACGCCCGGTTGTTTGCCGAACTCGTCGAGGAATTCGATGCCACCTATCAGCGTCATGCCCTGGATTGACGATTGCGGATTGCGGCCGGAGCGGAAAGGCTGCCCCGGCATCGCGACTCCGGTCACGGACTTTGCCCATCTTCGTCCCCGCCGGGACCATCACACAACCACCCGACATGGACCTCTCCTCCGATCGCGTCCATACGCCCGATGAACTGGAGCGCCTGTCGTTTCCCGGCACGGCGCTGGCCGTCCTCGGGCATCCCATCCAGCACTCGCTGAGCCCGGCGATGCACAACGCGGCCCTCGCGGAGATGGCCCGCACCCATCGGGAGTTTGCCACATGGCGCTACTACAAATTCGACGTGCATCCGGATGACCTGCCCCGGGCGCTCGATCGTTTCCATGCCCGGGGGTTTCACGGCCTGAACCTCACCGTGCCCCACAAGGTCATCGCCTTCGAGCACGAGCCCGCAAAATTGATCGCGCCCGCGGCCCGGCTGGTCGGGGCCGTCAACACCCTGCTGCGAAAGGAGGCTCCCGGTGTTTGGGAAGGTTACAATACCGATGGCGCCGGCCTTGTCGCAGCCATACGCGCGGAATTGGGCCTCACGCTCAGCGGCATGCCCGTCATCCTGCTCGGCGCCGGCGGCGCCGCCCGGGCGGCCGCCGTAGAGTGCCTGGACCCCCGGCACCGTTGCGCCTCGCTTTGGATCGCCAACCGCACCCGGAACCACCTTGACGCGCTGCTCGCCAGGCTGCAGCCGCTCGACGACAACGGGCGGCTGCACGGCTTCACGCCGCAATCCCCCCCGGCAGACCTTCCCGCGGGCGCGCTGGTAATCAACGCCACCTCCGCCGGCCTGCAGCCTGGCGACGCACCGCCCATCGACCTCGCCAGACTCCCGCGACCCGCCGGTGTCTATGACATGATCTATAATCCACCAGAGACACTCCTGCTGCGCCGGGCCGCCGAGCTCGACATCCCCCGCGCCAATGGTCTTTCGATGCTGGTCCATCAGGGGGCCCACGCCCTTGCAATCTGGGCCCGCGCCCGCGTGCCGGACGTCACGGTGCCGGTCGCAGCCATGGAGCGGGCGGCCCGGGCGGCGGCCCATGCCGCATAGCGCCACCAGCCGCCGTCGCATGCAGCCAGTCCTCCTGCCAATTGCAGCGCATGCGCCCCCCATCCGCCCTGGCGGCCCCGGTGAATGACCGGATTTGACAATCCTGGCTCTGTAAGCCGCAATCAACCTGCCCCATGCCCGAGTATGCCGCGTTTGCCACCGCCTTCCCGTGGTTCTTTCCCTTGGGTGCGTTTTTGCTGGGCGCCTGCATCGGCAGTTTTCTTAACGTCTGCATCCATCGGATACCGGCTGGAGAGTCCGTCGTCACCCCCCGCTCCCATTGCGCCTGCGGTGCGCCGATCCCGTGGTACGACAACATCCCCATTGTGAGCTGGTTTGTACTGCGGGGCCGGGCCCGTTGCTGCGGGCGCCGCTTCAGTTTCCGATACCCGTTCATCGAAATGCTCGCCGCCGGGCTCTTCCTCGCCTGCTGGTTGCTGTTCCCGCCGTCCAAGGCGCTCTGCGGCATGCTGCTCTGCTCCGCGCTCATCGGCGCGACATTCATCGATCTGGATCAGATGATCATTCCCGATGCGTTTACCATCTGGCTGGGGGTGGCGGGCATGCTGCTGTCCTGCGCCTTGCCCTCCCTGCATGGACGGCAGCATGAGCTTTTCATCATCGCCAGTGTGCGTTCCGGAACGGATGGCCTCATCGGCCTGCTCGTCGGCTCCGGCCTGGTGCTGTGGATCGCCTTGCTGGCCGAGTCGGTATTAAAAAAAGAGGCGATGGGATTCGGCGATGTGAAGTTTGTCGGAGCCATCGGCGCTTTCACGGGATGGCAGGGCGCGGTGGCCGCCGTGTTCGGGGGAGCCATCATCGGCACCTTATGGTTCGCCTGCGTCCTGCTCTGGCAGGGATTGTTCCGTCACCCACCCTCCGCCATCGAAACTTCGCCTCCGAAAGCAGGGGCCGCAACGCAGCCAACCGCGGCACCGGCCCCGGGGACCCCGGAGCCCGCCGCATCGGAGCCGATTGGCTTCGGTGTTCATGTTCCCTTCGGTCCGATGCTGGCCGCCGGCGGCCTGCTCTATTTCCTGGTCGGGCACCGGTGGATCGACGCGTACTTTGCGGGCATCGCGGAACTGCTGTGAGCCTGATCCACCCGGATCGGGCCGTGGCCCGGGCCGGACTCCCCCGGTCAGTCGCCGAGACAGGTGCCCACCCGGCGGGCCGCTTCAATCCATTGGTGGTCCAGGGGTACGGTCTTGAGCTTGCCTGCCACCCCCTCGATCGGCACGACCCTCACCCCGTCGCCGCGGGCCGCGACCATCCCGCCGAAAGTCCCCTCGTTGATGAACCCCCCGCAGGCCGTGCCCAGCCGCGTGGCCAGCAGCCGGTCC
>JAQTYQ010000085.1 GCA_028688225.1 Opitutaceae bacterium | reverse complement strand
GCCCCGGACCGCAAGGAGACTCCGCGAGATCCGAAACGCGCCAGCCAAGTCGCGGAAACCTTCCACCATGGCGTCAAATACCTCGAGGGGATCTGCGACGGGATGTGAGCGCCATGAACGCCCCCGGACGAGTGCAGGCGCTGACCGAGGATCTGGGGCACCGCACCTACGATTCCCCTGCGGATCTGCACGGGCGGCTGATCACCATCGCCGAGGCCTGGCTGGAGGACCGTGCCTGGGCCCCCGCGCTCCGCTTCGGCGCGACGAAGGGCGGTGGCGCCCCGATCATCATGGATTTGCTCCCGGACTACCATAACAGCGACGAATTGCTCGGCTTGATCATGGAGTCCGTCCGTCTCCGGCACTTGACGATCGTCTCCATCCTGGCGCCCCAGACCGAGTGGCGACGGCCGGCCGGGCCGCAGGTGCCCGTGGAACTCATGCTGACCACGGTGGCCGCCAACCGGTATTTCGCCCGCCATTACTGGACGATGCAGGCGGACGACGCCGGCCGGATCCGCAACTGGTCACGTCGGGCGCGTCCGCTGGTGAGCATCAATCCCGGATGGTTCACCATCTTTCCCGCGGAGGCGGAATGCGTCTTCGACGACCATAACGACCTGCACCACACCCCAGCTCTTTCGCGGTAACTTAGCCTCGCATTTCTCTGCCGACAACCCAAGGACGCATTAGATGAGCCTCGACGAGTTAATCAAGGCACTCCGCGCCAAGCTGGGCGACCAGCCGGCCAACGTCACGCAAGTTGAGTACACCGACGGGTCTTCGAAGGCAAAAGTGCTCGTGAGCGGTTCCATCGTGGCTACCTTCAAGGGCCGGCTGGTGAAAATGCCCCCGCCCGATCGCGTCACACCGCGCGGACCCAAGGAGTATTTCGATCTCGTCTTCACCACCTGAAAACAACCGAGGCGGGTCAGGTATCGCCAATCCCAATCGAACGGGTGACGCACGCGACCCGAGACGGCGGCAATACGACAATGACAAACCCGATGACAAAGGAAGCATGGATCGAGGCCGTCTACCAGGAGTTGAACAGGCGCTTCGGGGCTCCGGCCAACGAGACCGAGACCAGGAACATGCGCGAGTGGGCATCTGCCATGGCCGACGGCGACGACAGCCTTTACGCTGACGGGTTCAGCCCCGCCGATGCGGTCCAGGAAGAAATCTGGGCCGCGTCCTGACGACTCGCCGCTGAACGTTCGACAAAGTCGGCCCGCTAACTTGACCGGCATGAAGCTATCCATCAACCGATCGCACCTGGAAACCGCCCTGGCCCGGGTCTTGAGCGTCGTGTCCGGCAAAACCAGCCTGCCCATACTCAGCCACGTGCTCATGGAGGCGGAGCCGGGCCAGCTGACCCTGACCGCCACCAACCTGGATCTCACCATCCGCTGCCGGCTGCAGGCCGAGGTCACCCAGAAAGGCGCCATCACCCTGCCGGCCAAACGACTCGCAGCCATCGTGCGCGAACTGCCGCAGGAATCCGTCGAAATCGACGTGAGCGCCAATCTCCAGGCCAGGATCCAGAGCGGCGCGAGCCGGTTCCGCGTTCCCGGGGCGGGTCCGCTCGATTTTCCGGCCGTCGGCCAGGCCCCGGCCGGCGCGAGGGCGCGACTCAAACAAACCGATCTGAACCAGCTATTGCGGGAGATCGCCTACGCCCAGTCCAAGGACGAGGTCCGCTACGTCCTCAATGGAGCGCTGTTGGAATTCAAGGGCGGGGTGGTGAATGGCATCGCCACTGATGGCCGCCGTCTGGCCAAGGCCGCCTGCGCGCTCACGCAGCAACCGGCCGGGGATGCGACGATGATCGTGCCGGGCAAGACGGTGACCGAGATCCTGCGCCTGCTGGGCGCCGGGGAGTCGGTCGGGATAGCCTTCGACGCCCAGCATATCGCCTTCGGGATCGCGACGGAACAGGACGGCGCCGGCCTGATCGGCGAAATCGAACTGCTCTCCAAACTAATCCAAGGCAACTTTCCCAACTACCGGCAGGTCATCCCCAAGGAAGGGCAGCAGAAAATCCGTCTTTCCCGGGAGGGATTACGGGAGGCCGTCCACCGGGTGGCGCTCGTTTGCACGGACAAGGCGAACATCGTGGGGCTCAAGTTCACGGCGCAGCGACTCGAAATCACCGCGTGCAGCCCCGACATCGGCGAGGCCCGTGAGTCGCTGGCCATCGAATTCTCCGGAGCGCCGGCCGAGATTGGCGTCAATCCGCTCTACCTCCTGGACCCGCTCGGCGCGCTGGAGCAGGATGAAATCACACTCGGGATCAAGGATGGGGTCAATCCCCTGACCATCCAGAACGGGGACTTCACCTGCGTGATCATGCCGGTCCGCCTGACCTAGGCCTTCGCGTCACGCCCGACAATCTGCATTGAAATTCTCGCCCGCCGCCCTAGGAAGATCGGTTTATGAAGGTTCCAAAATTCCTGAAATGCACCGACGAAACCGGCCGGATTTTCGTGCTGCATTCGCCATCACCCCGGATCCTGTGCGAACTCCGGCGTAATATGTTCCGCTGGGTCAAGGACTGGGGCGAGCAGCCGCCACCGGATGCCGCCCGGTTGGCCCGGCTCATGCGCGAGATGGGGGAGTGGTATTCGCATCAATGATCACGCAGGAGACCCGGCGGGTCGACGATCAAGACCGTGCAGGTGGCCGGTATTCCTCCCGTATTGAATACGATCAGGCAGCCTGGTTGGATTGGGTCATCACCGCCCGGCTTGTTCCGCGCCGCTGAACGAATCTAGTGCCCGTCCTCAATCGTGCTTGACATTCGCTATCAACGATAGCACTTTACGGATATGCCTCAACTACTCGTCCGCGACATCGAGCCGGCGGTCGTGAAAAAGCTCCGCAGCAGCGCAGCCGTTCAGGGCGTTTCTGTCGAAGAAGCGCATCGGCGCTTGCTGCGCGCCGCATTGGTCGGCAATCGCCCTGGCCCGAAGCGCAACTTCGTCGAATATCTCCGAAGCATCCCGCAGGGCGAGGAAGTCGAGTTTCCCCGCGCTTCTGACCTTCCCCGTCCGGTCACACTTTGATGGCCTACCTACTCGATACCTGCATCATTTCCGAGCTTCGCCGGGCAACCTGCAACGCCGGCGTTGCCGCGTGGATGTCCAGCATCGAACCCGATGAAGCCTTCCTGAGCGTCATGACCCTGGGGGAAATCCGCCGTGGCATCGAACTGCACCGCAGCAAGGACGCCAAAGCTGCGGGTGCGCTCGAACGCTGGCTGTTGGGGCTTGAATCCCACTACGCCGAGCGGGTCCTGCCGATCACGGCAGCCGTTGCTGACCGCTGGGGGCGATTGTCGCCCAACCAACCACTGCCTGTGTTCGACGGCCTGATCGCGGCCACCGGACTGGAACACAAGCTCACAGTCGTGACGCGCAACATCGCCGATTTCCAACGCTCCGGGGTCAACACACTCAATCCTTTCACCTGCCCTCCGCTAAGCAAATCATAGGTGCTGAGACTGTACACCCGCGGAATCACTCTCTTATCTTTCCAACTATGAAAAAGATCCTTCTTGTCTGCGCCGCGGTCCTGTCCCTGGCGCTTTTTTATCAGGCTGGTGATCGCGCGATGCTGGCGATCATTGGTCTCGTGAGCGCGGCGGGCTCGTATGCTTTGAGCAGGTCTCCCGACGCGACCAAGGTCCACAAATTGATGCTCTGGATTACTGGCGTTTCCGGTATCTTGGGAGCAATCTACTGCGCCTTCACACCCGCGATTCACGCCGTGGTTCCGTTCCCGTTCCAGTATCTCGTGATTGTCGGTTTTCTTGCGTCCGGATTAGTTCCGAGGCTCGGGTTTCGCCTCTTTTACCCTGCGAAAGCACCGACTGAGATCAAATCATAGGTGCTGAGACTGGGCTGGCATGCCGCCATTTCCTGAAATCCACCCAGAGAGCATGGATAGATTCGGGGGAACTATCCTGCCCGCATCTCCAACGAGAAGTACCCGCAGTATCTTTGCCTGCGGATTATGCACCCGACCGCTCCACTTCCCGCATCCTGGGCCGGCGCCCCGGCCTTCGTCGAGCACAGCCTGACCGGGGTCTCGCATCGCCTGGATGATCATAAGATCGCCGCCGCTATTACGGCCTGGTCCGAACTCGCCCAATGGCTCGATGCCGTTTACGGCGAACTGGGCCCGCTGCCGCCGGCGGACCCGGACTTCGCCGCCTACCGCGAAGCCATCATCGCGATTGCCCAATCCGGACGTCAGATTGCCGCCGCGCTCGAATCCATGACCTTCCCGGAACGGGCCCAGGCCTTCAGCGCCTCCCCCTACCGGCGCGAGGAAAACTTTCAGGCGCATTGCGAGGGGATCGGGGATTACGCCCGCGGCCTGCAACCGCTCGAACCCGATGTCGAAGCCGGCCTCCGGGAGGTATTCGAATCCGAAGCACCCGCAGCGGATCCTTTTGAAACCGACGGTTTG
>JAQTYQ010000048.1 GCA_028688225.1 Opitutaceae bacterium | reverse complement strand
CGCCGCGACCTCGTGCCGGTCACCCTGAGCGACGGCCGCACCGTCACGGCTTGGGCCTATGTTTACCAGCGCCCGCTGTTCGACCTGCAGCCGATCCCGCACGGCGATTACGCCCGATACCTCCGGGAAAACACCGGACCCGCCCACGACTGACGCCGACCATCTTCCCGCCATGCCGCATCCCGCCGAACGCCGCCTGATCTTCCGGCACATTGATGAGCCCGGCTACACCGCCGACATCCAATGCTATCTCCGGCACGGGGGTTATGAGGCGCTGAAGAAAGCGGTGGCGCGCAAGCCCGAGGAACTCGTCGACGAGGTGAAAAAGTCCGGCCTGCGCGGCCGCGGCGGCGCCGGCTTCCTCTGCGGGGTCAAGTGGACCCTCGTCGACCGCCGGAGCGGCAAGCCCATTTATCTGATCGTCAACGCCGACGAGTCGGAGCCGGGCACCTTCAAGGACCGCCACATCATCCACCAGGATCCGCATCAGCTCATCGAGGGCATCATGATCGCCTGTTGGGCGAACCAGGTGAAACAGGCTTACATTTACATCCGGGGTGAGTTTCCACGGGGCGCGCGCATTCTCGAACAAGCCATCGCCGAGGCGCGGGCGCAGCACCTGGTCGGACCGGGCATTCTCGGCACCGGTTACTCCTGCGAGATCTATGTGCACCGCGGCGCCGGCGCTTACATCTGCGGCGAGGAGACCGGCCTGATCGAATCGCTGGAGGGCAAGCGGCCGTATCCGCGCATCAAGCCGCCGTATTTCCCGGCCGTGCTCGGCCTCTACCAGTGCCCGACGATCGTCAACAACGTCGAAACCCTCTGTCACGTGAGGCACATCGCCGACATGGGCGGAGAGGCGTTCGCCCGGATCGGCACGCCCAACAACACCGGCACCCGCCTGCTCTGCGTGAGCGGCCACGTGCAGCGCCCCGGCTACTATGAGGTCGAGTCCGGCAAGATCACGATGGGGCAGTTGCTGCACGACCTCTGCGGCGGCCCCCGGCCCGGGCGCACGTTCAAAGCCGTCATCCCGGGCGGCTCCTCGTCGAAAATCCTGCGGTTCGGCGAACGGTTCAAGATCAAGCGGAAGGACGGCACGATGGTGGAGTGGGGAGTGGAGGACATCCCGATGGATTTCGACTCGCTGGCTGCCTGCGGCTCCATGGGTGGCTCCGGCGGCGTCATCGTACTGGACGACTCGGCCGACATGGTCGCCGCGCTCGCCAACCTCAACGCCTTCTACGCCCATGAGAGCTGCGGCCAGTGCACCCCCTGCCGCGAAGGTTCGCTCTGGATGAAAAAGATCACCGCCCGCATGGTGCACGGCGACGCCCGGCCCGGGGACGGCGAACTGCTCAAAAGCGTGGCCGACCAGATCGCCGGCCGCACGGTCTGCCCGTTTGGCGAGGCCTGCGCCTGGCCCACGCAGAGCTTCGTCCTGAAGTTCGGGGACGAGTTCAAAGCATATGCGGAGATCACCAAATCACGGCCGTCCGACAGCCTTGCGCTGATCTAGGTTTTTCAACCACTAATCCACACTAATCATCACTGATGTTTGCGATTGATCCAAGATGCAGGGTTGAGCTCGACGCCGGCCGCGAACGTTCGAAGTGGCGGCGGCCGGCGAGTGGCAGCCCTACGTCTGCAGAATGAGTGCTCATTAGTGTGCATTAGTGGTTCAATATCTTTTGCCAATGATCGCTCCGCCCAAACCCGACCTCATCACCGTCAACATCGACGGCCGGGAAATCGCCGTGCCCCGGGGCACGAACATGATCGAGGCGGCGCGGATCCTGGGCATCGAGATCCCGCATTTCTGCTATCACCCCAAGCTGAGCGTCGCGGGCAACTGCCGCATGTGCCTGGTCGAGATGGGCACGCCGACGGTCGATCCCGTGACCAAGCAGCCGGTCATGGACCCGGCGACCGGAGGACCGAAGATCAACTGGGTGCCGCGCCCCACCATCGCCTGTTTCACCAACGCCGCCCCCGGCCTGCACATCCGCACCACGACGCCGCTGGTCAAGGATTGCCGCGAAGGGGTGATGGAGTTCCTGCTCATCAACCACCCGCTCGACTGCCCGATCTGCGACCAAGCCGGGGAGTGCAGGCTGCAGGAGCAGGCCACCGGCTATGGCCGCGGCTACTCGCGCTTCACCGAGCGGAAAAACGTCAAGCCCAAGCGCACGCTGCTTGGTCCGCGGGTCATGCTCGACGACGAACGGTGCATCCTCTGCTCGCGCTGCGTCCGCTTCAGCAAGGAGGTCGCCCGGGACGATGTCCTCGGTTTCGCCGACCGCGGCAGCTACAGCACGCTCACCTGCTACCCGGGCCGGAAACTCGAGAACAACTACTCGCTCAACACCGTTGACATCTGCCCGGTCGGCGCGCTCACCAGCACGGACTTCCGCTTTCAGATGCGCGTCTGGTTCCTCAAGACCGCGCCGAGCATCTGTCCCGAGTCCTCCGTTGGTGTGAACACCGAGGTCTGGAGCCGCGAGGGCGTCATTTACCGCATCACGCCGCGGCGCAACGACGAGGTCAACGACACGTGGATGGCCGACAGCGGCCGGTTGCTTTACAAGCCGGTGGCCGCGAAAGACCGCCTGATCCGGCCCGGCATCGGCGGCATCGAAGCCTCGACCGCCGCGGCCCTGGCCCGGGCGGCCGAGCTGCTCAAGGCCGGCAGTGTGGCCATCGTCGGCTCGGGGCGCAGCTCGGTCGAGGAGCAGTTCCTTACTCGCAAGCTGGCCGATGCGCTCGCGGCGCCGGTCTGGCTGGTCGGCCGGGTGGGGCAGGGCGACGGACTGTTGATTTCCTCCGACCGTAATCCGAACGTCCGCGGCGCGCTCCTGACCGGCCTGATCACGGTGTTGCCAGATCTGGGCGGGGTGCCGTCCGGCGGCCCTGAGGATACGATGCCCTCGGCGCGTTCATCCTCCGGCGACGGGGGCGTCGCCGCTCCAGCAGACATTCGCATCGGAGGTCTGGCCCCGCTCGCCGCGCAGATCGACGCCGGCCGGGTCAAGACCGTGCTCAGTGTCGGCGAGGATCTGGCCGCCGCCGGCCTTACCGAGTTGCAGCTCAAGCGCGTCGCCGTCGTCTACCTCGGCACGCATGCCAACGCCACCAGTGCCGCGGCGCAGGTGGTCGTGCCGACGCTCACGGTCTTCGAGAGGGCGGGCACCTTCGTCAACCAGCAGTTCCGGATCCAAAAGTTCGCACCGGCCGTGCCCGGTCCGCGGGGCGTGGCCAACGACCTGGTGACGCTGTCGCATCTGATTGCCGCTGCCACCGGCGGCCCGATCCTCGCCTCCGACGTCGACGGAGTCTGGGCGGTACTCGCGACCCAGATCAAGCCGCTGGCCACGGTCACCTACCAGAACCTGCCCGCCACCGGCCTGTTGCTCGATGGCACCGCGTTCGCCAACCTGCCTTTCCCGGAAGGCGAAACGCTGCACTACAAACCGGCGGCGAAGGTTGCGATATCATGAAATACGTCGGGCAAATGCATGAGGTAGGGACGGACCGCCGGGCCGTCCGCGAACCTGTTGCGGCGCGCCCAGCTCTGCTGGCCAACAGAGCGCCCTACCGATCGGTCGCGCCATGACTGAATTCGTCGCCAACCTGCATCCGGTGCTGCTGGGCCTCCTCAAGGGGCTGGCGGTGATCATTGTGATCTTTCCGATCGCGGGGGCATGTTCGATGGCCGAGCGTAAGGTTTCGGCCTGGATTCAGGGCCGGCACGGACCGAACCGCGCCATCCCGTTCTGGTTCGCCTGGGTGCCCGTCCTCGGGCCGTTCCTCCAGCGCCTCGGCGCGTTCCACCTGCTGGCCGACGGCCTGAAGTTCCTCGTCAAGGAGGAGCCGCTGCCCGGCCACGTGAACAAGTTTTACTACACGCTCGCCCCGGTCATCGCCCTCATCCCGGCGTTCACCACCGTGACGGTCGTGCCCTTCGGGGCGTATCTCGACGACGCCGGGCAACTCGTGCCGCTGATGCTGGCCAACGTCGACGTCGGTCTGCTGGCCGTCTTCGCCGTGGCGTCGCTCGGCGTCTACTCGATCATCCTCGCGGGCTGGGCCTCCAACTCGAAGTATCCCTTCCTCGGCGGCGTGCGGGCCTCGGCGCAGCTCATCTCCTACGAGCTGGCGCTGACAATCTCCGTGCTGCCGGTCTTCCTCTGGATCAACGCCCCGGACACGGCCGGCACCCTCAGCCTGGTGCAGGTGGTCGCCTGCCAGGCTCAGCCGGGCTTCTGGGGCGGACTGTGGTTCATCTTCCTCATGCCGGTGTCGGCGCTCATTTTCTTCGTCGCGCTGTTTGCCGAGACCAACCGCCTGCCCTTCGACATGGCGGAATCGGAGGCCGATCTGGTCGGCGGCTTCCACACCGAGTATGGCGCCTTCAAGTGGTCGCTCTTTTTCGTGGCCGAATACTCGCACATGATCGTCGGCTCGGGCGTGTTCATCCTGCTCTTCCTCGGCGGCTGGAACCCGCTGCCGTGGCTGCCGCTCACCGCGGTGGCGGCCACGCTCGGTTTCGCCGGGCACCCGCTGGTCTTCGGGATCGTCTCGATCGTCATCTTTCTGGTGAAGATCCTCCTCTTCATCTTTGTGTTCATGTGGGTGCGCTGGACCGTGCCGCGCTTCCGCTACGACCAGGTGATGCGCATCGGCTGGCGTCTCCTGCTCCCGCTCTCGCTGCTCAACCTCGTCGGGTACGCGCTGGTGATCGCGCTGCTCCAGCCCGTCAGATAGGACCACGCCCATGGCCGTCATCCAGGTCGAACGCAAGTCCCTCACCCTCGCCGAGCGCGCCTACCTGCCGCCGATCCTCGGCGGGCTGAAGACCACGTTGAAGCATTTCTTCGCGCGGAAGGTCACCCTCCAGTACCCCGAGCAGCGGCCGGAGATCCCGCCGGGCTACCGCGGCGTGCCCACCCTCGTCCGGGATCCCAACGGCCGCGAGAAGTGTGTCTCCTGCCAGCTCTGCGAGTTCGTCTGCCCGCCCAAGGCCATCCGCATCACGCCGGGCGAGATCCCGGCGGACGCGCCCACGGCGCATGTCGAGAAGGCGCCGCGGGAGTTCGAGATCAACATGCTGCGCTGCATCTACTGCGGCCTGTGCGAGGAGGTCTGTCCCGAGGAGGCGATCTGGCTGCAGAACGTCTATTCGGTTTCCGGTTACACGCGCGGCGAGCTCGTCAACCACAAGGAGAAGCTCTATGAACTCGGCGGCACACTGCCCGACCGGCATTTCAAATGGGACAAAAAGAAGGCCGCCGCCGGGAGCGATCCTGCGCACGCCTGAATTCACCATGTCATTGCGAGGAGCAGAGCGACGAAGCAATCCATCCAGTCTCCCAAGGCGGGGAGACTGGATCGCCGCGCCCGTGCTGCTGGTCAGCCCCGCCGCCGCGGCGCAGGCCAGCAGAATGGGGCGCGCGATGACCGGAGAATCCTGATCCATGGCCGATTTCGTCTTCTACCTGTTTGCGTTTCTGACGGTGCTGGCCGCCGCGGGGGTGGTCGTCAACCGCAACGCCATCAACGCAGCCTTGTGCCTGCTGCTGAGTTTCGTGGGCATGGCGGCGCTGTTCGTGTTGCTGGAGGCCTACTTTCTCGCCCTGCTGCAGGTGCTGGTCTACGCGGGCGCGGTCGTGGTGCTGTTCCTGTTCATCATCATGCTGTTTGACGTGCAGGGCGGCGACCCGCGGAAGCCCTACCGGAAGATCGCCGCTGCTTCCGGGCTGGTTGCCCTCGCGTTGCTGGTCATCGGCGTGCTTTCACTCGCCCACCACGGGCCGCCCGCCAATCCCGATCCGGCGCTGCTGGCCGGCCCGCTGCCGGCCGGCGCCAGCCTGAAGAGCTTCGGGTACCTGCTGTTCACCACCTACCTGCTGCCGATGCAGGTGACGGGTTTCCTGCTGCTGGTCGCCATGCTGGGTGTGACCGTGCTCAGCCGGAAATTCGATGCCGGGGAGGGGACTCCATGAGCGCCTTCGCTCCCATTCTGGCCGCAGGCCAGCTGCCGGTGGAGGCAGGCCTCAACCACTATCTGTTCATCAGCGCCCTGTTGTTCGCCATCGGGTTCTTCGGCGTGCTGCTGCGCCGCAACACCCTCGTGATCTACATGTGCCTCGAGCTGATGCTCAACGCCTCGACGCTCGCGGCCGTGGCCTTCTCGCGTTTCAACGGCACGATGGACGGCAATGTCTTCGTGTTCTTCATCATCACGGTCGCCGCCGCCGAGGTCGCGGTCGGCCTGGCCATCATCGTCGCCCTGTTCCGCCTCCGCCGCACCGTGCAGGTGGAGGAGCTGACCGCGTTGAAAAACTGAGTCCACGAATGAACACGAACGAAGACGACGCGAAGGTAGGGACGGACCGCCGGGCCGTCCATGAACCTGTTGCGGCGCGCCCAGCGGTCGCGCCCTACCAAGATATCTGTTTCTTATTCCACACCCCGCAGTTTTCCTAATGGCTCCCGCGCAATTCACCTCCCTGGTCCTGCTGCTGCCGCTGGTTTCGGCGGCGGTCATCGCGCTGTTCCTGCGCCGGCGGGGGGCGCTGGCGGCCGGGCTTTCCGTGGCGGCGGCGGCCGGGGTCGCCGTGGTCTCGTCGATCCTGATCTTCGGCGAGTCGCGCGATTTTCCCGGGGCGGTGGAGTGGCTGCGGCTGGGCGGCTTCACCGTCGTGTTCGGCTGCAAGTTCGACGACCTCGCCGCGCTCATGCTCCTGGTCGTGAGTTTCGTCGGGTTTTTCATCCACGTCTTCAGTCTCGGCTACATGCGCGACGACGCGGCCCGGGCGCGCTTCTTTGGCGGGCTGTCGTTCTTCATGTTCTCGATGATCGGCATCGTGCTGGCCGACAACCTGTTCATGCTTTTCGTCTTCTGGGAGTTCGTCGGCTTCAGCTCCTATCTGCTGATCGGCCACTGGTACGAGCGCCCGTCCGCGTCCGACGCGGCCAAGAAGGCCTTCATCGTCAACCGGGTCGGCGACTTTGGATTCCTGCTCGGCATCATCGCCTGCTACTGGCTCAACGGCACCGTCAATCTGACCGAACTGGCCGGGCGGTCGGCGGCCGGTGGGCTGGTCTTCAGCCGCGCCATCCCCCTGCTGCTCTTCTGCGGCGCGGTCGGCAAGTCGGCGCAGATGCCGCTGCATGTCTGGTTACCCGACGCGATGGAGGGTCCGACGCCCGTTTCCGCGCTCATCCATGCCGCCACGATGGTCGCCGCCGGCGTCTACATGCTCTGCCGCATCCACTTTCTCATGGTGCCGGATGCGCTCACCGTGATCCTGTGGACCGGCACCATCACCGCGCTCTACGCCGCGATCTGCGCGGTCGTGCAGAGCGACATCAAGAAGGTGCTGGCCTACTCGACGCTCTCGCAGCTCGGCTACATGATGGCGGCGTTCGGGCTGGGATCGCTGGGGTCGGGACCGCAGGCCGGGGCAACCCTGGCCACGGCCGGCGTGGCGGCCGCCATGTTCCACCTGACGACGCATGCCTTTTTCAAGGCGCTGCTCTTCCTCGGCTCGGGCTCGATCATCCATGCCTGCCACCACGAGCAGGACATCTTCAAGCTGGGCGGGCTGGCGCGGAAGATGCCGTGGACGTTCCTCACGTTCACCGTCGGCGTGTTCGCCATCATCGGCCTGCCGTTCTTCGCCGGCTTCTTCTCCAAGGACGCGATTCTCTACCTCGCCCGCGAGAACAACCAGGCGGTCTTCTGGGTGCTCGTGTTCACCGCGGTGTTGACGGCGCTTTACATGACGCGGCTCTGGCGGATCACGTTCTTTGGCGAGCCGCGCTCGGAAGCGGCGGCGCAGGCGCACGAGAACGGTCCGGTCATGGTCGTCCCCTTGGTTCTGCTCGCGGTGGGTGCGGCCCTGGGCGGCTACGGGTTCTTCTACGACCAGTTGCTCGGCGGCGCATTCCAAGGCGTGCTGGCGCTCGTGCCGGAACCGCAGGGTGCGGCCCACTGGATGATGATCGCCGTGGGCACCGGCGCCATGTTCGTCGGCGCGAGTTTCGCGCTGGCCTACTACCGGCCGGCAGCGGTCGACCGGCTGCAAGCCGGCGTGCCGGTGGTCTTCGGTGGCCTGATGTTCGCCAAGGAGTCGTTCGACCGCCTCTACGGCTACTACGTTGCCAAGATCCAGCAGCGCGTGGCCATGCTGCTGAACCTGCTGGAGCAGATCTTCCTCGCCGGCTGGCTCATCCGCGGCGGCGCCGGCGCGGTCGGGCTCCTCGGCCTGGGCGCCCGCGCACTCCACCCCGGCAAGCTGCACGTCTACGTTTACTGGTTCCTCCTCGGCGTGGTGCTCCTGTGGGGCTTCGCCACCGGCCGGTTCTAGCCGCCTCACCATGGATGCTTTGAATTCCAACCTCGTTCTGCTGGCCATCGTCACGCCGCTCGCCGCGGCGCTCGCCATCGTGCTCGGCCTGCCGAAGCGGTTGGCCACGAAGCTGGCCGCCGCGGCTTTCATCGTGCCGGCCGGCATCGCCCTGTGGCTGTGGAGCCAGTTCCCGGCTCCGGGCGCCATTCCGGCCGGGCGCATGGGGTTCGCCTTCTACAGCCTGCACGCCCTGGGGCTGGAAAAGATCGGGATCCATCTGACGCTCGGTCTCAACGGCATCTCGCTCCCGCTGTTCGTGCTGGCGGGCCTGGTCGGCCTCGCCGCCGGTCTCTACGCCCTGCAGTCCGGCGCCGAGCGGTTGAAGATCTACCTGGCGCTGCTCCTCATCATGCAGGGCGGCCTGCTGGGCGCCTTTGCCTCCCTCGACATCTTCTTCTTCTATTTCTTCCACGAGCTCGCGCTCATCCCGACGTTCATCATGGTCGGCGTCTGGGGCACCCGGAGCGGGAGTGAGAACCACTACGCGGCGATGAAGATGACGATTTACCTGACGGCGGGGGCGATGCTGTCGCTGCTGGGTCTCATCGCCATCTATCAGAAAAGCGGCGTGGAAAGTTTCGATCTTATCAACCTGCGGGCGGCGCTGGCGGAGGGGACGATGCTGCTGGTCTGGCAGAAGTACATCTTCGGCCTGCTGCTGTTCGGCTTCGGCATTCTGGTTTCGCTGTGGCCGTTCCACACGTGGGCGCCCCTCGGCTACGGGGCGGCGCCCAGCCCGACCGCCATGCTCCATGCGGGCGTGCTCAAGAAATTCGGCCTCTACGGCCTCATCCAGGTCGCGCTGCCCCTGCTGCCCGCCGGCGGCGGCGCGGAGATCGTCATCTCCCTGCCGTGGCTGCCCGGCCTCCACACCACCTGGATCGGCCTCCTGGTCTGGCTCGCGCTCGGCAACGTGCTGGTGGTCGGTTTCGTCACCCTGGCCCAGCGCGACCTCAAGCAGATGATCGGGTACAGCTCGGTCATGCATATGGGCTACGCCTTCCTCGGGATCGCCTGCCTGTCGGGGCTCGGCGCCGGGGGCGCGGTGCTGCTCATGGTCGGACACGGCCTGTCGGTCGCCTTGCTGTTCCTGCTGTCGGCGAGCATCTATCACCGCACGCAGACGTTCGACCTGGCCGAGATGGGCGGGCTGGCCCGGCCGGCGCCCGTGCTGGCCGCGTTTTTCACCGCGGGCATCCTTGCCAGCATCGGCCTGCCCGGTTTTGCCAGCTTCTGGGGCGAACTCGCCATCTTCGTTGCGCTGTGGAAATTCTCGCCCGGCATCGCCGCCGCGGCGGTGGCGGGCATCGTGATCTCCGCGGTTTACGGCCTGCGTGCCGTGGCGCGGGTATTCTTCGGCGAGCCGACGCCGGAATTCGCCCGGGTCTCCGCCAGCCGCCCTCCCGTCGACTTGCGCGGGTCGGAGCGCCTGCCCGCGCTCATTCTGCTGGTCGCGCTTGTGTTCATCGGTTTCTGGCCGCGTTCCCTCACGGATCCGCTCAACCAGACGCTCCCAACCCTGTATCCAGCCGAAACCGTTCCCGCCCGGGCCGCCAAGTAATCCCCCCGTCATGATCGCTGCCGTCAATCTGTCCGCCCTCCAGGCCGCCGCCGGCTCCAACCAGTGGACGGCGATCTACCCGGAGTTGATGCTCGGGGGCATCGCGCTGTTGTTGCTCGTGCTCGAACTGGTGCTGCCGAGGCCGGAGCGCGCGCTCATCCCCGCCATTGCCATCGTCAGCCTGGTGGGGGTGCTGATCGGCGTGGGCATCAATTTCCACACGGCTTTCCTCAGCGACCTCAATAACAACCCGTTTGGCGGCCTGCTGCGGCATTCGGCCGGTGGACAGTTCATGCGGGTGTTCTTCCTGCTCAGCGCGATCCTCGTCTGCATCCTGGGCACGGTCACGCTCGGCCGCCAGCCGGTGCCCAGGGTCGAGTTTTACCACATCGTGATCGTCATCACCGCGGCGTTGATGCTGCTCGTGCAGAGCCACCACTTTGTGATGTTCTTCGTCGCGCTGGAGACGGTCACCGTCGGGTTCTACATCCTGGTGGGCTATTTCCGCACGAGCGCGGCCTCGCTTGAGGCCGGCCTGAAATATCTGATCCTGGGCGCGCTCAGCTCGGCGATCCTGCTCTTCGGCATCGTGCTGCTTTATGGCGTGGCCGGCAACCCCGCCCTGCCCGGCGCCACGGCCGGGCCGATGAATTTCACCGCGCTGCGCGACTTTCTGGCGGCCAATCCCGACAACTACCTCGCCAACATCGGCGCGGTGCTGGTGATCGCGGGTGTGGCCTTCAAGATCGGCGCGGTGCCTTTCCAGATCTGGATCCCCGATGTCTACCAGGGTGCGCCCACGCCGGTCACCGCCTTTCTCGCCGTGGCCTCCAAGGCCGCCGGCTTCGCGGTGCTGCTCACCCTGACGGTGGATGTCTTCAGTCCGTTGCAGGAGGTCGTGGTGCCCGCCCTCTCCGTGATGGCCGCGGCCACCATCCTCTTCGGCAACCTGGCGGCGCTGACACAGCACAACGTCAAGCGCCTCATGGGCCTCTCCGGGGTCTCGCACGCCGGTTACCTGCTGGTCGGGGTGATTGCCGCCATCCAGCGCGAGCCGCTCGCGGTCGGCGCCGTCTATTTCTACCTGTTGGCCTATCTGCTGGCATCATTCACGGTCTTCGCCGTGATGGCGCACGTCCCGGGCGGCAGCGACGCCGACCAGGATTTCGATCATTACGCCAACCTGGCCCGGGAGCGGCCGTTCCTGGGTGTGATGCTGGCCGTGGGCCTGGGCTCGCTGGCGGGCATCCCTCCCCTGGCCGGCTTCATGGGCAAGCTGCTCATCTTCATCGCCGCCTTCAAGGCCGGGCTTTATGGCCTGTTGCTCGTGGCCATCGTCGGCGTGGTCATCTCGATCTATTATTACTTTGGCTGGATCAAGGCCGCGTTCTTCCCGGCCGGGAGCCCTCGGACCCCGGGTGAAGGAGCGCTGACCTCGCCGGTCACCGCCCGCGTGGGCCTGACGGCCGGCACGGCGATGATCGTGCTGGCTCTGGCTTCGATCGTGCTGGGCTTTTATCAGGGACCGCTGGGAGCCTGGTTTGTCGCGCGTTGAGCGGACAGAAGCCTCGTCATTGATTCAGGATCCTGCGGTCTCCCGGGTTGGGCGCGTGGTCCCGTGCGGGGTGGCGCGGCGCGGAGGATTTTTCTTCGTGTCTTTGTGGCTTTGTGGTTCAACAAGGTGTCCTGCATGAAGGTTACCGGACTCGCCATCGTCCCGCCCCCGACCGCCGCCGGTGCGCCCCAGGCCACGCCGGAATTGCTCGCCTCCGTCCTGGCGCGCTACTCGCGCAGCAACGAGGGCCTCGCGAAAATCCTGGAGAAGGTCGACATCGCCCATCCCGACGAGTCCATCGACCGCATCCTGAAGTTTGTCGACTACGGCCATGCCTCCATCGGCGGCCTCACCGGCGGCCTCGCCGTCGCCATCGATGACGTCTCGATGTGGCTCGCCTACAAGCTGTTTGAGATTTCACCGATGGCCGACGGCCAGGAATCGAGCACGCGCTACATCACGATGGATGCGGCCAACCTGCCGGCGCCCGGCGAGCTCGGCATCCCCGACGACCTCGCGCCGCGCTGGCTCAACCTCATGGGCCGCGCTTTCGCCGCCTATCAGGCCGAGTATGCGCGGTTGGAGGGATTGGGCAAAGCCGAGCCGGAACGGGTGCGCGTGCCGCCGGATGCCCGGCCCGCCGTCGTGGCCCGGATCCGCAAGAACTACGCCCTGGACCGGGCGCGTTACCTGGTCCCCCTGGCCACCCGCACCAGCCTCGCCCTTGTCCAAAGTTCGCGCATGTGGGCGCAGACCGTGAAGCACCTCGATTCGCTTCCGCAGCCCGAGGCCCGCGCCGCGGCCACGGCCATTCGCGACGAACTCCTCAAGTTTTCCCCGCGCCTCATGCGCCACAGTGCCGCGGAAGCCTCCTACCGGGAACAGGCGCGGCAGGAGCTCGCGGTTTCGATCCGGCTCGGGCTCGAACGGCTTTCCGCACAACCGCTCGCGGATGCCGTGTGGGTGAAGGTCGATCGCGACACCCCGCCCTGGCTCCCGGAGACCCAGCCGGTCGCCGAGGCGCTGCGCCACCGCGCCAACCGCTACGGCCAGTGCGGCACCGCCGTCCGGCGCATGCGCGTGACGTTTGCCTGGAACAACATGGCCGTCGCCGAGCTGCGCGACCTCAACCGCCATCGCACCGGCCACCGCTACACCCCGTTCATCCAGGCCGGCTTTTATCTGCCGCCCGAGGTGCCCCGCGCACCCCATGAGGGACTGCTCGCCGAGCAGCTCGATTTCACGCGGGAACTCCTCCGGCGCGATGCTCCCGCCTACGTCTATTCTCTGCTGCTGGGCGCGCAGACTCCGTTCGAGCACAGCACCCACGCCGACAAATTCATCTATGAAGCCGAACTGCGCACCGGCATGGGCGCCCATTTCCGGTATGCCGAGCACCTAAGTGCCTCGCTCAGAGAATTCTTCAAACTAGTCCCCGAGGCCAGAACGTGGGTCGTGGAAGGCACCGCCGAGCCGGAATGAAGAACGTGCGAGGGGAAACATTTTTCGCGAATTGACTTGCGAACCCAGGGGTCGAGGAAAACATTCCAATCAGCTGTAAATCATGACCTTGCCGGGTCTAGCTCGGGCAATCGCACCGCTCGCGGCATTTCCGTGCCCGACAAGGTGGTTCCACCACCTCATGTCCTCATTTCGGCAATGATGCCCCGCCCCATGCGTGCGTTCAAGGTTCTGCAGTTCAACATGCAGTTCGGACAGAACTGGAACGACGCCAATCCCGACATCGGCCTGATCAATCTCGATCTGAGCATCGAGGAGATCCGCGGACACAATGCCGACATCGTGCTCCTGCAGGAGGTCGAACAGGCCCTGCCGGGGGGGGTGCAACCCGACCCGCCGCCCAATTTCACCCGTCTGCGCGCCGCCCTCACCGGTTACGACAGTTTTTTTTCGTACCCCAAGGCGGATCCGCGCGAGCTGCCCTTCGGTATCGGGCTGGCCATCCTGTCGAAGACCCCCTTGAGCTGCGCCGTGCGCCGCGACCTGCCATCGCCGGCGCTCGAGTTCGATTTTCGGGGAGAAAAGAAGACCCCCACCGACCGGCTGCTCATCGGGGCGAAGACGGTCGTCGCCGGGCGGGAACTGCGGCTCTTCAACACGCATCTGCTCGCCTTCTTCATGCTCAACGCCAGCAGCGAGGAGCACACCAGCCAGCGGCAGTTCGTCGTCGACCAGCTGCGCGACTCGGCCGGTCCCACCTTGCTCGGGGGCGATTTCAACGTCAGCAAGCACGACTCGCTGGTGCAGCAGTTCACCGATGCCGGCTACCAGACCGTGCAGACCAGCACGCCCACGTGGCGCCGCCGGCCGTATGTGCTCGATCACCTTTTCTACAACCGCTACCTGAAGCCCGTGCGCCATGCCGTGAAGCAGACGCCGGCCTCCGACCATCACATGCTCGTGGCGGAATTTGAGTTTGCCGGCTGAAATCCGGGTTGCCGACCCGCGGTGCACGTTGTTTTGCCCGCGCCCCGGCTCAGCCAAAAGCTCATTCAGATCGGAGATGGCTCTGCCGGGTAGCAGCCGAGGTCACGAGGCTGTTCCTGCCGACACCCCTTTTTGCTCAGCCTCCTTGTATGTCGGCTGCTACAGTCCAACTGCATGAGTTTGGCTCAGGCCCCCGGCGGAGTCTTTTCCCGGCGCACGGTTTCCTTTTCCGCCTCCCGTTCCTCCTCCAGGCGGGCCTTCTCGTTGGTGAGCTGCTTCCGCAGCTTCTCCGCTTCCTCCCGGTTGCCGGCCGCCAGCAGTTCGTCGAGTTGCTTCTGGAGAAAGATTTCGCGCTCGGCGATCCGGCCCCGGTAGACGCGGTCGATCTCGGCCAGCCGGGTTTTTTGCGCCGGCGTGAGCGGTGCATGGGCGTCGGGGTCCGACGCCTTCAGGCGTTCCAGGGCGAGTTCGTAGGCGCTTTTCATGGCAGGGATGCATACCACGGAACACAGCGACGGCGGTCCGTAAAGGCCAATTCAGGCTTTGCCGGGAAGAAGGACCGGCCGGGGAGGCCTCAGGGGGCGGATTTCACACCTAGGATCAGCAACAGCGCCACGAGCACGAACGGCGGCCAGAACCCGCCGCGTTCCCGCCGCCAGTGCCAGGCGTAGCCGGCGAGGCAGGCGGCCATCAGCCCGGCAAGGAAGACCGGCCCCAGCCAGGCCGCACGGAATTGCGCAGCCTGATAGACCCCGGGCACCGTCAGCGCCGACCGCAGCGACGCATCCATCAACCACAGCAGCAGCGCGCCGGCATGGTTGAAGATCGCGCTCCCGGCACTGCAGCCCGCCAGCCCGCAAAGCAGCGACAGGAATCCGGCTCCGATGACGAGCGTGGAAAGCGGGATCAGCAGCAGATTCACGAGCAGGGCGCCGGGCGTGAAGAGCTGGAAAAACTGGATGCTGGAGACCGTGCTGACGAGCGCGGCGGCCAGCCCGATTCCGAGCATGCCCAGCAGGGCGCGCCAGATCCAGTTCGCGAGCCGCCGGTGCCAGCCCCAGGCCGCCTCCGGCAGGGCCGCAAACAGCGGCCAGCGGGCCTGCAGTTGCCCGGCCAGCGGCCAGCCCAGCAGGAGCAGCACCGCCACGATACCATAGGACATCTGGAAACTGGCGCTGAAAAGCTGCATCGGCTCGAGCAGCAGGATGAGCAGGGCGGACGCAGTCAGGGCCGCCAGCGCGTTTCCCGGCCGGCGCAGGGAAAAGGAAACAATGAACAGCGCGCACATGAGGAAGGCGCGCACCGCCGAGGGGCTCGTGCCCGTGATGTCGACATACAGCCAGAGGGCGGCCAGACCGGCCCCCGCCGCCACCAGCCGCGGCAGGCGCAGGAGGATGAGCAGGGTCTGCACACTGAGGGCGACCGCGGTGACATTCAGGCCGCTGATGGCGAACAGGTGCATGGTGCCGCTGTGCATGAAGAGCTCCTGCTGCGCCTCGCTCATCTCCTGCTTCTGGCCCAGCATCATGGCGCGCAGGATCGCGGCCAGGGCCGGCTGGCCGGCCAGGCCGGTGCCCAGGATGGCATGGAACCGCCGTTCCGCCGCGTGGCAGAAACGCTGGTAGCGCGACGGGGGCGCCGCCTCGCCCAGCAGCCGGCCGCGCGTGAACTTGAAGGCCATGCCCGCGTTCACGATGTAGGCGTCGAAGCCCTCGCTGTGCCGGAGCCGGGTCAGCGGATCGAGCAGGCCGATGGCCTGGATCTCGGCGGAACGCAACGGCGGCGGGCGGCCCGGGGGCAGTTGGAGCGAAAAGTACAGCCGTTGGCCGGCGAGATCACGCAGATGGGCATCGGTCCCTGTCACCACGGCAAAGCCCGTGGTGCGCTTGCCCCCGCCTGGCTGGGGAAAGGTGCGCTCCACCCGCAACCGCAGCCGCGCCTCCCGCGGGGGCAGCGATTCCCAGGCCGACTGGCGGTCGAGCCGCAGTTGGAAATAAGCGGCTCCGGCCGGAATCACCGTCAGGGAGAGAAAAACGGGCCAGGCGTGACGCGCGAACCACCGGTGACCCGCGGCCAGGAACATCGCCACGGTGGCCATCAGGGCGGCCGACGCCAGCAGCCAGGCGCTAGGCGCCGCGCAGGCCTTGCCGGTGGCCAGTCCCGCCATCAGGGGCAGCAGCAGCCAGAGCAGGGGCGCGCGATGGCCGGGGCGGCCGGGATTCATGATTCATGGCCGATGGTTGATGAAGCGACGGTCGCCGAGCACGAAGCTTCGCTGCAGACCGCGCAGCAGGTACACCCGCGCCGCCTCCACCGCGTAGTCGAGGCCCAGTCCGCGCGCCAGGTTGGCCGTGATCGCCGCCGAGAGCGTGCATCCGCTGCCGTGCGTATCGACGCCGGTCACGCGCTGCGCCGTGTACGTGCTGACCTGGCCGTTCGGCTTGACCAGCAGATCGGTCAGATCGCCGCCGGCCAGGTGGCCGCCCTTGACGAGAAAGGGCACGCCGTAAGTTTGGACGAGCTGCCGGCCGGCTGCGGCCATGGCGGCCGGGGTCGCCGGTTTTTCGCCGAGCAGCACGCCGACTTCGTCGAGATTGGGCGTCACGAGCGCGGCGCAGGGCAGGAGTTTTTCCTTCAGGGCGGTTCGTGCCTCCGGCGGGAGCAGCACGGCGCCGCTCGTGGCCACCATCACCGGGTCGACGACCGCCGGGATCTGCCGCTGGCGCCGGAGGAAGTCAGCCACGACGCTGATGATTTCGGCGGAGAACAGCATGCCGGTTTTGAGCGCGCGCACCTTGAAGTAACGGTGGACCTGCTGGATCTGCTCCGCGACAAAGGAGGCCGGCAGCGCCTCGATGGCGGTGACACCGTCGGGATTCTGCGCGGTGAGGCAGGTGATGGCCGTCGTGCCAAAGACCTCATGCGCCGCGAACGTCAGCAGGTCGGCCTGGATGCCGGCGCCGGCGCCGCTGTCGGAACCGGCGATGGTGAGGGCGACGGACTGCTCGGCAAGGATCATGCTGATTTTCCTAGTCGTTAATTTCGCGCAAGCGAACACATTTGCAAGAAGCCTTTCCAACCGGCAGGATTCCTGCCAAGCAGGGAGGATCGATGGACGACAGCGAGCAACGTGATCTGTTTGCGCCCGGGGAGCCGGCGGCGTCCGCGGACGAACGGCCCGCGTCCCAAGCCGGGGCCCGCCCGCCCGCCGTCCAGCCGCTCGCCGCCCGCATGCGTCCGCGCTCACTGGCCGAGATGGTCGGCCAGGAGCACATCCTTCGGCCCGGCAGCCTGCTGCCGCGGCTCGTGGCGAGCAACCGCTTCGGCAGCCTTATCTTCTACGGGCCACCCGGCAGCGGCAAAACCTCGCTCGCCGAGGCCATCGCCCGCGAGACGAAGAGCCGGTTTGTGCGCATCAATGCCGTCATGTCCAACGTCGCCGAGTTGCGCGACGTCCTCGCCGGGGCGCGCCGCCGGCCCGAGGCCGCCACGATCCTCTTCATCGATGAGCTGCACCGTTTCAACAAGGCCCAGCAGGATCTGCTCATGCCCGACGTCGAGGAGGGCAGCGTGCGCCTGATCGGCGCCACCACCCACAATCCCGGGTTCTACGTCAACGCGCCGCTGCTCAGCCGCAGCCATCTCTTCCGCCTCGATCCGCTTACCCCGGTCCAGGTCGTCGCCATGCTCAAGCGCGCGCTGGCCGACGCGGAGCGCGGCCTGGGCGGACGCGGCTGCACCGCCGGGGAGAAGGTGCTGCTCGACCTCGCCGGCCTCTGCGACGGCGACTTGCGCCGGGCGCTCAACGCGCTGGAGGTCATCGTCCTCGGTCTGCCGGAAAAGGCCGTGATCACCCCGGCCGAGCTGGAGATCTTCGCCCGCGAGCGCCGCATCCGCTACGACGCCGACGAGGACGAGCACTACGACACCATCTCCGCCTTTATCAAGAGCTGTCGCGGCGGCGATCCCGACGCCGCGTTGTACTGGCTGGCCAAGATGCTCGCCGGCGGCGAAGACCCGCGCTTCATCGCGCGCCGACTGGTCATCCTGGCGTCGGAGGACGTCGGTCTGGCCGACCCCCAGGCCCTGCCGCTCGCCGTGGCCGCGCACCATGCCGTCGACTTCATCGGCCTGCCCGAGGCGGAGCTCACGCTGGCCCACGCCACGCTCTATATCGCCACCGCGCCCAAGAGCAACTCGGCCAATCAAGCGCTGAAGGCGGCGCGGGCGGCCATCGCCGGGCAACCGGTCCAGTCGGTGCCGGTTTATCTCCGCGACCCAGGGGGCCAGGCCTCGAAGCGCATGGGTCATGGCCAGGGCTACCGCTACAGCCACGAGTATCCCGAGGCGATCTCCGGTCAGGAGTATCTCGAGCGGCCGCTCTCGTTGTACGCTCCCAGGGCCACCGGCGCCGAGGCGGCGATCGCCGAGCGGCTGGCACGCTGGCGGAAACTGAAGGAGAGTCTGCAGCGCCCGGCCCGATCGCAGTCGGGCTGAGCGAGGTCGGACCGCAGACCAAGAGCGGAGGATCGCGTTTCCACGAAACCCTTTGAGGCACGCGGCCTCGCGGGAGGGCGGATGCCGGTTGCGCTTCGGTACGGCCCCCAAAGAAACCTCGTGACTCGCGAGGATTCAGCCGGAAGCAGCCTGCTTGGCCCTCACTCAGATGGTTTCACAGTCTTTTCGTGGCTTCGCGTGGTCCTTCCAGGCATCCGGGCTTGCGGGCGCGGCGCGCGGCGATAAACTGCAAGCACCTTTTAGCATGAAACCATACGCCTTTGTCCTGAAGTCATTGCTGGTGGCAGCGACGCTCGGTGCGGTCGCGGTGGCCGGCGCCGAGTCTGCCCCGGCCAAGCCTGCCCCGGGAACACCGTCCGCCAAGAAGACCGAACCGACCAAGCCCGATCCGAAAAAGCAGGCTGAGGAGGAGATGGGCACCATCCCCGGAACCACCATCGCCCGCGCCAACGGCACCTTTCTCGGGCTGACGCTGGAGGGCGGCCGGTTCAGGCTCTCGTTCTACAATGAAAAGAAGAAGCCGGTGCCTGGCGACGCGTTGCGGGCGACCGCGCGGTGGAATCCCTCCCAGAAAACCGGTTCGGAGTTCACCGTCCTCAATCCCAGCGGCGACAAGATGAGTTTGATGGGCGGGAAATTCGTGCAGCCGCCGTACAACTACAAGGTATACTTCACGCTCATCCTGGACGAGAGTGGGGGTAACAACGAAACTTATGTGATCGATTTCCGGGGGTAACTGCAGCCGGCCTCGCTGAGGCCGGTCTTCCGGAGGCAGACCGTCTTCGCGTCGCGCTTCGCCGGGCCAGGGCGACCCCGGCGGCAACCCCGGAACCTCGTGATGATTCAGGCACGGAGGCGGCCGGACTTGGCCGGCGGTTGACACCAGCCGG
>JAQTYQ010000084.1 GCA_028688225.1 Opitutaceae bacterium | reverse complement strand
AAGGATGTGCAGATCCTCGCCGGCCGGTGCCGCGAGGCGATCGGCTCCCTGGTCCGGGCCCGGCAGACCCGGCTGGTCCGGCTTTCCGATCGAATCCGGCTGCAATCCAAGGGACGCCTCCGGGACACCCGCCGCCGGCTCAACGACGTGATGACTGCCATCCCGCCCCGCGCCCGTCAGGCGCTCGCCCATGCCCGGACCAACCTCCACCACAGCCATGACTGGGTGCGACAGGCCCGCGCCTTCATCCAGGCGTGGCGGAGTCGCACCCTGGTGCATGCCGCCCGGATCGGCGCGTCGGATCCGGTGAACCTCCTGCGCCGGGGCTTTGCCATCGTGCGCCGGGAAGACGGCACCGTCATCACCCGGGCGGCCATCCTCGACCAGGTTCCCTCGGCCGTCCTCCAGCTCCAGGACGGCACCCGGCCCATTCTCGTCCGCCATCCCTGACCGCTAACTTCATCATCGCCATGCCCGAAACCGCCGATCCCACCGCCAGGAAATTCGAGACCAACTTCCGCAATCTGGAACAACTCGCCGCCGACCTTGAGCGCGAGGCCATCTCGATCGATGAACTGATCCCGCGGGCCCAAGCCGGTGCGGAGGCCGCCCGGAATTGCCTCGAAGTGCTCAACCGCAGCGATGAGGCGCTCGTCGAGATCGACCGGATTTACGCCAAAATCGTCGCCGACAACGGGAAAGCGGAGGCATCCAGCTCATGAAGCGGAATGTTCCAAAGGAGTGAATCATGCGCAAAGCACGTCTCGAAGAAGGACCGGTGATTAGGCATCCAATGTTCGACGCTGACGGATACCCCACCGAGGAAACCGAACTTGCAATAAAAGGGTGGGGCTTCAGGGACGCGTCCGGCTGGCTGGAATACATCCGCGAGGCGTGGAATCACCACTATGGGCGAATGTGGGAGGAAAACGGAATGCTCAAGATGGCAACCGGCGGATGGAGTGGAAACGAAGCCATCACGCACGCCATGCGAGAAAACCACGCGCTCTGGGCAATGCTTTGGGAGTCATCTCATCGTGGCGGCATCGAAGTGCTCAGACAGACTAACGCCAGGTTACCCGCGCCCGACACCGCCCGTCGTGGCGGGTCCGGTTGAACAATGAGGTGTGCCGCGTGGCGGCAGCCAGCAAGTCAACCAAAGGAAAACTGCAACAGTGAATGCTACTCCTGCCCAAGAAACGTCCGCCCAACGTGGCGCTAGCAACGTTGGCACTAGCGGCGGATTCGGCGATTGCCTCGTCTTTTTCGACTGGTTCTCGCGCAACTGATTGTTGCGCAAGCCTCGGACGAGGCCCTTGCGGGCCGCTATCATGGTTATATCGTGACCACCCATCGTCTGTGTTTTGACGGACTCATAGACCTGCGCGGGCTGAACCACACCCAGGGGCAAAGCCATGACGCCATCGTCCAACCAGACGGCAGCGTCCATCTCGCCAATCTCGCCCTGCATTTCGAGAAACCGGGCGCCGTGCCCGTCGGGACCGCGGTCCGGGTGTGGCTCGAAGGGGATTTCGTTTGCGCCACCCTTGAGGAAATCAACCGCGACATTGTCGAACGCGCGCAGGTCGCGGCCATCCGTCATGATGCCTACCGCCGGCAGCGCAACGACGCCAGGCTCGATGCTGAACACTACAATGCCGGCCTACGGCTCCCGGTGCTATGGGTTCCCGGACAAATAGATAGCCTGGGCGGCCTGAGCGAAGCCGCCGACGGCGATGGCGCCATCCGCGCGAGCGTCGTCCATATCCTCCTGCTCGCAGATCTGCACGATGAGCGGTTGGAGCGCCGGGCCGGCAATTTCCTTTGCACCACCGCCAACGGTCACGACGGACAGCGCGACAGCGGAAATTCCGAATGCTATCGCGTCGATGGCGACGGGAGAAATTTCCGGCCGAAAGTCAGTTGTCAGGACTGCCTCAGGCTGTCCCGGCGATGGACCAGACGCGCCGATTTCCCCCAGCGCCCAGAAACTGAAGCGCAGCCCAGGTGCGCAGCCCCGTGATCGGTCCAGATCCCGCAGTCTGATCATAACGACCATGAGCCAACAAATCCACCTTACCATCGGAGACAGCCCGAAAGCCCGGCCGTTCAGGGCCGGGATGAAGGGCTGCCGCTGGAGCGGCATTTCGCGGGGGGCGCGCCGATCCCGGATGTGTTTTCCGACCGTGGCGATAGAAGCTCCGCCGGTGCTGGAAGCAAAGCAGCCCGGGGCCCGGAAGCGCGCGCCCCAGAGCCTGCGGCGGACCCCGGGGACGTCGCGTTTGCGCAGCAGGCGGGAGGAGACGCCCCCGGCGGCCAAGGCCATTGCCGCCTGAACCATTCACCCGATGATCGCCGCCGTCTCAATCATTCCTCCCCCGGCCGGACACAAGACGCGTCATCCGCCATGGCGTCCCTTTGTCGAAGCCCGGACCTTCGCGCGCTCGCTGGGATTGGCCACCGCGGGCGAGTGGAGGGTTTACGCGAACAGCGGTCGCTCCGGACTGCCGCCCCTGCCCCGGGACATTCCCCCGTCACCCAGCTTCGTCTACAGAATCCTGGGCTGGGTTGACTGGCCCGACTGGCTCGGCGAGAACTGCCGCACGGTTTCCCGCTCCGCGCGGATACGCCGGCGCACGCACGCCAACCAGGTCCGCTTCATTCGCGATCGCAAGTTTGTCCATGGCCTGCACCTCGTTTCCCGGCATGACTGGATGCTCTACTGTCTGGGCGCCCGCCCCGACCTTCCACCCAAACCGCGGACCATCCCCGACGATCCCAGCGCCGGCACCGCCTATGGCGGATGGTTCATCCACTGGGCGGACTGGCTGGGATTGCCGGAGCCGCCGACAGGCGGCAGCCCCTGGAGACCGGCTGGCGCCGCCCGGGAGTTTGTCCATTCCCTGCACCTGCGCTCCGCCGCCGAATGGGCGGACTACTGTGCCGGCCGGCGGCCCGAACTACCGGCCCGGCCGGCGGACATACCCGCCTCCCCCGCGATCGCCTACGCACGCAAAGGCTGGACCAACTGGCCGGACTGGCTTGGTTACGCCAAGGCCAACGGAATCCGGCCGCGGCGTCCCTATGCCGAAGCCCGCGAATTCGTGCGTTCGCTCAAATTGCGCTCAGCAAAGGAATGGCGCGATTACGCCCGGAACGGACTTCCCGGACTACCCCCAAAACCGGCGGACATCCCCAGCAAGGTGGCGGAATGTTATCGCTCGAGCGGCTGGCGGGGATTCAACGATTGGCTCGGGACCACGCCGAGCCGCCGCAAAACCCGCCTCCAGCCCTGGCGGCCCTTTGCCGAAGCCCGCGAATTCATCCGCAGCCGGGATTTCCGCACCCAACTCGCCTTCAGGGTCTGGTGCAGAGATGGCCCGAAACCCATCGATATTCCCATGCATCCGGACCAAATCTACCTCGATTCCGGCTGGGCCGGCTGGGCCGACTGGTTGGGCAAGGCCCGGGTCCGATCGGGTCCGGGCCTCACCCCGTGGCGACCGTATGGCGCCGCGCGGCAGTTCGTATCGGCCCTGGGCCTGAGAAATAAAGGGGAATGGATCGCGTATTGCGCCGGACAGCGGCCGGACCTGCCCCCGATCCCGGCAGACATCCCCAGCACACCTCGTCGGACTTATCAAAATCATGGTTGGCTCGGCTGGCCGCACTGGCTGGACAATTTTCGGCAAAGAACACTCAAGCCTTGGCGCACGTTCGCCGAGGCCCGGGAGTTCGTACGGGAGCGGGGATTCCGCACCGTGGCCGAATTCAGAACCTGGAGCCGCTCAGGGAAAATGCCCGCGGATATCCCCACCTGCCCGAATCATTCCTATCTCGACGCCGGCTGGATCAACTGGACCGACTGGCTGGGCAAGGACCTTTCCCGGGGGCGCGGGCGCCGGCCCAAAACCCAATGGCGGCCCTTTACCGGGGCCCGCGCCTTCGCCCTGCGCCTCGCCGTCCCCAGTGGCGAGGAATGGAAGGCGTATTGCGCCGGCCAGCGGCCGGACCTGCCACCGATCCCGGCCGATATCCCCAGCAATCCACAGCTGGTTTATGCCGAACAGGGGTGGCGCAACTGGTATGACTGGCTCGGCAATCCTCCGAAACGCACCAAACCCCGCGATCTGCCCTGGCGGCCTTTTACGGAGGCCCGGAGCTTCGTCCACAGCCTACACTTGCAGCGGGAGGCCGAATGGCATGCCTACATGAAGGGCAAACGGCCGGACCTGCCCCCGCCGCCGGCCGACATTCCATCCTACCCGACGGTACTTTACCGCCTGAAGGGCTGGCGGGGATGGCGTGACTGGCTCGGCTCCTCCGGATCGAGCGCGCCGATCTCCCCTCCGCCGCGGGCAGCTATCATGGAGCCATCATGCCCTTAACCGTCACCCAAAACCAGTATATCGGACTGCCCAAACGCGGACTTTTGGCCCTGAAGCGGACCTTCAAGGATGACCCCGAAGTCCTGCCGCTCGTTGAAGCCGCCATCAAGGCCGGGCTCCCTCCCTACAAAGGCGAGATCGGAAGAGCA
>JAQTYQ010000016.1 GCA_028688225.1 Opitutaceae bacterium | reverse complement strand
TCAGCGGCTCCAGCCGCGCCCACAGTTCGTCTGGCAGACGATAACCAAGTCTCTTTTCCCCCATCCTTCGATCCTCGCTCCTTGCGCTGAAAAATCGATCGAATTATTATTCGGATAGGCTCTAAGGAGTTTGCCGGTCCCCCAGCCCGGCAAACTCCTAAGCGCAGAAATAAACGAAGGCGGGCGGCAGATTCCGCCAGACGATGGGGCTGATGCCCACGCGCTGGAAATTCCGCTCCAGCATCCGGCGGAAGGCGCGGGAGGATGGGTACCAGCTCGCATGCACGTAGCCGAAGCCGCAGAAGCGCCCGCCGGGCTTCAGCACCGAGAGTACCTCACCCATGATGCGGTGCTGCGCCCGCGAGCTCATGTTGCCCCAGGGCAGGCCGCTGATGATGCAGTCCGCCTGCCCGCGACCGTGCTTGGCCAGCAGGGTGCGGAGATTTTCGGCCGAGGCGTGGTAGATCCTCAGGCCGGGGTGGCGTTTGCGCAACCGGGCCACATGTCCGGCATCCAGTTCCAGGGTGATGAACGTCGTCTGCGGGCCGATGTGTTTCAGGATCTGCCGGGTGATGGCGCCGGTGCCCGCGCCCAGCTCCACCACGGTCTGCGCCTTTCCCAGGGCGCAGTGGCGCACGATGGCCTGCGCCAGGCGGGCGGAACTGGGCGCCACGGCCCCGACCTTCCAGGGCTGGCGCAAAAATCCGAGGAAAAAATGCCAGCCGTCACTCATCGCGGTCGGATGCGGCAGGTGGCTGGAGGATTGGGACATGAGAGCAGGACGGCGCTCCGATGAAACGGGAAAGTCTGGTTCGTTCCCTGTCATTTTTCAATCCCGGGCTGCGTTTGGAGCCGGCCTCGGTGAGGCCGGTCAACCGGGGTCGGCCGTCTTCGCGCCGCGCTTCGCCGAGCCAAGCCGACCCCCGGCTCCTACCAACGCCAATCCGGCTTTCTCGCCGGTTGCGCCCCGCTCCGCCTGCGGGCGGCTTCATTTGTTGAACCGGAAGTTCACCAGATCGTAGTCCTGCACGACGTATTGCCTGGTTTCCAGGCGCAGCTTGCCGGCATGCTTGGCCTGCGATTCGCCGCCGGCGGCGATGAAATCCGCGAAGCTGATGATCTCGGCCCGGATGAAACCTTTCTGGATGTCGGTGTGGATGGCCCCCGCGGCCTCCGGCGCGGTCATGCCCTTCTTGATGAGCCACGCGCGGTTTTCCGGGCCGCCCACGGTCAGGTAGCTGAGGTAGCCGCTCTCGGCCAGCACCCGGGGCAGGAACTCGTCGAACTTATCGAGATCAGAGGCTTCGGCCGCGACCACCGGCTTCGCGGTGAGGAAGGCGTGCGCGGCCACCGCCTGCGATTCCTCCGGCGTCAGGCCGGCGGCGGTGACGAACTGCTCGCGCTCCAGGGCCGCCTTGATCTTGCCGAGTCCGGACTTCTCCGGCTCCGGCGGGTTGCGCTCCAGTCGTGTCTCCACGAACTCGAGGTCGCGCAGAATCACATCCAGGCGGCTGGACGGCGACACGACGAGGGCGTCGGCCGTCACCGCCTCTTCCTCGCCGGCGATATCCACCTGGGCATAGGTTTTTTTCTTCGCCTCGACCAGCTTGTGGGTCTGGTCGAGGCGCGAATCCTTGACGTTGTGTTTTCCCAGCGGAATGCCGGAGAGGCCGAAGAGACAGACTTTCATGCGGAGCGGCGGAGTGTTGAGCAGGATCCGCCGCGAGGGAAGGCGAATTCACCGTCGCGTGCAAAGGATCGCGCGTGGCTGATGTTGCCTCGGAGAACCACGGACACACCGGCGTGTTCGGCATCCTTGTGCACTGGCGCCGCGGTGTTTGTAACGTATTACGTTACAAACCTGTCGTCGCTTCAGGTGGTTAGTTCGCGCCCTTGTTGCCGGCGGGCGACCCAGCAGAGCAGGAGCAGGGTGCGCTCCGCGTCGAGGCAGGTGACACCAGCCTTGAGGCAATCTTGAATGCGCTGGCGGGGCAGGCCAAGGATGCGTGCCAGCTTCACCTTCTCTCCGCGCTTACGCAGATGCGGACGAGCCTGTTTGACCAGCCCGTTCCATAGAGGGGTGGCAGGCCCTGGACGGAGCGTCTGACCGACTCTCTGACGGGGATGCTCCGGGAGTACTAACCGGGCGGCGGCGCGGGCGGAGATTGCCGCGGCTTCGAAGAGGGCGAGCGACAGCTCCGCCGGCAACCGCATTTGCGGGGGTATTCTCAGGGGATACATAGGGGACGCCGGTAACGCATAACGTTACAGTTTCTTCCTGGCGCCGCGTTTCTCAATCAATGACCTCAGCCGCTGGGTAATTACACTACAGGAACGAGGGCTGGTGGCCGGTGTTTTTGCTGCTGTGGGGGGCTGACTTTTTGGTTCTCGGCCCGGCGCCGTTGGCGCTGGGCTTGTTGTTGGACCGACCGGCGGCGAACGATAGCCTCGCGCAGGCCCTGGTGGGCTTGCGCGGGGGTGACATAGTCGATGCCGGAGTGGTAGTGACGATGGTTGTACCAGTCGAAGTATTTCTCGAAGTAAGCGGTGGCCTCGGAGTCGTCGTGAAAGCGGCCCGGATATTCGGGCGCGCGTTTCGCGGTGCTGAAGGCCGATTCGATGAACGGATTGTCGTCGGGGGTGCGGGGGCGCGCGAACAACTGGGGCATGGCGTGATCCTCGAAGAGACGCTGGATCGGCTTGGCTTGCATCGGTCGACCGCGGTCGTTGATGACTTCCGGCCGGCGGTCGTCGGGCAGGTCCAGGACGTTTTCCTGGGTCAGGGCGGTCTCCAACAACTGGGCCGCCTCGGCGCTCGTCTGAACCCAGCTGATCCGCCAGGCGAGCACCTTGCGGGAGTACTCGTCGAGCACCAGGTAAAGAAACAGATAGATCCCTTTCTCCCCGGTGGACAGGTAGCTGATGTCCCAGCACCAACGTTGGTTGGCACCGGTGAGTGGCTTGCGCACCGGCGCCAACGAACGGCCATTGTGCGTGCCGCGGTGGCCGCGCGCGGTCATCAGCCCGTGGGCTTTGAGCACGCGATAGACCGAAGAGAAGGAGACGAAACACAGGCCCTTTTCCCAGACGGTGACGGCCAAAATCCGGTGCGACAGATCGGCATATTCCGGACGACAGGCCAGGCGGGTAATGTTCGCCACCTCCTCGGGCAGCAGCCGATGCCAGGCTTCCTTGGGGCCGGGCGTGCCATCGACCAAACCCAGCCCGGCACGCCGGCACCCTTGCCAGCGCACGACCCGGCGATAGGCGATCATCAGGAGTGAGCAACTGCGCCGGGCGGAAACGCCGCCGTTCTGGGAGGTCTCAATCACCGTGAGAATGGCCAGCTTGATTGGCGCGTTGATCCGGAGACCGGCTATCGGTCCCACGAACCCCCATTCGTTTTTTTTCGCAAGATCGCCAGCTCGACCGACAGATCGGCCAGCGCCCGTTCCTTCTGCTGCAGTTCCCGCTTGAGCTCCTCGTAGGAGTCGGCGCTGACCACCTCGGCCTTGCGGCCGGGCTTGGCGCCGAGCCGTTGCATGGCTCCTTCTTTGACCTGCTGGCGGATCCGCGCCAGATCCGTCGAGTAGAGCCCTTCCCGGCGTAGAATCTCGCCGATCGGCTCCGTGCTGTGCTGGGCCTCCAAGAAGACCTGGAACTTCTTTTCCGCACTCAGAAACCGGCGCTTCTTTCCGCCGCCGCGTTTGGGCGGCGTGTTGGCTGCTCCGCTACTATTCATGGTGTTTTTCCTTTGGGGACCACCAGGTGGGAGGCCCAGACTCCAGTCGCCCTACGGGCTCCTTCCGTCTGGGCCTCCCACTTCTGCTTGTAGCGTAATCTAACCTGCTCTTGAGGTCACGAACTCAGAAACGGGGGGCTGGCAATCGCACAGAATGAACGGACACGGGTGAAGGTTTGTAACGTAATACGTTACAGAATATCGGCGTGATGACGACTAAGGGGCAGCCTGACGTCAGGGCACGAGCACGATCTTCCCGCAGGCGGCGCCTTCGATGATTTCGTGATGGGCGCGGGGCGCCTCGGCCAGGGGCAGTTCCTTTCCGACCACCGGCCGCAATGTCCCCGCCCGCAGCCCGGCCCCGATGGCGGCGTGGGCCTGGGCCACCTCCTCGGGGCTGCCCGCGAGGACGCCGACGATCGAGCCTTCCGCCCGCATCAGGAGGCGCGGGTTGATCTGGACCTCACCCCGGCAGCCGATGACGGCGATGCATCCGCCTCGCGCCAGCACGGCGAGATCACGGCCGAGGTTCACGTTGGCCAGCATTTCCAGGATGATGTCGGCGCCGTGCCCGCCGGTGAGTTTCATGAATTCGTCAAGATACCCCGCCGCCTTGTGATCGAGCACCTGGGGCACCCCCTGCTCGCGCACCAACTGCCGCCCGCGCTCCGTGCCGCCGGTGCCGATAACGGTCAGCCCGGCCGCCACCGCCAGCTGCACCGCGGCGATGCCGACGCCGCCGGAGGCTCCGTGCACCAGCACCGTCTGGCCGGCATGGCCCCGGGCGCGGTGGAAGAGGGCGCGGTAGGCCGTCGTGTACGGCACATGGAGACTTGCGCCCTGGCTGAACGACACGCCGGCCGGCAGGGGATAAACCTGTTCGGCGTTGCAGAGGGTCTGCTGCGCATAGGCGCCGCTGACCGTGCCGGCGGTGTAGACCCGCGCGCCGGGTTTGAAACGTGTCACCTGTTCACCGACTGCGGCGACGGTCCCGGCCGCATCGCCACCGGGAGTATAGGGCAGCGGCGGCTTGTACGCGTAGGTGCCGGAGCGGATGTAGGTCTCGACCGGATTGACGCCGGCGGCATGCACCCGCACAACCACCTGACCCGGGCCGGGCCGGGGGTCGGCGACCTCTTCCAGTTTCATGACCTCGGGCGGACCAAATTCGTGCAGGCGGATGGCTTTCATGGTGGGAGGAGATGGAGAGTTGCGGGTTGTTGCTGCCTCAGGCGCGTTCGTGCCAGAACTGGGCAAGGTGGAGGAGGGTCTCGACCGACTTGGCCATGTCCTGGAGGCTCACCCACTCTCGCCGGCTGTGCACTTCGCGCATGCCGCAGAAGAGATTGGGGCAGGGCAGTCCGCGGGCGGTGAGGTTGGAACCGTCGGTGCCGCCGCGGATCGCGGAGGAGAACGGCGTGAGCCCCGCGCGGCGCACGGCCTCACGGGCGAACTCCACGGGGCGCATGTCCTGCTCCAGCCAGTAGCGCATGTTGCGGTACTGCTCGGCGAATGTGAGCGTGAAGCCGGCGCGGGGCTCGACGATGCGCAGCCCGGCCACCACCTGTTCGACGATGACGCGCTTGGCCGCGAGCCCGGCGAGTTCAAAGTCGCGCAGGATCAGCCGCACCGTGCAGCGGTCGGCGTTGCCGTCCACTTCGACGGGATGGATGAAGCCGTCGCGGCCGGCGGTGCGCTCCGGGGAAACCTCGGCCGGCAGCGCGGAGAGAAACTGCCCGGCGAGGCGGAGCGCGTTGACCATGACGCCCTTGGCCCAGCCGGGATGGATGGAGACGCCGCGAATCTCGAGGACGGCGGCGTCGGCGGAGAACGTCTCGTAATCGATCTCGGCGAGATCCTCGCCGTCGAGCGTGTAGCCCACGTCCGCCGCCAGTTCCGCAAGATCGAGCCTGATCATGCCGCGCGCGATTTCCTCGTCCGGGTTGAAGCACACGCGGAGCACCCCGTGCGGAATCTCCGGATGGCGCCGCAGATGGCGGACGGCGCTCATGATGACGGCGATCCCCGCCTTGTCGTCGGCGCCGAGGAGCGTGGTGCCGCTCGCGGTGATGAGGTCATGGCCGATCTTTTCCCGCAGGTGCGGAATGGTATCGACGGTGAGCTGTTGCGACGGATCGTCCGGCAGGACGATGGGCTGGCCGTCATATTTGCGATGCACGATCGGCTTGGCGCTGCCGGGCAGTTCGGCGGCGGTGTCGACATGGGCGAACCAGGCCAGGCGGGCCCCGCCGGTCTTGGGCGACGTGGCCGGGATGGTGGCCAGCACGTAGCCGTCGGCGGTGAGGCGCACCCCGGCGGCGCCGAGCTCCTGCAATTCCTTCTCCAACAAACGCAGCAGGTCCCATTGTCCCGGCGTGCTGGGGCAGGCGGAAGAGTGGGCGTCGCTCCGGGTGTCGAGGCGGACATAGCGGCAGAAGCGTTCGAGCAGGTCTTCGGTGTCGACGGCGTGGGACATGCAGCCATGCCAGCACAAGGATCTGCGCGGCGCAATTATCCAGTGCGGGCGTGATCCAGCGGGGCGGGCGTTGGGTGGTCGCGATGGTCCTTCCCATCCCCGGGAAATGGGTCTACCCTCCAATCCGCATGAGGGTTCTACTGCTCTATCCGGAATTTCCGGACACTTTCTGGAGTTTCAAGCACGCGCTGAAATTCATCCGCAAACAGGCCTCCCTTCCGCCGCTGGGTCTGCTCACCGTCGCCGCCATGCTGCCCCCGGCCTGGGAGAAACGACTGGTGGACCTGAACGTGCGCAAGCTCAAGGACAAGGATCTAGGCTGGGCCGATGTGGTGTTCATCAGTGCGATGATCGTGCAGCGGGACTCGGCCAGGGCGCTGATCGCGCGCTGCCGCGCGGCGGGCAAAAAGATCGTGGCGGGCGGACCGCTGTTCACCACCGAGCACGAGCAGTTCTCCGGCGTGGACCATTTCGTCCTGAACGAGGCGGAGGTAACCCTGCCGGAATTCTTGTGCGACCTTGAACAGGGCCGGGCGCGCCTCGTGTACGCCTCGGCGGAGCTTCCCGACATCCGCCAGACCCCGGCGCCCTTGTGGGAGCTGGCCGACCTGCGCCGCTATGCTTCGATGTGCGTCCAGTACTCGCGCGGCTGTCCGTTTGACTGCGAGTTTTGCAGCGTCACGGCGATGTTCGGACACCGGCCGCGCGTGAAGACGCCAGCCCAGATCATCGCCGAGCTCGACGACCTCTGGCAGCGGGGCTGGCGCGGCGCGGTATTCTTCGTCGACGACAATCTCATCGGCAACAAACGCCTGCTGCGCGAGGAATTGCTCCCGGCGCTGATCCGCTGGCGCCAGGGCCGGCGCGGCTTCGCGCTCTACACCGAGGCTTCCATCAATCTCGCCGACGACGATGAGTTGATGCGGATGATGGCCGAGGCGGGCTTCGACATGGTGTTCATCGGCATCGAGACGCCCGATGATGCGGGCCTGGCCGAGTGCAACAAACGGCAGAACCAGGGCCGGGATCTGGTCGCCGACATCAAGCGCATCCAGCGCGCCGGGCTGCAGGTGCAGGGCGGATTCATCGTCGGTTTCGACAGCGACACGCCGACGATCTTCCGCCGGCAGATCGAGTTCATCCAGAAAAGCGGCATCGTCACCGCCATGGTCGGGTTGCTGCAGGCCGTGCCCGGCACGAGGCTGCATGCGCGGCTGCAGCAGCAGGGCCGGCTGCTGGGCCAGAGCACGGGGGACAATGTGGACGGCACGACGAACTTTGCCCCGTGCATGAAGATGGAGGCGCTGCGCGAGGGATATCGGAGCATTCTAAAGAACATCTATGCGCCGGGGCCGTACTATCAGCGCATCCGCACCTTCCTGCGTGAGTACAAGCGCCCCAAGTTCTCCGTTTCACTGGACTGGCGGCGGATGATGGCGTTTGCGCTTTCCAGCGTGCGCCTGGGTGTCCTCGGCCGGGAGCGCTTCCAATACTGGCGGCTGCTGGTCTGGACATTTTTCCATCGTCCCGCGCTCCTGCCGATGGCGGTCACACTCTCCATTTACGGTCATCACTTCCGCAAGTGCTGCGCGGCCCTCGGCGTGTAGGACCAGCGTGGAACGGCCCTGATTTCACAGAAGCAGCAGAGGAGGCATGCCTCATTCTCTGCGCTCTTCGCGCTGCTTCTGTAAGAATTCCTTCTGATTCAGGCGGCGGTGGCTTGGAGGGGAGCCGGCCGGGCCGGCGTTTGCAGATGCGCGAAGAAGGCGTCGCGCCGCTCCCGGGCCGCTGCGAGCAGGGGCGTGCCGAGCGAACGGCGCACCCGCTCCTTGGTGAACGGCGTCGGATGCACCGTATAGTGGATGAACCACGTGCCGTGGTTGTTCCAGAGATGATGGTTCGGGTTTTCCGCGCGGACGCGGACCCGGAGGCGAGGCGAGTCGATGGATGACATGATGCGTAAACGTCGGTTGGAGGTTTGCGCACCAGGGGAAAACAAAAACCGCCCGTGGCATCAGGGCGGCTTCGTCTTCGGGAGCGTTTTTGTTCACCGCGGGCGGCCGCGATGCACATCCGGGCCCTTGCCCGAAGCCACCGTGGCCGCTCCCGGCCCGGTTGGCAGAACCCCGACCGTTCGGGGCTCGTTCCTGATGCGGGGCGGAAGTTGGCAGGCCGCCGTGGCCAATGCCAGCCCTTTTTGTGTCATAAGCAGCGAGGGGTTGCCCACCGACCGGGAGGAGGTCCGGGCTGGATCCAAGAAGGTGACTTTTTACAGAAGGCCGCTGAGGTCGCAAAGGTGGATGCCAAACCCTCTGCTCTCTTTGCGAGCTTCTGTAAGATAGTGATTGAAAAACAGGTCAAGGTGGGCGTTGGTATCGCCGCCTCGTTTAGGCGAGCTCGGGGCCCCGGGCTGAGAAGAGGGCAGGATCCGCCCTTAAAGTCTTTGAACCTGATGCGTTTAACACCGCCGTAGGGAAGAACAGGAGCTGCCCGCGATGAGCGGAGGAAGCTTGCCCGGCCGGAGATGTTGGGCGCGAAAGTGAAATACTTCCTCCCATGTCATCCTCTCCTCCGGTGCGCCAAGCCGCGGCCGGTGCCACGATCTTCCTCAATGATCGTCCGCGTCTACTGTCCGGACCGACCAGCCTGCTCATGCTGCTGGACCAGCTCGGCCTGGCCGCCCGCAAAGGCGTGGCCGTGGCCGTCAACGATGCCGTGGTGCCGCGCACGGCCTGGCCGGCTTGCGTGCTGGCCGACGCCGATCGCGTGCTGGTCATTCAGGCCACGCAAGGAGGCTGAATCCGCAAAAACTCCAAATGCCAGACCGCCAGATTCTCAAGGAAAGTGAGCCCAATACCTCTGGTTTGGGTTTTGGAATTTTGGCGTTTGGAATTTAGCCAATGAAATTGGTGGTTATATCGCCTGAGCACGACGATCCGCGGGAAACCGCGGTGCTCGGCGCGCTGTTTGCCGCCGGGCTGGAGCGCTACCACGTGCGCAAACCGCACTGGAGCGCCGGACGGCTGGCGGTGTGGCTGCGTGCACTGCCGCGTGCCTGGTATCCGCGGCTGGTGCTGCACCAGCACCACGAACTGGTCGCGGAGTTCGGCCTCGGCGGTTGCCATTGGCGGGACGACGTTAATGTAGGGCGGGATCGCCCTCCTTCGCCAAGGCTTTGTAGCGCAGGGCCGATCCCGCCAAGGATTCGAAAATCGGCGGGGTTCGGAGACCCCGCCCTACAACGGGGCGTTTTCACCAGTCGCTCCTGCCACGGCCTCGTCACCCTCAAGGCCGCGCTGGGTCGATACGACTCGGTTTTTTTCGGCCCGGTGTTTCCCTCAATCTCCAAACCCGGCCACGGACCCCGGACGGATTTCATGCCGGAGGAACTCACCGCCTTGCTCGGCCAGCGGACCGCGGCCGAACGCAAAACCGCCGTGCTCGCGCTTGGCGGCGTGACCGCCAAAAACCTGCCGCGGTGCCGTGATCTTGGTTTCGACGGCGCGGCGGTGCTCGGCGCCGTCTGGCAGGCCCCCGATCCTGTCGCTGTATTTCGTAATCTCCAAGCCGTAGGGGCGAAGGCTTGCTGCGCCCCAATGGATGCGATGGTTCAACCGTAAACCTCCTTTTCATCTCCTATGAATCCTAAATCCCTGGTCATCGCCGGCGTGGAACTCAGCTCCCGCCTGTTGGTCGGCACCGGCAAGTTCAGCTCCGGCGCCGTCATGCGCGCCAGCCTAGCGGCCTCCGGCACGCAGCTCGTCACGGTAGCGCTGCGGCGGGTGCGCACCGGCGGCGCACCGGACGACATCCTCGCGCACCTCGAGCCGGAGCGCTACCGGCTGCTGCCAAACACCTCGGGGGTGCGCGATGCCCGCGAGGCCGTGCTCGCCGCCGAGCTGGCCCGGGAGGCGCTGGGAACCAACTGGCTGAAGCTGGAGATCCACCCCGACCCCAAATACCTCATGCCCGACCCCGGCGAAACCCTGGCCGCCGCGCGCGAGCTGGTGCGGCGCGGCTTCGTCGTGCTGCCCTACGTGCATGCCGACCCGGTGCTGTGCAAGCAGCTTGAAGAGGCGGGGGCGGCAGCGGTCATGCCGCTGGGCGCGCCCATCGGCAGCAACCGCGGCCTCGAGTCGCGGGCGTTCCTGGAGATCATCGTGGCGCAGAGCCGGGTGCCGGTGGTGGTCGACGCCGGCCTCGGCGCGCCGTCGCACGCGGCGGCAGCGCTGGAGCTTGGGGCGGACGCCGTGCTGGTCAACACGGCCATCGCCGCCGCGGCCGATCCGGTGGTCATGGCACAGGCGTTTCGCGCCGGCGTCGAGGCGGGCCGCCTGGCATACGAGGCCGGCCTGGCCGGCGTGAAGCGCGGCCTGGCGGAAGCCGCCGCCACCTCGCCGCTCACGGCCTTCCTGGCGGAATCAACGGTCTGAACAGGACAACCACTAATGAACACTGATGAGAGCTGTTGGATTAAGCTTTGAGAGACCAGAAACAGATCGTAGGGGCGCAGGCTTGCTGCGCCCAATCCTGAGGGCGCGACAAGATCGCGCCCCTACAGGTCTCATCAGTGTGCATTAGTGGTTCAAAAGAGATTTTCCCAATGACCTTCGTTTCCACTTGGCAGCAATATGATTTTCCGGTGATCGCGCAGGCGATCGCCGGAAAAACATCGGCCGACGTGCAGCGCGCGCTCGACCGCGGACGCGACGGCCTGGACCTCGATGATCTGGCGGCGCTGCTGTCGCCCGCCGCCGCGCCGCGGTTGGAGGAAATGGCGCAGCTCAGCCAACGACTCACGGTGGAGCGCTTCGGCCGCACCATGCAGCTCTACGCCCCGTTTTATCTCTCCAATCTCTGCAAGAACATCTGCACCTACTGCGGCTTCAGCATGCAGAACCGCATTCCGCGCAAGGTGCTCAACGACGCCGAGATTCTGGCCGACGCGGCGGTGCTGCGCCGCCACGGCTTCGAGCATGTGCTGCTGCTGACCGGCGAGAGCGGTCGCGTGGGCCGGCCTTATCTGGCCAATGCCCTGCGGCTCCTGCGGCCGTTGTTTGCCAGCCTGTCGATCGAAGTGCAGCCGCTGGAACAAGCGGAGTACGCGGCCTTGGCGGCCGAAGGTTTGAGCGCGGTGATGGTTTACCAGGAAACCTATGACCAGGAGGCTTACCGGCGGACGCATCTGCGCGGACCCAAGGCCGACATGGCCTACCGGCTCGACACGCCCGACCGGCTCGGCCGCGCCGGCGTGAAGAAGATCGGATTGGGCGCGCTTTACGGACTGAGCGACTGGCGGGCCGACGCCTGGTTTGTCGGCCTGCATCTGCGGTACCTCGAAAAACATTACTGGCGCTCGCGCTACAGCCTTTCGTTTCCGCGGTTGCGGCCGCACGAGGGCGGTGACACTGCCGGCCAACCGGGCGTGACCCCGTTCGACGAACGCGAGCTTGTGCAGGTCATCTGCGCGTTCCGCCTGCTGAGCCCGGAGGCGGAACTGTCGCTCTCCACCCGCGAGCGCGCGGCGTTCCGCAACCATGCCTTCCGCCTCGGCATCACCGCGATGAGCGCCGGCTCCCGCACCAATCCCGGCGGTTATGCCAGCGCGCCGGAATCGCTGGAACAGTTTGCCATCGACGACCGCCGCGGCCCCGCCGAGGTGGCGGCCTTCCTGCGCGGCACGGGCTACGAGCCGGTCTGGAAGGACTGGGATCCAAGTTTTGACCTCGTCAAAACTTAAGCGTTGGTCTGCGACCGACGGGTTGAAGCTTGGCTGCCAGATTGACAGCACGACCGGATCAGCAATCTGGCAGCCTGAATGCAGCCAAAGTCGCCTGCCGGCCATAGCTCAAGAGCGACGGCTGGTGAGACTTTGGATCTGGCGAGAGTGTGGCCAAAGCTATGACAGGAGACTCGCTTGACGGCAGAGCTCGCATTGGGAATCTTCAAGTCATGCCCACGTTTTCCATCCGTGTCCCCGAGCCGGTTTCTCGGAAGATACGCGCCGCCGCCAGGCGGCGGGGGATGCCGGTGTCGCGTTTCCTCAAGGAGGCCGCCGAGCGCGAGGCGGCATTCGACAGAACCGAGGAACCGAATGAGACCACGGCGGCGGCAGTCCGCGAGCCGGTCGACGCATTGTCCAAATATCGCACGGTGGACGAGGCTTGGCGCAGCTTGAAATCCGATGCGAAGCGTCGTCCTAAAAAGCCAGTTTCGGCGTGATTTTGGACGGTGGATTGAAGGAACGCCGGTCGAGTCCGAACTGCGCATCGTGATGGGGTGTATCGCTGCCGGCGTCCCGCAGCTCGCACCGCGCCTCGGGAACGACGCGGATGGTCATGCGCGGTAACGGGCAGCCATCTCGCGCCGCAGGTCGTCGTAGGCGATGCCAGTAACCCGGCCTTCATCGACGGCTTTGATGCGGGCACGGATTTCCTCGTCCCAAGACCGTTCGGCCTCGGCCACGCTGCCCACGGGTTCCAGATCGAGCAGCACGCGAGCAAGGGCGAGGCGCTGCTCTTTCGGCAGGCTGGCGGCCTCACGGGTCAGTTCTTCGATGCGTGCCATGGTTGGCAAGATAGTCCAACGTACCGGTGGGTCAATGCCGGGTGTCGGTGCACCATGAGCTCTGCCACGACGACCTGCGGCAGGTCACGGTGAGTCAAGAGTCAAGACCTGACGTCTTTTGGCTGCTCCTGTTCGTCAAGAATCTGGAAAATGTCCAAGGAGATGAGCGTGACGTCATCTTCATCTCAACGGTGTTCGGCGACGATGAATCCGGCCGATTCTTCCAACGATTCGGCCCGATCAACTCAGCCGTTGGGCACCGCCGGCTCAATGTTCTTTTCACTCGTGCTAAATTCCAGTTGGTCCTGTTCAGTTCCTTACCAGCGGAGAAGATTCAACTCGCAGCAGGTGCCCATTGGGGCGTGCGTGCGCTAAAGGAGTATTTGGATTATGCCCGGACTGGCCGCATCGAGAGAGGACTAGTTACAGGGGGTGGTGCGGACAGTCCTTTTGAAGTCGCTGTCCGCGGTGCCCTCGAAAGTGCCGGTTTCCAATGTGAGTCGCAGGTTGGTGTTGCTGGTTTCTTCGTAGATCTTGGTGTTCGTCATTCGCGTTATCCCGACCATTTTATCGCGGGCATTGAATGTGACGGTGCCGCATATCACTCCACACGTGCGGCGCGTGACCGCGACCGGTTGCGCCAGTCCGTTCTGGAGAGCTTCGGGTGGAAGATCTACCGCATCTGGTCAACCGACTGGTTTGCGGACCCGCACGGACAACTCGAGAAGCTTGTCGTGTATCTGCATAAGCTGAAGGCGGCGCCGTTAGACGTCATTCATCAGAACCATCTGGATTTTGCCGCCCTCTTTGGCAAAGTGCGCTCGATCGCCGCTGACGCGACGGTAGGCCCGGAAGGTACTGCGAAAGCTGACGCCAATCCGCTGCGGCTTCCTATGGTCTGAAAGACACGCCACGTATTCATAGCAATAGAGATTGAAGGCTTCGGCGATTTCGCAACCAGGGGATCTCGCTGATCATTCCAAGGAAGGCGTGAGACGGGCGTGGCACGCCGAGACGAAAAGGCCGGACGCGAGGTCCGGCCTTGGAGGGGAGGGCGCAGGCGAGACTGCGCCCCTACGCGACGGCGGCGGGGTCAGCCGCCTTCGCGTGAAACTACGGCGAGCCAAGGCGACCCCGCCCTACAATGGCGGAATCGCGCTCTACCTCAGGCGAGCTTCTTGTGCTTGGCCCGGGCGGAGCGGCGGAGCGCATCCGCCATGTCGGAGGGCGTGACCGCGACCTCGATGCCGCACTCCTGGAGAACAAGGTCGGACTCCATCATGCCGGAGATTTTCGTGTCACGCCTCAACGCCAGTCTTCCGGCACTGGGTTGGGTTGGTGCGCCTCACAAGCGAGAGAGGGGGCGAGGTAGCAATTATGCCTGACTCAATCTCATTTATATCGCCCATAAATGAAGTCGGGTTCTCGACCCTGCCTCGTCGCCCCATCCCCGATCGACCGGGATTGCGCCGCAAGGCACAGGTAAAATTGGCCAACCGAATCAACCGCCAGCATGCTGGCAATGCAGCAGTCTCGCGGGAGCGGCGGATGTCGGTTTCGCCTCGGTGCATTCCTCCAAGGATAGAAAAAGGCCGGACGTGAAGTCCGGCCTTTGCGGGATAGGCGGAGATCTGGCGGCGCGCCCAGCGGTCGCACCCTACCTACGCGAGCTTCTTGTGCTTGGCCCGGGCGGAGCGGCGGAGCGCATCCGCCATGTCGGAGGGCGTGACCGCGACCTCGATGCCGCACTCCTGGAAGATGGCGATCTTGGCGGCGGCGGTGTCCTCCTTGCCGCCGATGACGGCGCCGGCGTGGCCCATGCGGCGGCCGGCGGGGGCGGTGGCGCCCGCAATGAAGCCGGCGACGGGCTTCGAGCAGTTCTCCTTGATCCAGCGCGCGGCCTCGACCTCGGCGGTGCCGCCGATTTCGCCGATCATGATGATGCCCTTCGTGTCGGGGTCGGCGTTGAAGAGCTTGATGACATCGAGATGCGAGGTCCCGTTGACCGGATCGCCGCCGATGCCGACGCACGTGCTCTGGCCCAGGCCCATGCAGGTGACCTGCCAGACCGCCTCGTAGGTGAGGGTGCCGGAGCGCGAGACGATGCCGACGTGACCCTTCTTGTGAATGTAGCCGGGGGCGATGCCGATGCGGCAGCCGCCCGAGGAGTCGGGGCCGGTGCCGGGCGTGACGACTCCGGGGCAGTTGGGTCCGATGAGGCGGGTTTTCCTGCCGACCATGGCGCGCTTCACGCGCACCATGTCGCGCACCGGGATGCCCTCGGTGATGGCCACGACGAGGTCGAGGCCGGCCTCCGTGCATTCGAGGATGGCGTCGGCCGCGAAGGGCGGTGGCACGAAGATGGCCGACACGGTGGCGCCGGTGGCTGCGGCGGCCTCGGCGACCGAGTTGAAGATCGGCACCTTGTGCTGCTGGTGCTCGAAGAACTGGCCGCCCTTGCCCGGGGTGACGCCGGCGACGACCTGCGTGCCGTAGTCGAGCGAGAGCTGGGCGTGGCGGGCGCCAAACGCGCCGGTGATGCCCTGGATGAGAATCTTGGTTTCGGGAGTGATGAGAATGGACATGGAAGTGAAAGTGAGGGTGAGAGTGAAAGGGGAAGCTCTACACGAAGGTAGCCAAGTTCGCCAAGAAGTGTACCGGTCGTGCTTCGCGTGCTTTGCGGCCTTGGGGTAAAAGAGGTTTAGGCGACGAGCTTGACGATTTTCTTCGCGGCGTCGGCCATGCTGCCGCCGCTCACGAGCTTCAGGCCGCTGGCGTCGAGGGTCGCCTTGCCGGCGGCGACATTGTTGCCCTCGAGGCGGACGACCAGCGGCAGCTTGAGGCCGACCTCCTTCACCGCCTCGACGATGCCGGCGGCGATGACGTTGCAATCCATGATGCCGCCGAAGATGTTCACGAGGATGCCCTTCACCTTCGGGTCGGTGAGGATGATCTTGAAGGCCGCCACGACCTGCTCCTTGGTGGCGCCGCCGCCGACGTCGAGGAAGTTGGCCGGGTTGCCGCCGAAATGCTTGATGATGTCCATCGTGCTCATGGCCAGGCCGGCACCGTTGACGAGGCAGGCGATGTTGCCGTCGAGCGCGATGTAGTTGAGGCTGTGCTTCGCGGCCTCGGTCTCCTTTGGATCCTCCTCGTTGAGGTCGCGGAGGGCCACGATCTCGGGGTGGCGGAAGAGGGCGTTGTCGTCGAACGAGATCTTGGCGTCGAGCGCCTGCACCTGGTCGTCGGGCGTGGTGATCAGCGGGTTGATCTCAACCATGGAGGCGTCGGTCTCCCAGAACGCGGTGTAAAGGTTGCGGATGAGCTTGGCCGCGTTTTTCGCCTCGGTGGGATTGAAGCGCAGGCCGAAGAGGAGCTGGCGCATCTGGTAGTCGGCGAGGCCGATGGCGGGATCGATGAAGACCTTGACGATCTTCTCCGGCGTCTCCCGGGCGACCTTCTCGATCTCGACGCCGCCCTCGGTCGAGGCGACGATGACCGGGCGCGAGGAGGCGCGGTCGAGGAGAATGGCGAGGTAATATTCCTTTTTGATGCTGCTCGCCTGCGTGAAGTAGATCGCCTGGACCTTGCGGCCGGCCGGGCCGGTCTGCACGGTCACGAGCGTGTTGCCGAACATCCGTTTCGCGTAGTCGAGCGCCTCGGCCTTGCTCTGGGCGATCTTCACGCCCCCCTTGAAGCCGTCGGTAAAGGTGCCCTTGCCGCGGCCGCCGGCGTGAAGTTGCGACTTCACGACCACGGGGCCTTCCGGAAACTGGGCCAGGGCCGGTTCAAATTCGGCGGCTGAGCGGACCGCGATGCCTTTCGGCACGGCGACACCATATTTCTCCAGCAACGCCTTGGCTTGATATTCGTGGATGTTCATGAAAGGGCAGATTTAGTCACGAAACGGGGGCTGAAGGCAAAAAAAATCCCGTTGTCTCCGCGGGGGCCTAGATCGTTCCGTTGATGTGAGGCTCGCGTTGGTTGTAGCCGGGGGCGTCGACCCCGGGTGACCGGTTCCCCGGCCCACGCCAGCGTTGCCAATCGCCACCGCCCGGGCACGATGCGCGCATGCAATCGCACGAGCTGCTCAGGGACGTCCTCCAGAAAATCAGCGCCAAGCAGGTGTCCGCCGAACTGGGGCTTTCGCTCTCGCTCATTTACAAGTGGGCCGAGCCGGCCGCCGAGGGCAGCGGCGCCGCCAACCCGCTGGACCGCATCGAACAACTGCTCAAGCTCACGGGCGACCGGCGCCTGGCGCAGTGGGTGTGCGAACGCGCCGGGGGCTTCTTCATCGCCAACCCCAAGGCCAACCCGCAGGCGATCCATCTCATTCCCGCCACCAACACCATCGTGCAGGAGTTCGCCGACATGCTGGCGGTGATTGCCGCCGCCGCGACCGACAGCACGATCACGCCGGCCGAGGCCAAGGACATCCGCAGTCGGTGGGAGGATCTCAAGTCGGTGACCGAGGGCTTTGTGCGTTGCTGCGAGGCGGGCAACTTCGGCCCCATCTATCAGAATCTCGCCGGCCGCATGGCGAAGGCATGAGGCCTCACGCCAAGACGCCGGGACGCAAAGGAGAACGCCCTCCGGACAGGGCCTTTGGCGGCTCTGCGGTTTTGCGCGAGACTCCGCCATGAATTACCGCCACGCCTTTCACGCCGGGAATTACGCCGACGTCTTCAAGCACACCCTGCTGGTGCGGTTGTTGCAGGCGCTGCAGCAGAAGGAGAAGGGTTTCCTCTACCTCGACACGCATGCCGGCCGCGGCATCTACGATCTGGCCGTATCGCCGGCTCCGGCCGGTCGGAGCCGGCCTCCGGAGTGGCCCGGAGGCATCGGCCGCCTGTGGGCCGCGGCCGATCTGCCGCCGCCGCTGGCCGATTACGTGGCGCTGGTGCGGGCCTGCAACGAGCACGCAGGTTCCGGTCGCGGCCGGCTGCGCTTCTATCCCGGCTCGCCGTGGTTCGCCGCGCACGTGCGGCGGCCGCAGGATCGGCTGGCGCTCTGGGAGCGGCAGCCGGAGGAAGCCAGGGCGCTGCAGGCAGGGTTTGCGCGCCGGCGGCGGGTGACGGTGGAGTGCGGCGACGGCTATGGCGCCCTGCGCGCGCAACTGCCGCCACCGGAGCGCCGCGCGCTGGTGCTGATCGACCCTCCGTTCGAGGAGAAGGGCGAATTCACGGCCGTGCTCGGCGCGCTGCGCGAGGGCCTGCGGCGCTTTCCTGGCGGCGTCTATGCCGTGTGGTATCCGGTCACGGAGCGAACGCAGGCCGACGCCTTTCACGCGGCGTGGCGGACGCTGGCGCCGCCGCCCACGCTGTGGACGGAACTCGCGGTGACCGCCGATCCCCAGGTGCGGATGAAAGGCTGCGGGCTGCTCGTCATCAATCCGCCGTGGGGCTTCGCCGATGAACTACAGCCATTGCTGCCGGTGCTGGCCGGAAAACTCGGCCTCGATGCCGGCGCGACGGCGCGCTGCGGCTGGCTGGTGCCGGAGACGTGAGCCGGGGCTAGAAACTTATTTCATGCCTGCTCTGACACGTGGGCCGGAGCGGGCGCATGGCCGTGAACGGCACCGTGTTGAACAGCCGGGGAGAGGACGGCAGTTCAGGCGGACGGAACACCGGCCGGCCCCACTGCACGTCCCGGACAGGCACGACGTGAGTCCTCAGGCTGCCGGCACCGGGCCGGCGACCGTAGGCGGGGGTTTGGGGAAGAAAATGCATGGGAAAAAAGATCAGGTAGCTTATCGGTTCGCAGGAGCAGGTGATGGGCGGAGAAACGCTGGTCAGGCGCATCGTTGAATAAGAACACGGAAGCAGGGTCTGGTTCCTCATTCTTTTTGCAAAAAGCGGGTGCAGGAGACGGAAAATGTCCGGGGAAGGGGTGGAACGGCCGGCCCGGCGGGGCCAGGCCGGCCGCGTTCCTACCCCCAACGATAAACCAAACGGGAAACGCTGGATACAGGGTGTTTTCCCCGGCTAGCCAGGGCCGTTCCCGGCGTCAGGCTACCGCACAGGTGGCGGCCACCACCGACTTTTTGGGGATGGTGATGGTCAGCACGCCGCCGTGCAGCACGGCCTGCAGCGCGTCGTAGGCGAGGCTGAAGCCGAGGCGTAGCCGGAGCTGGTAGTCACGCTGTGCGCCTTCCAAGTGCGCCGCGCGCCAGTTGATCCGCACCTGATGGCTCTTGGGCGCCGTGACGACCAAGTCGGGCCCGCGCACCTCCAGATCGATGCCGGCGGGATCGACCCCCGGAACGTAGACGACGAGTTTGAGTGCATCCGTCTGCTCCTGGCAGTCGTAGTGCGGCTTGCGGAACGCGGACGCGAAAGCCGGGGCGGACTGCTTGGTCTTGATGGAACGGATGATCGTATGCATGCGGATGTGCTCCTTTCGTCGGTTTTTCTACCGCCGGATCTCCTGGAAAATGAACTGCCGGGGAATTCGGTTTGGATGTCAGCGCGACGGTACGCGGTGGCCGGCTTGTGATCGGGGTTAGAAATTTGTTTCAGGCCTGCCCTGACGCGTGGGTTGGAGCGGGCGCATCGCCGTGAACGGCACCGGGCAGAACAGTTGGGGATAGGCCGGCAGTTCAGGCGGGCGGAACACCGGCCGGCTCCACTGCACGTCCCGGACGGGTACGACGTGAGAGCTCGGGCCACCGGCGCCGGGCCGCCGACGGCAGGCAAGGGCTCGGGGAAGAAAATGCATGGAGAAAAGGGTCAGATAGCTTATCGGTCTGTCGGAGCTGGTGTTGAGGGGAAAACACGCGGATCAGGCGCATCGTTGTATAAGAATACGAGGAAGGATCGGGTTCTTCATGTTCGGACGGCGGCGCGTGCGGAGAGGCTGAAGACGTTCGGGACGGAACGGCCGGCCCGGCGGGGGGCCAGGCGGGCCGGTTCCTTCTCCGGACGATGAGCCAGGTGGGCAACGCTGGCGCTAGCAGGTGCTTTCCCGGCGTCAGGCCACCGCGCAGGTGGCGACCACCACTGATTTTTTGGGAATGGTGATGGTCAGCACGCCGTCGTGCAGCGCGGCTTGGAGCGCGTCGTAGGCGAGACTGAAGCCGAGGCGCAATCGGAGTTGGTAGTCGCGCTGGGCGCTCTCCAGGTGCGCCGCGCGCCAGTTGGCCCGCACCCGATGACTCTTGGGCGCCGTGACGACCAAGTCGGGTCCGCGCACCTCCAATTCGATGCCGGCGGGTTCGACCCCCGGGACGTAGACGACGAGTTTGAGCGCATCCGTCTGCTCCTGGCAGTCGTAGTGCGGCCGGCGGAACGCGGTTGCGGACGCGAAAGCCGGGGCGGGCTGCTTGGTTTTGATGGAACGGATGATCGTATGCATGTGGATGTGCTCCTTTCGTCGGTTTTTTCACCGTCGGGTCTCCTGGGAAAAACGAACTACCGGGAAACGGTATCGTCAGGCCAGGCAGCCGGCGGCGGTGAATTTGCTCCAGCGAGCGACGACCGGACGCATCTGGCCGCAGCAAGACTGCGGGACCGCCTTCGTGGACGAAGCGCGGGCCGTGCGGCAAATGGACTGTAGCGTCCGGGTCATTGGGATGAAGCGAGGTCAACATGCACAAAGCAGGTCGCGGGCCAAGTACTATTTCACGGGTGCCGCAGTTTTTGCACGACGACTGCACCGGGGCTGTCGCGGTCGCGAAACAGGGCTGGCGGTTGCGCCGGCGGCGGTTAGCCGTTGGTTGTCCCTTCCCGCCATGCCGCCATCCACCGACGCCACCACGACCCTCGCCAACCTCAAGCACCGTGTGCTCACCTTTGCCCGCGAGCGCGACTGGGAGCAGTTTCACTCGCCGAAAAACCTCAGCATGGCCCTGGCCGCCGAGGCCGCCGAGCTGATGGAGCATTTCCTCTGGGCCGAGAGCGCCGCCTCGGCGGCCAGGGCGCAGGAGCCGGCGCGGCGCCGCGAGATCGAGGAGGAGATCGCCGACGTGGTGATTTATGCGCTGGAATTTGCCAACGTGACCGGCATCGACCTGGCCGCGGCCATCGACGCCAAGCTGGCCGCCAACGCGAAAAAATACCCGGTCGAGAAGGCCCGCGGCCGGTCGGACAAATACACGGAGCTTTAAGGGAGTAAGGAGGTCAGGGAGTAAGGGAATGAGGGAGTAAGGGATGGAGTGGGCTCGCCCGCTCAACCCGGAACCCCAACTCAAAACCCTGAACCTCGCTCAACAACTTCACCCGCGGCCGCAACTACACATGCCGCCACAGCCGCAACCTCCGCTGCGGGCGACCGCGGGGACCGGCGTGTTTTTTCCACTCACACCCATCAGGCCGTAGCCACCCGAAATGATGCGCCGCACGGGCTCGCCCGTGTCGGGATGCCGGGTGAGCGGCGCATCCTTCATGCTTTGAATGACCTCGAAGCGCAGCGGCAACTCGTCGGGATGCCGCGGAATGGTTTCGTAAACGTAGGTGGCCATCGGCAGTGGCGAGTGAAAGTGAAAAATGAAAGTGGTCAAGATCCCCGGTGGGGCCAACGGCTCCTGCACACTTTCACCTTCACTCTCACCCTCACTTCTTCAGAACGTCTCGCCCTTCCAGCCCCAGTGGCTGGGCGGCACATCGGCGAAGTTCACGAAGATGCGGTCGAACGGCACGCCGAGATGCTTGCCAACCAGGTCGCAGAGGGCCCGGCAGAGCGGCCCGGTTCCCTTTTCCGGAAGACCGATGGCCCGCAATTCGAGGAACGCCGCGGGATCGTCGCCGCCGGCGAAAACCATCGGCGTGTTGTCCTCGAGGGCGATCATCACGTACTCCTCGGGCTTGCCGAGCTCGCGGGCGACCAGCGCCGAGGCTTCCTTGAGCAGGGCGCGTCCGCTCTGCTTGAGGTGGGGGAGATTGGTCTGGATTTTCAGGTAAGGCATGACGCACCTCCGGTTGAAGGTTGAACCGATCCCAACTCTGGCCCTGACAGGCGGAAGTTTGTCCGTTGCAACGCGGACTGTCGAATGCAAAGCGCCGGATGGCGGAGAGTCGGCCATTCGTGGCCCGGATTGTTTATGGAGACGCGACGCCTCGTCGCGTCTCCTTTTGAAAAACGGCGACGGAGGCGTCGCCGCTCCAGCTCACAGATTGTCTGCGACCGGCACTGGCGGTGTGAAATGGCAAACCCCTGCACGCTTGCCGCGCGGCGTCGGTTCCATTCACTCGGGACAAATTTCCTCCATGACCATCAGCAAGACCAAGGTCGTCCATCACTATTACCTCCTGCCGTGCTGCCTGCTGCTGCTGAATCTCGTCAACAGCGTTGTCAGTTACAAGGCCGGGGTCATCGCGGATCCGTTCCTGCGCACGAGCGCGGTCATGCTGCTGGTGCTGGGTGGCAGCTCGGTGACGGCGTTTGTTGTCACCCCGGCCCTGGCGGCGGCCGTGCGCTGGCTGCACCAGTCGAGCCGGCGGAATGCGGGCCAGCTCGGCGAGGTGGCGTTCTTTCTCGTGCTGGGCGCCGCGGTGTTCTGGCTCTACTACCGGGTGAGCCTGCACGGCATCGTGGCCATCGTGCCGCCAATGTGGCGGAACTGACTATTGCTCTCACGAGAGCACGCCAAGACGGTAGGGCGAGTATCCATCGGATGTAGGCAGTGGGTCAGTTTGCTAGGCCTGGACCGTCATTGTAGGTCGGGGTTTATCCCCGACAGAGTGAGGTCGATGCACATTGGCGTCGGGCATAAAGCCCGACCTACATAAACTGACCCACTACCCGAATGGAGCCAAAGTTGTGAAACTTTGGGGCGCGGTCCAAACTCTCACGAGTTTAGCGACATTGTGCTTCGCTACCTCGGCGTCCTCCTCTGTGATGCCCTACGCCTTCGGCCGGAACGCCTTCATCGCCGCCTCGTTGGTCTCGATCCGCGGGCCGCCGATGAGGTCGAGGCAGTAGGGGATCGCGGGGAACACGGCTTCGAGGTTCTCGCGGATGGCCTTGGGGCGGCCGGGCAGGTTGACGATGAGGGTCCGGCCCCGGATGCCGGCGGTCTGGCGCGAAAGGATGGCCGTCGGCACGTACTGCAACGACGTTGCGCGCATCAGTTCCCCGAAACCCGGCAGCAGTTTCGAGCAGACTGCCGCGGTGGCCTCGGGCGTGACGTCGCGCAGCGCCGGGCCGGTGCCGCCGGTTGTCACCACGAGCCCGCAGCCGGCTTCCCCGGCCATGCGGCGCAGCTCGGCCTCGATGACCGGCTGCTTGTCGGGCACGACCTTGTAGTCGACCGCAAACGGCGTCGCGAGCCACTCGCGCAGCAATGCGACGACCGCCTGGCCCGGCGTATCCGCATAGACGCCGGCGGCGGCGCGGTCGGACACATTAATGACACCGATCTTGATCATGACTTGTTGAACCACGGATGACACGGATGAACGCGGATAAGACGAGCCTGAATCGGTGCTCATCCGGGCAATCCGTGGTCAAAAATCCTGACGCAGTTCCTCGGGAGTGCGGCCTTGGGCGCGGAGCGTCTGCAGGCTGAGGGCGTCGTGACGTTTGGCCAGCCGCACGCCTTGGGCGTCTGCGAGGAGCGGGCAGTGATAGAACGCCGGCGAGGTCAGCCCGAGGGCGCGATAGAGGAGGAGCTGGCGGAAGGTCGAGAGCAGCAGGTCGGCTCCGCGCACGACCTCGGTGATGCGCATCGCGTCGTCGTCCGCCACGCAGGCGAGCTGGTAGGCGGGCGTGTCGTCCTTGCGCCAGACGATGAAATCGCCGAAGTGTACGCCGGCGGTGGCGGATTGCGCGCCGTAATAGCCATCCGTGAAGGTCAACGTTTCGCCGTCGGGCACGCGGAAACGCCAGTTGACGCCCGCTCCAGGAGCGGGCGTGGGATGAGTGGAAGGGGAAAGTGAGGTGTGGAAAGTAACCGGCCTGCCCTCCGAAGGCTTGGCGAAGGAGGGCCGGCAGGTCCCCGGATAAATCGGTTCGTCGGGCGTCCAGGCCTTGCCGGGCGGCGCCTCGTGCGGCGCGCCGGCCGCCTCCTGCACGTCGCGCCGGGAGCAGGTGCACGGATAGATCGCGCCGGCCGTGCGCAGCCGCTCGAAGGCGGCGAGATGATGGTTGCGCCGCTGGCTCTGGCGGTACGGCCCGTGTGGCCCGCCGACGTCAGGCCCCTCCTGCCATGCAAAACCAAACCAGCGCAGATCTTCCAGCATCGCTGCCGCGAAATCGTCCCGCGCCCGCGCCGCGTCGAGGTCCTCGTTGCGCAGCACGAGCACGCCCCCCGCCGCGCGGCAACGTTGTTGCGCTGTCCAGAACGTCCGCGCATGGCCGAGGTGCAGCCGGCCGGTGGGCGAGGGCGCGAGCCGCCCGCGATAACTGGAGGAGGAAACCACGGATGGCACGGATACACACGGATCGGGCACGAGTGAAGCGACGATTTCGGCTTTAATCCGTGCCCATCTGTGTCATCCGTGGTGCCAGTCATGCCCAGGCTCATCTGCGTCTATTGCTCGTCCAGCGACAAGCTCGACGCCAAGTATTACCAGGAGGCGGAGCGCTTCGGCCGGCAACTCGTCGCGCACGGCTGGGGCCTCGTCTACGGCGGCGGCAACCGCGGCGTCATGGGCGTGCTGGGCCGCGCGGTCAAGGAGGCCGGCGGCCACGTGGTCGGCATCATCCCCGAGTTCATGAAGACACGCGAGCTGGCCCTGACCGGCGCCGACGAACTCATCACCGTCGCCACCATGCGCGAGCGCAAGCAGCTCATGGAGCAGCGCGCCGAGGGGTTCGTCACGCTGCCCGGCGGCATCGGCACGCTGGAGGAGTTCACCGAGGTCATGACGCTCCGCTACCTCAACCTCGTGCACAAGCCGATGATTCTCGTGAACCAGGACGGCTTCTACGACGACCTGCTGCGCTTCTTCGAGCGCATGACCCGCGAACGCTTCAAGTCGCCCGGCCTGCACGACCTCTTCACCGTGGCGAACACCATCGACGAGGTCTGGCAGCATCTGCAGGACCCCAAGCCCTTCACCGCCGACGAACTCTGGCGCGAGCGCAAGACCGCGCGCTAAGCTCTCGGCTCAACGCCACCCGAGGGATCTGTTCTTTCATGGAATCCAAGCATCTTCCCGTTGCCGCCCAGACTCCTCGGATTTCGAGGAGAAACACGTCAACTATTAGTTGACATCACGGATTGGATCGGAACAGGGAATTTCCAACCGCCATGAAGTCCAACGACAGAGTGAAACCGGCCGGTAGGACCGCAGCCTGAGTTTATGTACCGCACGGCCGTCCTCCGCCTGCTGCGGACCCACCGGCCGCGCGCCGCCGATCCGCATGAGGCGGCCATGACCACGGAGGTCATCCGCTTTGTGGAGACACATCCCGACTGCCTGTTGCGCACCTGCGTGCCGGGCCACCTCACCGGCTCGGCGTGGATCGTCGACTCGCCCCGGCGCCGCACGCTATTGACGCATCACCGCAAGCTCGACAAGTGGCTCCAGCCCGGCGGGCACGCCGACGGCGATCCCGACCTGCGGGCGGTGGCGTTGCGCGAGGCGCGCGAGGAGACGGGTCTCACGCGCCTGCGGGCGGTGTCAACGGAGGTTTTCGACGTCGACCGCCACTGGATTCCGCCGCGCGGCGACACGCCCGGACACTGGCATCACGACCTGCGTTTCCTGATCGAAGCCGACCCGGCCGAGCCGCTCGTCACCAGCGACGAATCCCACGACCTCGCCTGGGTGGAGCTCGCCCGTGTCGCCGTCCTCAACTCCGAGGAATCCCTGCTCCGTCTGGTGCGGAAGACGCCGCCTTGGGGATAAAGCCGGCGCTGGCCGAGAAAATCATTCCTTCGAGGAACTAGCCGCAGGGATGTCGATGGGCATCACGGTGTCGGCCGTACAGTATCGACCGTTCTTGATCTGAGGCAGAAACAACCATCGCCGTGCCTCCTGCGCAGCCTGCCACGCGAGGGCGGGGGGCAGGGAGGCCGAAGCTTCGGCGCTGATCACCGTGCCGTCATCAGCGATCGAGAGCCGCAGCTCGAAATGCGTGACTCCGGCTTCGCGAAAGCGGGCCGGATTAAGATGAACCGCATAAGGCTTGGGCGGGAGAGTTGCCGATTTGTTGCGCTCGAGGTATACGAGGCGTTGAAACCGATACCAGACGCCGGCCATTTCTCGGCTGCCAGGTTTGCAGAAGGAGAGCAGGCTCTTGATCTGCTGCAACGGCTCGTCTGCGCCGAGGTATTCCTTGCCCCGGTAGGAGTGGAAAAGCAGGTTGCCGTCGCGATCAAGCACCACCAGGCATGGAATGCCTGGACCTTCTTGGCGCGCGATTGCGTCTACCATCTCTTCTCGACGCCAGCGCAACGCAGGCCAGGGCATGGCCATCTCGCGCATGTAATCTCGCATGTCGCCGGCCGATTCGTCGCTGCTGACAAATATGATTTCCAGGCTGTTTTCACCGGCCGCCTTGAGCGCGAGATATTCCTGGACCAGTTTGGGGGTGAAGGCATGGCAAGGTCCGCACCAGCCGGCCGAGTAGTAGATGCCGTAAAACCGCGGCTCGGGCCGGTCGCCCGGTTCGAACGGCACAAGTTTACCATCACGCAGTATTACCAGTAGAGGGCGCAATTCTTTCGTGAGTTGCGACTGCGCCTCAGCCCAAGAGGACGGCTTGTCCCGCGGTTGTTTTGTGAGAAAATCATCCACCCGCACCGCGTCAGCAGGGGCAAGTTTGTCGAGCATTCCGAATCGGGAACCATGGTCCCTCAGTTCCCACAATACGAGCGGGCCGTGCACGGCGCACAGCCAGCCGCGGAAAGTCTTTTGCGAATCGTCCGGAGCCGCCCAGGTTTCGGGCAACGAAGCCTGTGCTTGCAGTGGGAGCAATGCCGCCAGCAGGGTCAGCGCAGGAAGGAGTGAGCGGGATGGTTGCATGCAGGCTGGTTTTGGGGTGCCCCTATCTTTCTCATCCTGGTGGAATGACAAGGGAGAACGGTCGATAGGTTAAGTGTAGCGGTCACTGCGGATGCCCTTCGCGACCCTTGTGGTTTGATGATGCATGTTCGGTTCAGCCTGCGTCGCGGATCACCCGCGAGCCATCGCCGGATGGCACAGAATCGCGTAGCAGTAGAGGTGACGAGACTGGAGATGGGCGGCGACTCACAGCCTCCTGACGTCGGCTGCTACATTCTTGCTCCTCCCGACCGGCTCTCGGGGTCTTGCCCCGTTCGACCTTGCTGAGGGTCATTCTGAGCTTGCCGGTGGTGAGCCTGTCGAACCCGTCGAAGGATGAGTTTGTCGAAACGGCGGACTTCTGCTGTTGCGGTCCAACTGCATGAATCCAGCTCACCGGTACAGCCAGACGATGTCGTCCTGGCGGACCCAGCCGGTCTGGCCGTTGGGGAACGACAGGCGCGCCCAGCCGAGGAAGGTCTTGTTCACCACGGCGAGCGAGCCGGCGGGCAACGAGGAGGTCTTCTGTTGCGTGTCGGCTTCGGTGGGAATCGAGCGCAGCAGCACCTGATGCCAGACGATCGCGGCCCGCGCATCCGCGGTGTCGCCGTAGAAATGCAGCGATGTCACCGCGCCGAGCAGCAGGAGGAACGCGACGCCCACGGCCGTGAGGGCGGCCGGCCGCGTCCAGCCGTTGGCGAGGCCGCGGTAGGCGCGCAACAGCAGCAGCAGCAGGCCCGCGGCGAGCACCACGCCGGCCGCGACCAGCAGCCACTGCCACCCGGCGGGCGAGGCCAGGCGCGCCACCAGATGCGGCCCCGAGGCCTGCGCAAACTCGCCGAGCCCCGGCGGCGTGTAGCCGGCGCGCTCGTAGCCCAGGGCCAGGTGCCAGCGCACCGACTCGTCGCGCGGATTGAGCAGGAAGGCGGAGGTCCACTGGGCTGCGGCCTCGGGCCAGTGGCCCTGCTGGGCGAGTGCGAGGGCGAGGTTGTGCCGTGCCACCCAGTCGGTGGGCTGGCGGGCCACGGCGCCGCGCCAGCCTTGCTCGGCGGCGGCAAAATTGCCGGCGTTGTAGGCGGGGAGCGGACCGCTGAAGTAGCCCGGGGTCTCGGGTTTGGCGTCTTGCGCGCCGGATTCCGCGGCGGAGAGCGGGCCACAAACGCCGGCAAGCAGGACCAGCAGGATGATGAAGGTGAAGAGCTTTCCGGCCTCCGCTTTCCGGTTGCCGTTTTCCAAGACCAGCCACGGCAGAAGATTGCGCAGGTTGAATAATGAGGACGACTCCCAGGCCGGCACACGGATAGATTCCAGCGCAGCCTCGGCGCGCACCAGCCAGTCGTCCGGCAGGATGTTGTTGCTGCCGTAAAGGGCGCGGTCGGCTTCCGTCCAGAGGACGGACCAAGGACCGGAGTCCAGAGTTTTGAGTTCAGGGTTTGGAGTTGAGGGTCCAGGCTTCTGGCTTCTGGTCTCTGGTTTCTGGGCCAGGTTTGCAATGGTCGCACCGGTCGGGGTGGCATGAGTGATGCCAAGGAGCGCGGCGGTGTCGCGCTGCCACGCGTGCAGGGCCTGCACCCGCGCAGTCGCGGTGGCGGCTCCGCGCAGGAAGGCCAGGGTCTGGCCGAGGCGGGCCCGGGCCTCGCGCCGGAGGCGCAGCGGATCGGTCTGCCGGGAGCGCAGCGCGGCGAAGACCAGCCACACGGGCGCGACCCAGAGGACCGAGGTCAACAGCCAGAGGGCCAGGGCCAGGCTGGACAGCGGCACCGCGGCCTTGCCGGCGCCGGGCAGCGGATCGCGCGGGATCGCAGCCGGGGCGGCGGGCGAAGCCGGCAGTTGCGGCGTGTAGGCGGCGGAACCCGGGGCCTTGGGTTTGACAGCCGGGGTTTTGGATTCCGGGGTGAACAGCGACTGGGTGCCCGGCTCGGCGGCGCCAGGCGGAGTGATGGTCACCGTCACCTGCCCGGTTTTCACAGTCTGGTAGGTGCCGCGGCGCGGGTCGAAATAGGAATAGCTGACGGGCCCGAGCGTATAGGTGCCCGGCTTGGTGGGGATCAGCACGGCATCCTCGTTGAGGGTGCCGTCGAAAAGTTTGCCCTCGGCCGGGGTGCGTTTGGCCTGGGGCTGCAGCACCTTGAAATCCTTCGAGACCTCGCGCGCCGGGAGTCCGTGGAGGTCGGGCCAGTTGCCGGTGCCCGCGAGCTCGAGGGTCCAGGTGATGGGCTCGCCGACCGCCACGGAGAGGGGCACGACCTTGGAGGTGAAGGTGAACTGGCCCACGGCCCCGCCGAAATCCGCGGGCGCACCGTCGGGCAGCGGCTTGATGGTAAGCGCCGGCTCGTTGCTGGTGACGGTGTGCTGGACCATCTCGGGCGAGGAGAACGGATACGAGAACAGGCTGCCGCTGGTGTTGACGACGAGCACGACTTCCTGCGCGGCCGCCGGGATTTTGCAGGGACCCGGCGCGGGAATGTAGCCGCGGGTCTTGTAGATGAGGCCGACGCGCGGCTCGCCGCCGCTGCTCGATTCAAACTGCTCGGGCTGCGCCCAGTCCTCGACGGCGAGCGGCGCCGGCTTCCACACGACCGGGCCCGGCGGGCGGGGCCGGAAGCGCTGCGCGATGTCCAGTGTGTAGGTGACGGGGAACACCTCGCCGGCCCAGAACGCACCGCCGGCCGGGGCGAGCCGCGCGCCGGCGGCCGTCTCGAGCGGGATGGCGGTCTGGCCGACGGTGGCATTGCCGATGGCGAAAGTCGCGGCGGCAACGTGCTGGGTGCCCTTGTCGGTGGCGACGTCGAAAGCGGGGACGCGCACCTCGGGCCGCCGGGTCGGGCGCACGGCGTAGTTCAGCATGACCCGGCGGGTGACATGCAGGTTCTCCATCGAGAACGTCGAACCACTGCCGGTGTACTGCATCTCCAGGCCTCCGACCGACGGGATCGGCGGGTCGCCATCCGGCTGGCAGTTTTCGAAGACGAGCTGCAGCTGGCTGACCTGGTTGTAGGCGAGCGACCCGGCGTTGGGTTCCCAATAGACGCGCTGGGCGAGCGCGGCGCCGGGTGCCAGCGCCAGCAGGAGCATGAGGGTGAGACGGAACATGGAAGGCTTCACCAGTCGCGGCCTTTCTTCGGAGAGGGTTTGGAGTTCCGGCTGTCGAGCATCTGGAAAAGCTCGGCGGGCGAATCCTGGTTGCGCAACTGGTCAAGTTTCTGGATGGGCAGCACGAGGGACGGGTCGGACTTGGCGTCCGACGGCGACTGCGCCTGGCCGCCGATCTTCTGGGTCTCGCCGGTGTTGGCCTGTTCGGACGGTTTTGGCGGCGGCGGAGGAGGCCGGTTTTGGGTCTTGGGTTCTGAGTTCTGGGTTGGCGGCGGCTCAGGCGGTGATTGCGACTCCTGTTTCTCCTGCGGTTGGTTTTGTGAGCCGCCGCCGGAACTTTGCGGCGGTGCTTGTTGCTGCTGCTCCTTTTTCTGCTGCTGGTCCTGCTTGGGAGGCGGCTGCGATTGCGGCGGCGGCTCGGGCGGCTTCCTGAGCAATTCCCCGAGGTCGCCCCGGAGCTGCGCCCAGTCGACGGCCTTCGCGTCGAGCTTTTCGCCTGCGGCGACGCCGGCGAGGGCGTCGTTCACCGGTCCGGGGGTCACGGCCTGCCCGGCTTGCTGCAGCCGCTGCCCCCAGGTGACGGTTTCCCGCGCCAGGGCGGCATAGTCGCCGGCGGAAAGCGCCGGCTGCGCGGAGAGGCGCTCGACGAGTTTGCTGAGCGGTGCGGCATAGACCGAAGTATCCTCGGCTCCGATTGCGGATGGCGGAAACCGGAGACCGAAAAGCAAGGCGAGCAGGATCAGGGCTGCGGCTCCTTCTGCTCCATGCAATTTGGAACTTGAGATTTGGGATTTCCGCGCCGCCGGCGCGGCCAGCGGCAGGCTGCGCACGCGCGGCCGCACCGGAAATTCGCGCCACAGGCTGAGCAGCAGGCAGAGCAGCGTGGGGGCCAGCGCCCATTGGAAGCGCTCGATCTGCCGCACCTCGACGCGCTCCTTGAACTCGCCGCGTTGACCGGCCGCGATCGTCTGCTTGAGCAGGGCACCCAGGTCGACCCAGGTGCTGGCGTCGGTGTAGACACCGTTGGTGGCCGCGGCGAGCTCTTGCAGGGTGGAGCTGTTGAGCTTGGAAAGCACAACCGCGCCGCGTTCGTCCTTCACGTACCCGCCTGACTGGTCGGGGATGAATGTCCCCTCCGCGGTGCCGACGCCGAGGCCGAGCACGCGGATGTTCTTCCGGCGGAAATCGGCAACGAGGTCGCGCCAGGTGTCGGTCTGGCTTTCGCCGTCGCTCAGGACGATGAGGTAGCGGTCGGCGGTGCCGCCGTCGCCGAAGGCATCGAGCACCGCCCGCAGCATCGCCTCATAATCGGTGCCGACCACCGGCATGTACGCGGGATTGAGCGCGGGCAGAAATTCATTGAGCACCTCGTAGTCGGCGCTCAGCGGCACCTGCAGGAACGCCGTGCCGGCGAACACCACCAGGCCGACGCGCTCGCCGCGCAGTCCGTCGAGGAGGCCCTGGATGAGCAGCCGGGCGCGCTCCAGCCGCGAGGGCCGCACGTCGGGCGCCAGCATGCTGCGCGAGAGGTCGAGGGCGATGACGATCTCGCGCGACTGGTCGAACACCGGCTCCTCGATGCGGCCCCATTGCGGCCGGGCGAGCGCCACGACGCCGAGGGCCAGGCCGAGCCAGAGCAGCAGCCGGCCGCGGGTGTGGTGATGCCCGTCGCCGACCGCCGCCTGCCGCGCCCCCGCCCAGGCCCGCAGGATCTTCGGCCAATTGCGGGCCGATTCCCCGCGGCCGCGGCGGACGGCATCCAGCACCGCCAGGATGACGACGGGCACGAGCAGCCAGAGCAAATGCGGCCAGTGAAAATTCATGGCAGGGCGCGGGGACCGGCGAGGGATGACGGGCGGACGGGCGGGACCGGGGCAGGCCGGCGGCGCAGCGTGGACCAGGCGAGAAAGAGGCCGGCCAGCAGCAGGCCGGCCAGGCCGGGCACGGCGAACCAGGGGAAGAGCTCGGTGGTGACAAGGTAGGCCTTGGCCTCGAACTCGATCTTCTGCGCCCGGTCGATCGCCTTGAAGGCCGACTCGATGGTATCGGCGTCGCGGGCGCGGAAGAACCGGCCGCCGGTCTGGTTGGCGATGGCGGTCAGTGCGTTCTCGTCGAGGTCGGACAGGATCTGGGTGTAGGTGATGGTCCGGCCGCGTTCGTCGCGCACGGGCAGGAAGGTGTAGCCGTCCTTGCCCGCGCCGATGGTGTAGACCGGGATGCCGCGGGCACGGGCGAGGTCGGCGGCCTGCATCGGTGTCAGCACCCCTGAGTTGTTGGAGCCGTCGGTGAGCAGGACGATGAACGCGCCCTGGCGCCGGCGTCCCTCCTCGCGGCCCGCCTGTTCGAGGCGCGTCAGCGCGACGCCAAGTCCGTCGCCGACGGCGGTGTGGTCGGCCTCGATCACCCCGATCTCGAGGCGGTCGAGCTGGCGGCCGAGCCAGGCGTGGTCGAAGGTGAGGGGCGAAAGCGTGTAGGCGTTGGTGGCGAACACCACGATGCCGATGCGGTCGTTGGGCCGGTTCTCGATGAACGCCCGGATGACCGGCTTGATGACCTGCAGGCGGTTGGGGCCCTCGCCGGGCCGGTGATTGTCCTCGGCGAGCATACTGCCGGAAAGGTCGATCGCGAGCATCAGGTCGTAACCCTGCTGGTGCGCCTCGCGCCGGTCGTCGACATGCTGCGGGCGCGCCAGGGCCAGCACGAGCAGGACGAGTCCGGCGACGGCGACGCCAGCCGGCAGCCGGGAGACGGTCACAAACGAAGGCCGGTACCAGGCGGCGGCAAACGGCACCACGAGCGCGGGCACGCCGCGCCGGCCGCGCAGCCAGGCCAGCAACGGGATCAAGGCCAGCGCCAGCAGCCACCAGGGGTCGTGCAGGAGGTAGTTCCCGTAGCTCATGTCGGAAACTCCAAGGGCCTGGGAAAAGTGCCAAACTCCAAACGCCAAACCCCAGGGAAATTCCAAGGGCCAATTTCCAAACCCCGGAGGAAAACCAAACCGGATCGATACAGCCGAAAAGAGGCGAAGCCTGTAGCCGCCGAGGTAACGAGGCGGTCTGTTGCCCAGCAGTACATCAGCCTCCTCATGTCGGCTGCTACGGCCAACGGTCTCTTGCGCTCTGGAGCCATGGTCATGGGCGTGGGTGGCTTCCTTGGAAATTGGAACTTGGCACTTGGGATTTATCCCCTTGTTCGGGTTTTCATGCGGGCGTGGAAGAAGCGCACCAGCGCATCCAGGCGCGGCTCCCGGGTGCCCACCACGAGACGGCTGAGCGAGTCGGGAAACAGGTCGCGGAAGCCGGCCTCGCGGCGCTTGACCCAGTCGGCATGCCCTGCGCGCTGGGCCGCCGTGCCGTCCAAGGTGACCAGCCGGCGGGCCAGCGGATCGTAGGCCACGAGCGTGTCGCCGGCCGGGAGGGCGCGCTCCCACGGATCGTCGACGCGAAAGCCCATCGTCTGGTAGCGGCGCTGCAGCACGCCCCAGCCCTCGGGGGCCTCGCGGGGCGGAAAGTCGGAGAGCCAGATGAGAATGCTGTGCTTCGGCGCGGACCGCGCGAGGAGCCGCCAGGGAATTTCGGATTGCGGATACCGGATTTCGGCAAGCCGATCCGCAGGCTCCTTCTCTCCAGTTTCCGGTTTCCGCTCTCCGGTTTCATGCAGCGGGGGCGGCGGCACGCCGAGCAGGGTGGAGGCGGCATGCAGGATCGGGCCGCGGCCACGCACCGGCTCCCTGACCTGGTAGCCGTCGGGCGCGGCGTAGACGTAGCCCACCCGGTCGCGGTTGACGGCGCCCAGCAGCATGACCAGTCCGGCCAGCTCGAGCAGCGCCTCGCGCTTGGACAGGCTCGACGAGCCGAACTGCAGGCTGGGCGAGTCCTCGAACACGAGCAGCAGCGTGACCTCGCGTTCCTCGACGAATTTCTTGCGGTAAGGCTCGCCGAGGCGGGCGGTGACGTTCCAGTCGATGTCGCGCACGTCGTCGCCAAACTCGTACTTCACCACCTGGTCGAACTCCATGCCGCGGCCGCGGAAGGCCGAGCGGTATTCGCCGCTGAGCACATTCTCGACGGCATGCCGCACGCGCCACTCCAGCCGGCGCAGCAGGGCCAGCTGGGATTGCGGACTGGCGGCGGTGGAGGTTGGCGCAGGCAAGGGATGACCAGGTTGGACGGAAACGCCGGAATCGATGAACTCACCCGGCGGCCGGGCTGAGCGCCGGCACCGGCGTGCGCTCGATGATCTGGCCGATGATTTTATCAGTGGTGATCTCCTCCGCCTCGGCCTCGTAGGTGAGCCCGAGCCGGTGGCGCAGGATGTCGGGCGCGAGTTCCTGCAAAAGGGCGGGGGCGACGAAGTCCTCGCCGCGCAGCCAGGCCAGCGCGCGGCCGGCCTGGAAGAGGGCGAGCGAGGCGCGCGGCGAGGCGCCGAAGTTGAGCTGGCGCTTGGCGGCGGGATTGTCCGTGCGCTCGGCCAGCATGCGGGTGGTGCGGACCAGCGAAAGGATGTAGCGGTGCACCTCGGGCGCCACGTGGATCCGGTCGACTTCCTGCCGCAGTGCGAGCAGCTCGGCGCCGCTGGAGACGGCGGCCAGCGCGGGTTGCCTGGTGACCAGGCCCCAGCGCTGCATCACCGTATGCTCCTCCTCGGCGGAGGGATAGTCGAGGATGAGCTTGAAGAGGAAGCGGTCGGTCTGGGCCACGGGCAGCGGATACGTGCCCTCCTGCTCGATGGGATTCTGCGTGGCCATGACGAAGAACGGCGACGGCAGCGCCTGCGAATGGCCGCCGATCGTGACCTGCCGCTCCTGCATCGCCTCGAGCAGCGCGCTCTGCACCTTGGCAGGCGCGCGGTTGATTTCGTCGGCCAGCAGCAGGTTGGCGAAGATCGGGCCGCGATGGGGGGCGAACGTGCCCTCCTTCGGCTGGAAGACCATGGTGCCGACGACGTCGCTCGGCAGCAGGTCGGGCGTGAATTGGATGCGCTCGAACTGCACGCCGAGCGCCTGGCCGAGCGATTTGACCAGGAGCGTCTTGGCGAGCCCGGGCATGCCTTCGAGCAGCACGTGGCCGTTGGCGAGCAGAGCGACCAGCAAACGCTCGACGATGACATCCTGGCCGATGACAGCCTTGGCGATTTCGGCGCGGATTTTCTGGGACCAGACGGGACCGTTGGGCATAGGACGGAGCGGGTTGGGGAGGGGAGAAGGAGCGGGACGAGGGAAATGATTAAATTGCTGGAGTCGCGGAGTTTGGTTTGACTGCCGGGAGCCGCATAGGTTTCACCAGCAGCCTGCCAGGCTCCATAGTCCGGCAAACTCCCAGAGAGAAACAAAGCCATGACCGGATTTCCACTGCAAATCGAGGCCGATGTGCGGCGGCGGCTGGCCGGGCTGGGCGTATGGCCGGACGACGTGGAGGAACGCTTCATCCGCGGCACCGGACCAGGTGGGCAGAAAATCAACAAGACCGCGTCCACCGTGTGGTTACGCCACCGGCCGACCGGGGTGGAGGTGCGCTGCCAGGCCGAGCGTTCGCAGGTGGTGAACCGGGCGCGGGCCTGGGCCGAGCTGTGCGCCAAGTTCGAGGCGAGGCGTGCGGCGGCGGCGCAGGCCGCGCAGGCCGAACGGGAGGCGGAGCGCCGGCGCACCCGGCAGAAGAGCCGGGGACAGAAGGTCCGGATGATTGAGAGCAAGAAACGCCGCTCGCGCATCAAGCAGGCGCGGCGGGGTGGATTTGACGACTAAAGCCGAATACCGTCTTGTATTAACCACGGATTGCACAGATGGGCACGGATCACGGATAGAGCAGACTCCTCCCGGGCATCCACTGATAATCGCTCCATGGAAAAACCAGATCCAGCTTTGGATGAGGCACGCCGTGCGGGTATCGACCTGGACCTGCTGGATACGAATCTCGCCCTTTCGTTTGCGGAACGGTGGCGGCAGCACGAGGTGGCGCTGGAGCTGGTCGAAGAATACGAGATGACCCTGGGGAGACACGTTTCTGAACACGCCGTGATTCGCTGGAGAAGGTCAGAGGGTCGATTTGTGATTGAAGTGCGTGAAGGCCACAACGTGGTGCAGATAGGGTGAACTGGAGGAGCGGCTTTATGCCGCGATTCGTTTTCCTGTGCGATGCTCCGCCGCGGGTAAATCGGTCTGCGGCGCAAGGCCTCAGGTCCACGTCGGGCGCTGGGGGAACATGCTGCCGGTCTGCATCGGGAGATCGCGGCGTAAAGCCGCTCCTACAGCAACTCCACCACGTCACCGACGGCCAGGCGGCCGGTTTTCGTCTCGTGGATGAGATTGCGGCCGAACATCACGCTGCCCTCGGCGTCACGCCGGTAGGTGGCCAGGGTCCGGAGCGGTTCTGGCGCGCGCTCAGCGGTGAGCTGGTCGGTGGTCGTGACGACGCAGCGGCCGCAGCGGGTGGCGCCGTGAAACACCAGGCCGCCGATGCGAAACCGGCCCCATGTGTCCTCGGCATAAGGCGCGCCGCCGGCCACGACGAGATTGGGTCGGAAGCGGTTTATCGGCAGCGGTGTGTCGAGCCGCGCGTTGAGGTCGGCAAGCGACTCCTCCGAAATGACGAGGAAGGGAAAGCCGTCGGCAAAACTCACTTCGTGAGGGTGAAAAGTGAGAGTGGAAAATGAAAGTGGCAGTTTACGATCGGGAATCGGGCGGGCATAAGCCGCACCAGTGTGCACCAGGCGGCAGGGCAGGCCGAGGAAATCGCTCAGCCAGGCGGCGGGCTCGTCGCCGCAATCGTCGGCCACGACGGTGTCCTTCCACACAGTCACGGTACGTGTAGATCGGGGTTTATTCCCGACTGTCGGGCGTAAAGCCTGACCTACAGCGACGGAAACGGACCCATGGCCCGGCGATGACAGGGTGAGAGTATCGGCTGTCAGCGCGGTTTCGATGAGGGCCATGCGGGGATGCACGCGCTGGGTCAGGAAGCGGCCCTCGGCATCGACGACGAGAAAACGCCGGTCGCCGACGAATCCGCGGGCGTCCACCTCGGCCGAGGTCACGGCATGCCCCCGGCACGATTTCACGGGATAAACGTAAAGGGCAGTCAGGCGGAGCATGGGGTTTTTGCTGCGCAAAAACCCAGGCGATGGCAAATTGTCTCTTGTAGCCGACTTCGACGAGGCTGGTCATCCAGTCAGCGACATGATCCCGTCTGGCAATGTCGCGATCTACAACTCCAGCCAACTCCAACCCCAATCGTCGTAACCATTCGCGCTCCGTCGCATCGCGCCAAAATATCAGTTGACGGCGGTGGACCCAAAATCATAGTCCGGCTCTTCCTTTTCGCGGGCGTAGCTCAGTTGGTAGAGCACCACCTTGCCAAGGTGGACGTCGAGAGTTCGAATCTCTTCGCCCGCTCCAGCTTTCGCCAAGCCGATCGCTTACCGCCCTCCCGCCTACAGGCCGTATTTTTCCAGCCGCCGGTAGAAGGCGCTGCGGCTGAGGCCGAGTTCCTCGGCGGCCCGGCGGGCGTTGCCGTCGCAGCGCGCCAGCGTCTTCTTGATGAGATGGGCCTCGACCTCCTCCAGGCTCATGTCCTCGATGCGCGCCGCGGCCGGCCCGGCGGTGAGCCCGAGGTCGACGGCGCGGATGACCCGGCCGGTGGACATGAGCACACTGCGTTCGACCGCGTGGTCGAGTTCACGGACGTTGCCGGGCCAGACGTGGTTTTGCATAGCCTCGAGCGCGCCGGCGTCAAACCCGGTGATGGCCTTGTGGTAGCGCTCGACATGCTGCTTCAGGAAGTGCTGGGCGAGGAGCGGGATGTCCTCGCGGCGGTCGCGCATGGGCGGCAGGTGGATGGCGATGGTGTTGAGGCGGAAGAGCAGATCCTGGCGGAACCGGCCCGCGGCCACCTCGGCGGACAGGTCGGCGTTCGTGGCCGAGATGAGGCGGACGTCGGCCCGGTAGGTCTTCGACGAACCGACGCGCTCATATTCGCCGGTCTCGAGGGTGCGCAGGATTTTCGACTGCTGGTTGAGCGGGATGTTGCCGATCTCGTCCAGGAACAGCGTGCCGCCGTGGGCGAGCTCGAACCGGCCGGCGCGATCGCTCTTGGCGTCGGTGAACGCACCGCGCACATGGCCGAAGAGCTCGCTCTCGAACACGCCCTCGGGCAGGCCGCCCATGTTGACCGAGATGAAGGGCTGCGCCGCGCGGCCCGACACGGCATGCAGCGCCTGGGCGATCACGCCCTTGCCCGTGCCGTTTTCGCCGGTGATGAGGATATTGGCGCCGGAGGGGCCGACGCGCGCGATGACTTCGAGCACGGGGCGCATCGCCGCGGACTGCGCGATCAGGGTGGGGCCGCCCTTGCCGCGGAGCAGCTGGTTTTCCTGCTCGAGGCGGCGGTAGGCCCGCACGGCGTTGCCGAGCTCGATCTGGTTGCGGACGATCGCGGCCAGGCGCGGATTCTCCCAGGGCTTGGTGATGAAATCCTTCGCGCCGCGCCGCATGGCCTCGACGGCGACATCGACGCTCGCCCAGGCGGTCATCACGACGACAGGCAGCGAGGAATCGACGTGCTGGATCTGGTTGAGGAGATCGAGGCCCTCTTGGCCGGAGGTGGTGTCGCGCGCGTAATTGAGGTCCATCAGCAGGAGCGAGAAATCGTGCGCCTCGATGGCCTTGATGACCGCGGCGGGCGATTTCACCGTTTCAATCTGGTAGCCCTCCGCCTTGAGCAGCAGCCGCAGGGCCTCGAGGACATCGGGCTGGTCGTCGGCAATGAGAATCCGGTGAACGGCGGGGTCAGTGACAGTCATCGCAAAAGCATCCTGGGCGCAGGATGACGAAGGCGGACTGGCTTGAGCAAGCGGAGAGTGGCCGGAGACGAATCCAGGCTGCGATCACGCGGCGAAGCAGTCCTCGCGCCGGAGGCGGCCGGTCTGACAAGAGGGAGAAGGCGACTTCGCTGTTGAAGAACGTGGCGGGGGAGGCGATGCCGACCCAGGCCGGCGCACGCGAGGCCAGGACAAGTGAAAGGGACGGTGAAAGTGAACGGGCACATCTCTCCTGCTTTTGGGCCTACGCATTTCGCGGCCGTTCGCACGCGATTATTCGTAGCGCAGGGCGTCGATGGGATCCAGCCGGGCGGCCTTCCGCGCCGGATAGTAGCCGAAAAACATGCCGACGGCCGCGCTGAAAACCACCGCGACGGCCACCGAGGCGGGCGAGATGAGCACGGGCCACCCGGTGCGCAGGGAAACCAGCTCCGAGGCGCCGATGCCGATGAGAATGCCGATGACGCCGCCCAGCGAGCTGAGGATCACAGCCTCGATCAGAAATTGCAGGAGCACATCGCGGCCGTGGGCGCCCACGGCCAGGCGGATGCCGATTTCGCGGGTGCGCTCCGTCACACTGACGAGCATGATGTTCATGATGCCGATGCCCCCGACGATGAGCGACACGCCCGCAATCGCGCCGAGCAGCACGGTCATCGTCTTGGAGGTGGCCGTGGCGGCCTGGGCGAGTTCCACCTGGTTGCGCACCGTAAAGTCGGCGTCGCCGCTGCTGCGCTTGTGGCGCTGGAGGAGCAGGTCGGTGATGTCCTGCTGCACCCGGTCGATGACCCCGGCGGTGGCGGCCTGCACGAGGATGGAATTGATGTTAGTGCGACGCGAGACTCGCTTCATGTGGCTTGTGTAGGGGATGACCACGGTGTCGTCCTGGTCCTGGCCGAAGAGGTTGAAACCCTTGGCGGCGAGCACCCCGACGACCTTGAAGGGGATGTTCCGGATGCGAATGGTCTGGCCCACCACGCCACCGTCCGAAAACAGCTGGTCGGCGACGGTTTTGCCGATCACCGCGACCTTGCCCACGCTGCGCACGTCCTGGTCGCTGAACATGGCGCCATCGGCGACCTTCCAGCTGCGGATCATCGGGTAGTCGGGCGACTCGCCCATGATCTGGGTGTTCCAGTTGAGGCCGTTGGCGAGTACCTGCGCGCGGTCGCGCATCTCGGGGGTCACGCCGAGGACATCCGCGACCTCTCGCTTGATGGCGTCGGCATCTTCAATCGTGAGAGTGGACATGCTGCCCCAGCCGCCACGCATGCCGCCGGCGGTGAAACTGCCCGGAAAAATGGTGATGACGTTTTCACCCAGGCTCGCCACCTGCGCCTCGACCTGCGCCTTGGCTCCGTTGCCGATGCTGACCATCGCGATCACCGCGCCGACGCCGATGATGATGCCGAGCGCGGTCAGGATGGAGCGCATCTTGTTGCGCCGGAGCGCACGCAGGGCGACCTTGATGGTGTTGACGACGCGCATGGCTAGCCCGCAGATTTCACGGTCTTGGTCATGGCTGTGACCGTTTCGTCGGCAAGCAACGGTGGTGACGGTGCGAAACCAGGGATCTGCGGGCCAAAAGCAAAACCGCCCCTTTTCAGGGAGACCATGCGACCGCGGAATGAGCCCACGATTATCGCCCAAAAAGATCCCGAAGACACACCGGTTCTCCTTGGGCCGCTTTCGGAGGGCGGTTTTGCCAATAGTCCGGATGTGCCGGCCAAGCCGACCAGGTCAGTAGACTGTCTATAGTGTGCAGACATGCTCGCGAGTGGGGTGTGAAACATCCGGGCTAGGCGGAGGTCAGTTTTGCCGCGGCCTCGGCTTCCCGGAGCTTCCGCATTTCCTCGGCGGCGTGCAGGCGGTCACGCACGAGTTCGTCGCGCACGAGGCTGCCGTCGCGCAGGATGAGGTTGCGCCGGCAGTAACGGGCGATGTCGAGCTCGTGCGTGACCATGACGATGGTGATGCCCTGCTCGTTGAGCTGCTGGAACACGCCCATCACTTCGACGGAGGTCTTGCTGTCCAGGTTGCCGGTTGGTTCGTCCGCGAGGAGGAGTTCGGGATCGTTGGCGAGGGCGCGCGCGATGGCGACGCGCTGCTGTTGGCCGCCCGACAGCTGGTTGGGAAAATGGTCGGCGCGATCCGCGAGGCCCACGATCTCGAGGCTGTGGAGCGCCCGCTGGCGCATTTCGCGCGACGAGTGAAGTCGCTGACCGTACATCATGGGCAGTTCCGTGTTTTCCAGCGCGGTGGTGCGGGCGAGCAGGTTGAAGCCCTGAAAGACGAAGCCGATCTTCTGATTGCGAATGTCGGCCAGTTCATTGCGGTCGAGCTGCGAGACGTCGGTGTCGTCGAGCAGGTAGCGGCCGCGCGTCGGGCGGTCGAGGCAGCCGAGCAGGTTCATGAGCGTGGACTTGCCGGAGCCGCTGGCGCCCATGAGAGCCACAAACTCGCCGCGGTGGATTTCCAGCGACACGCCCCGGACGGCGTGCACCGGCACCTCACCCGAGTCGTAGATCTTGTGGATCTCCTCGACTTTGACGACGGCGGCCATCAGAGGGACAATGCGGCGCGGCGGTTCAACGGCGGGGCCCTCTCGGCGGACCACCGCTGCCGGCGAACGGGTTGCTCGCGGGCCGCCCGATGGTGGCGGATGTCGTGCCGGGCAGGGTGACGGAGGTGACCAGCATGTCGCCCTCGTTAAGGCCGTCCAGCACCGCGGTGTAGATGCCGTCCGTGATGCCCAGTTTGACGTTGACCGGCTCCAGCTTGGCCGAGTGCGCATCGTGGCCGGTCAACCGGTAGAGGGTGCGCGTCGTCACCGCGCTGCCGCTGCGTTCGCCACGGGCGCCGCCAAAGCGGCTGAAATCGAGATCAAGGCCGCGGTCCTTGGCAAGCTGCCGGGCTTTCTGGAGGATTTCGGGCGAAGGCGTGCCGCTGCCATGGACAAAGCCGGCTTCCTGCATGATCTGATGCATCACCGCGCGTCGCTCGTCGTCGGTCATCGGTTTGGTCGGGTCGGGAGCGGCGGGAGTGGCGGCCCCCGGGGCCGCGGCAGGAGCCGGGTCGAGGGCGCGTTTCGGCAGGAATTCGTCCGGGATGCGCGCGCGCAGGGCGCTGTTGGCAATCCGGAGACCGCCCATGGCGCGATCGATGATGATGGATACGTTGGCGGTCATGCCGGGCTTGAGCCGCTGGTTTTCGTTGCGGACCTCGATGATGACGTCGTAGGTCACGACGTTGGACACGGTTTTCGGCGCGTTGCGGATCTGGATGACCTTGCCGTTGAACTGCCGGTTTGGGAATGCGTCCACGGTGAAAGTCACGTCCTGGCCCTCCACGACGTTGCCGATGTCCGCTTCGGACACGGAGGCGTCGATCTGCATTTTTGCGAGGTCGTTGGCGATGGTGAAGAGGGTGGGGGCGTTGAGGCTGACGGCGACGGTCTTGCCGATGTCGCACTGTCGGTCGATGACGATGCCATCGATGGGCGAGTAGATCGTGCAGCGGGTGAGGTCGACCTGCGCGCTGTCTACGTTGGCCTGCTGGATCTTGTCTTGGGCTTCGGCCTGGAGGAGCAGGGCCTCGGCTGTGTCGAGATCCTGCTGGGCCACGAGGCCCTTGACGCGCAGTTCGCGGGTGCGCTCCGCGTTGAGTTTGACAAGGGCGTAGTTCGCCTTGGTGTTGGCAAGCTGGGCCTGGGCCTGCTGGAGCCGCGATTCGTAGGTGGCCGGGTCGAGCTGGGCCAGGATCTGGCCCGTTTTGACGGGAGTGTTGTAGTCGACGAACAGCTTCTGGATGAGGCCGGAGACCTGGCTGCTCACATCGACGCTGGTGGGCGACTGCAGGCCGCCGGTGGCCGTGACCACCTGGACGACAGCGCCGCGCGTGACAGTGATCGTGGAATACTCCGGCGCCTCGTCCGAGCGATGAATCCAGAAATACCAGCCTCCGGCCGCCGCGGCGGCGACGGCCAGGAGCATGACCAGGGTTTTCCAGACACTCGAACGGGAGGACGTAGACATGGGAAGGGAAGCATTGCGCTGACGGGCCGGGCCAGGCAAGCCGCCCGGATGGCGCTGGTGAAGAAGCTGGAAGGCACGCATCAGCCAAGGCTAAGACGCGCGACTGGCATGAAGGTAACAGGATGGTGGCCGATCACCGGCGGTCGGCCGGATCGGCTTCCGCCTTACCGGGCTCCGTAGGCCGCCCGCAGTGCTGCGGCCACATTGGCCGGCACGAATTTTGAGACGTCGCCGCCGTATTTGCTGACCTGCTTGACCAGGTGGGAGCTGGTATAGCTGTAGTCCTCGTTGGGCATCACATAAATCGTTTCCACCGCCGGCTGCAGGTGGCGGTTCATCAGCGCCATGTTGAATTCAAACTCGAAGTCCGACATCGCCCGCAGGCCGCGGATGATGGCGACCGCCCGCTGCTCCATGGCGAAGTCGACCAGCAGGCCGCGGAAGGTGGTGGCGGAGACGTTGGCGAAGCGGGCGATGTTCGGCCGGATCAGTTCCAGGCGCTGCTCGGCGGTGAACAGCGGGCTCTTCTCGGGATTGTGCGCGACGGAGACCAGCACCTGGTCGAAGAGGTGCGAAGCGCGCTCGAGCACGTCGAGATGCCCGTAAGTGATGGGGTCGAAAGTCCCCGGATAGATGCAGAGTCTCATGGCAGTACGTGAAATGGCTGGTTCGTGCCCGCGCTCCCGTTCGCATCCGGCCGCAGGGCGGGAGACGCAGTAAGGCCGGGAATGCGATCCAGGGCAAGCGGGGAAGAAAATAGCGCGGCGCCGGGGGCGCATCCCAGTTTTCTACAGATCGCGACGTTCTGTAGTGCCGGTCCGGAAACGCCGCTTGCTGAATTTAGGCGGGCCCAGCGGTCCCGCCCTACCTTCGGCGATCACGCGACGGTGGGTAGGGCGCTCTGCTGGCCAGCAGAGCCGGGCGCGCCGCCCACGGGCGCTTCCGGCCAGACACCCTGTAGGGCCGGCGCTCGTCACCGGGCCGCATTGGTCATTCCAGCGTGCCGATGAGCGGCAGCCCTGGTAACTTGCAGAAAACTGGTACGCCCGGCGCCGCGGGCAAAAACTGATTTGCGCATGGCGGCGTGACGGGTCCATACCTTGCGCCGTCACTTTCTCCGCATGAATCTGCCGAACGCGCTGACGCTGATCCGCATGCCCCTGACCTTTGCCATCGTGGCGCTGATGTACGGCACCTGGCCCTGGGCGGCGACGCTTGCCTTCTGGCTCTTCATCGCTGCGGCCATCACCGACTGGCTCGACGGCAAACTGGCGCGCGAGCGCAACAGCGTCTCCGATCTCGGCAAGTTCATGGACGCGCTCGTCGACAAGATCCTGGTCATCGGCATCATGGTGGCGCTGCTCGACCTCGACTATCTGCGGCTGCCCGGCGCGTTCGTGATGCTGATGGTGCTGCTGATGATCACGCGCGAATTCATGATCTCGGGGTTGCGCATGATGGCGGCCACCCGGGGCGTGGTGATGGCGGCCGAGCTCGGCGGCAAGCTGAAGACCATCATCCAGCTGATCGCGCTCGGGTGCCTCCTCGGCGAGCCGATGTTCGCCCGGGATCTGGCGCGCGTCTGCCCCTTCCCGCTCGACGGCGTGGCCGGGCTGATCCACTGGATCGGCATCGGGCTCTTCTTTGTGTCGATGGGGTTCATGCTTTCCTCCATGTGGAGCTATTTTTGGAAATACCGGCACGTGTTGTTTGACCGGCCGGCCGCATGAAGCTTGCGCAACCGATCTGGCCCCGCCTGCTCCCCTCCGGCCTGGTGCTGGCGTTTGCCACGCTCGGCCCGCTCGGCCGCCGGCGGCGCGCGCCCGGCACGTGGGGCTCGGCGGCCGGGCTGCTGTATTTCACCGTGTTCTTCTGGCCGCTCGGTTTCTGGCCGTGGTCGGGCTTCTGGATGCTGGTCTTCAGCCTGCCGGGCCTCTACCTCGCGGTCGCGATGTGCGGCGAGGCGGAATTCCGCCTCGGGCGGCGCGACCCGGGCGAGGTGATCCTCGATGAGTTCATGGCCATGCCCCTGTGCTTTCTCGGCTGGCCGGCGCTGGCGCGGCCGTGGCCGCCGGGGACGGTCTTCCTCGCGGGCTTTCTGCTGTTCCGGCTCTTCGACATCGCGAAGCCGCTGGGCATCCGCAAACTGCAGGATCTGCCCGGAGGGTGGGGCATCGTGATCGACGACGTGGCGGCGGCACTCGCGACGTGTGCGACGCTGCATGCCGTGGCGTGGGCCTGGCCGCTTTGGTGACCGGCCGCCCGCGATTCAGCGGCCGGAGGTCGCATCAGCCGGCGGAGTGTTGTCCTGCCGGTCGTGGCGGAACAAACGCGTCAGGTTCACCTCGCCGCGGAACCGGCCGCCGGTGCCGAACGTGTTGCCGTCGGGACCGAAGGTGGCCGTCACGTTGAAGCCGACGAGCCAGCGGCCGCGGGCGTTGAACACCAGCTTCCTGGGCAGGTCCCAGATGACGCCCGGCCGGATGGTGAAGAAATTCTTGTTACCCTGGCCCACCAGGCTCGTGGTGGTGCAGTCAACCTCCAGGGTGTAGTGGAAAGACTTGCGGTCGTAGAGCAGGCCCGGAGTCACCGTCAGAGAATTGCTGTGCGGCTGGTTCCGGCCGAACTCACCGGGCGTCGATGACTTGGAGATGAAATCCACGCTTGTGTGCAGGAAACCCGAGAGGCCCTTCACCCCATCCACCTGCCGCCCCAGCACGATGAACGGCGTGAAATGATTGTGGCCGTCGGTGAGCTCGACCGGCGGCCGGCTGACGGGGATGGAGGAGTTGAAACCCACGCTGGTGTCCCAGGAGGGCTTGAGCCATTCGTGCCAGGCGTACTTGGCGCCGAAGTGCAGCTGGCTGAGGCCATAGCCGCTGGCGCCGCGGCCCAGGCCATGGTCGAAATAGGTGTCAAGATCGCTGTTGAGCTCGAAGTGGTCGTTCACGCCCCAGCGGAACCCGAGCGGGATGCGCAGGTAGCTGTTGTCGATCAGATCGCGAAAATGGGGTTGAAAGGTGAACTGGATGTTGCCCCTCCGCTCGGTTTTCGGCAGGTCGATCTCGAACAGGCCGGGAATGCGCGAGATCGTGGGCTGGCTGCCATTGCCATTGGCGGGTGCGGCTTCGCCGGCCGGCGGATCGTCCTGGGCCGCTCCGGTGGCGGCTAGCAGCAGGCCGGCGACCAGGCACAGGGCGGTCTTCCGGAAAAAAGCAAACCTCGTGGGTGGGCGCATGCAGTGCAAGCTGGACCCGTTCATGGACAGCGCTGCGCGCGTTCGGTTGCATCGATTGAGTGGATCGGGATCCATCATGCGCAATCCTCCGTGCAGTCCGCCGGTTTAAGGGAGCAGCTGCAAATTCTCCATCGGCAGGCGCACTAGCAGCCCCTGCTGCAGCACGTCGATGGCGATGATCACCCCCCGCGGGCTCGCCGGATCGTCCACGACCCCCTCGATGCCGTGCAGCGGGCCGCCGGCCACCTTCACGCGCGCCCCCTTTTTGAGCAGCGGATGCAGGCTCAGCTCCAGGCCCGAGGCCACGACCGCCCGCACGTCCTCGAGCTGCCGCAGCAGGCCGGCCTGGTCTTCGACCCAGATGGCGCGGACGAGCAGGTCCTGCTGGTAGACGCGGTTTTTCCGGTCCGGCGGGATCTCGGCAAACACGTAGCTCGGAAACAGCGGCTTGGTGAAGCGTTTGGTCTGGTCCCGATAGCGCCGCACGCTTGGCACCAGCGGCAGATAGTGCGGGAACTGCTCCGCGGTGAGCAGCGCGGCGAATTTCTTTTCGCACCGCGGCTTGGTGTGGCAGGCGAACCAGCGCGGCGCGGAGAAGTTGGGCAGGGTCTCGGCCATGAGGTGGAAGCGGGCTTGCTCGCGACGCATTTTTGCCGCGAGCCGGCGCCTACCTTTTCTCCAGCCGGCGCAGGGCCAGGAGGTAGCCGGGCAGCCCTCGGCCGCAGATCATGGCCACGCAGGCGCCGGCGGTGATGGACTTGCGGCGGAAAGGCTCGCGCCGGCGGATGTCGGAGATGTGCACTTCCACCGCCGGAATGCCCGTGCCCGCAATGGCGTCGCGCAGCGCGATGCTGGTGTGCGAGAGGCCGCCGGGGTTGATGATGATGCCGTCGAACCGGCGGTCGGCCAGCTCGCCCAGCTTGTCGATGAGCGCGCCCTCGTGGTTCGACTGGAAGAAGGTGGGCGACACGCGGAGTTTTTTGGCCTCGGTGCGGACCATTTTCTCGAGGTCCCGGAGCGTCGCCCGGCCGTAAACCTCCGGCTCACGTTTGCCGAGGCGGTCGAGATTGGGGCCGTTGATGATGGCGATCTTTTTCATGGAAATTGGGAAACCTGACCGGAGTTAGCAGAGGAAGCAGAGGGAAGGGAAGAATCCTTTTGGCCCCGCTCTGCTTTCTCGGCGGCCTCCGGTGAAGATTCAGAGCGGGTTTCCGGTCGCGATGAACTCACATGGCAGGCGGAATTTCCGCGCGAGCTCGGCCGCCAGCGCCTTCACGCCGTGCACCTCGGTGGCGTAGTGGCCGCAGAGGTAGAGATTGAACCGGTGCTCCTGGGCGTGGTTGAACCACTCCTCGCCCAACTCGCCGGTCACCAGCGTATCGACCCGCGCGGCCGCCAGCTCGCGCACGGCGCTGGTGCCGCGCCCGCTGCAGAAGGCGACTGCACGCGGTGCCGCCGAGCCGAACTCCAAGGCCGTCATCCGGGGATAAAGCGCGGCCAGCTTCCGCCGCAGATCGGCGCGCCGGAGCCGGCTGGGCGCGATCCAGCCGATCGCCTCGCCCTCACGCACCAAAAACGGACGGCGGGGCCGGAGACCCAGCTGGCGGGCGAGCAGGACGTTGTTGCCGATCTGCGGGTGCGCGTCGAGCGGCAGGTGGCTGGAATAGAGCGCGCAGTTGCCGTGCAGGAGCGTGGCGAGCTTTTGATAGTTCAAGCCGGTGACCGGACGCGGCGGCTCCCAGAACAAGCCGTGATGCACGATGAGGAAATCCACGCCGGCGGCGACCGCCTTCGCGAAAGGCTCCAGGCCGGCGTCGACCGCGGCGCCGATCCGGGTGACGCGGCCCCGGTTGGCGACCTGCAGGCCGTTGCTGGCGCCGGGGTAGTCCGTGAACGCAGCGCGGCGCGTGCGGCGGTCGCAATAGGCGACGATCTCGTCAAGGGTGGGCATGCCTTGGTTGTAACCGGCCGGCCGACCGGTTGAAGGCGAAAATGCCAGGCGGCCGTCCCAGAGACGGGTGGAATGCGTTGCCGACCCAAACCAAGTGTCTAACCGGATCTGCCGGAGGAAGTGGCACGCTTGCCAATCCGGGAGATCACACTTCACCGTGGCTGAATCGGTATGGTGTAGGTGAAACAGTAACAGCCGACATGAGAGCCAAACCACTCGGATCAGGTCTAAACAATAGTGGTGGCTGATCGGCGCCGGCGGGAATAGCCGGTTGTGGCGAATGGAAAACCGCAAGGGAGCAACCGGACGATGGGACTGCTGTTTAGCCGCCGACCGGCAGCGTGAGACTGAAGGTCGTGCCGTCCGGACCGGTGGATTCGAGTGCCAGGGTGGCGCCGATTTGCCGGGCCAGCAGCCGGCTGATGGCGAGACCCAGGCCCGAGCCTCCCGGGCGGCCGGTGTGCCCCGGTTCAAAGAGATGCTCGCGCAGCTCCCCGGGGATGCCGGGACCTTCGTCGGCAACGGTGATTTTCACGGCACCGCCGTCATGGCGGAAGGTCACGGCGATGCGCCGGCCGGCGCCGGTGGCATCGATCGCGTTTTGCACCAGGTTGCTGATGATAAGGCACACGAGGCTGCCGCGATGACCGTCGAGGCTCCGGTCGAATCCACCACGGATGGTGAGAGTGATGCCCTTTTTCTCCGCGGGGGTCGCGTTGCGCTGATGGATGATTTCGGCGAGCTCATGCCCGGTGAGTTCATAGGCCGTGCCGGGCGTGGCGGTCTCAGCAAGCAGCGTGACGGTTTCCTGGATCATCGCCTGCATCCGCTCCGTGTAGCCGGCGGCGGTCTTCCAGTCTGGTGCCGCCGGGCCGCCGGGCCCGTGGCCGGACATGGTTTCGCGCAGGCCGGCGACGGAGCCCTGCAGGCCGTGGATCAAATGCGAGGTGATCTGGCCGACGGCCGAGGCCTTGGCCGCCAGGGTGAGCTCGAAATTGGTCCGGACCAGCCGCTGGTTGCGCTCCGTGATGGCGTCCCGGGCCCGGCGCAGCCCGAAGTAGGCGGCAGTCACGACGGCGGCGATCAGCGTCGCGCCGATGCCGAGCGTCGCGGCGGTCTGGCGGTTGATGCGTCCGTCGATGGCCGCCAGTTCCCGGGCCAGCGGCCGGGCGTCGATGTAGTACTGCGCAAAGCCGAGCAGCCGGTCCGCGTCGCGGCCATGCAGCGGCAGCAGCACCTCGAGCACCGGCGTCTTGCGCTGCGCCGGCGGCCCGCCGACCCCGGAGAAATAATGGTCGAGCGGAAACACCGGATGATAACGGCCGATCGGCTCGCCCTTGAGCAACCGCAGATAGTCATCCAGCGGCAATTCGGCGATGAGCAGCGAATCAGGAGCGAAACGCAGGGTGCGGCCCTGCGCATCGTAAACGGCCACGGCCAGCATGTTTTCCTGCTGCGCGCTGTCCAGCACCGCCGCCAGCAGGTCGGCGGGGCTCGTGGTGGCGGCTTCACCCCGGGCCAGCTGCCGCAGGGCCACGGGGCGGAGTATGCTGGTATCGCGGTCGATGATCGTCCGGCGGATCTCCTCGCGGAGGCCGGCCCGGAAGCGCACGACCATCCCGGCAAAGATGGCCACGAGCAGCGTGGCGGCGGCCAGCGCCGGCAGGACGAGACGCATGAACCGCGGCTTCATACCAGGGAATCGGGAGGTGATTTCCGCGACGGCAAATCCGCCGGTTTACGGGGCGGCAGGCGGCTGCAGCTCCTGGACGCCGATGGCGTATTCCTGGAGGAGGACATCCAGGGATTTGCCGGAGGCGGTGCCGGCGTTCGCAGCGGCCAGCCGGGAGAGTTCGTCGCGGATGGCCTCCCGCGCTTTCGACAACGCGGCAATGCGGCCGGCATTTTCCGCATTGAAGGTGTCAATGGCCTGGCGGGTTTCCGCACCCGGATTTTGTCCCTTGATCCGGGCGGCGAGGGTCTCCTGCAAGGAGAGCTTTTCCCGCTGATAGGTGGTGATCCGTTGCGCGAGCGCCGGCGGCAGGGCGGGGGAACCCGGGTCGCCGGTCGCAGCAGCGGCGGCGCTATTGTTCGCGGGGTCGGCGACCGGCTCGCCGGAGAACGCCGCATGCTCTCGTTGCGCGAGGTCGCGGACAAAACCCTCGGGGGGCTGTCCTGCCGTCGCTGGCAGGTCCGGCTCTCCCGGCGCCACGGCCGGTCGCCGCGGCGCCTTCAGATATTGCGGTTCCTCCACGTGGCGTCCGAGGAACGGACCACCGCCGCGAATGAGGGCGGGCAGGATTTCGTACATCGCCCCGCTGACGTCGCGTGCGCTCAGCTTGACCCGCCACAGCAGCCGGGGCTCGTGACGGCTGACCGCGGCATAGTCGTAGGCCGACACGATAACAAAGTAGCGGGGATCCTCCGCGATGCTCAGGACATCCTGCAGCCGCGGCGCCAGCAGGCCCGGCGGCGGAAAGGACCGACCCAGGCCGACGGCGGATTTCCGGCCGACGATGAAATCCTCGATCCGCTCGGCCATTTTCTTTGTCGCGACCAGCGAGATACGGGCATGGAGGTTGGGCTGAACCCTGAACGGAGGCTCGATGGCGATGAAGTCCCGGCGAATGACCCCCCAGTGATAAATGAGCAACTGGGCCGGTGCCGACCCGTCGGGGGCCGGCTGATAATTCTGCGCCGCCAGGGTCACCCGCAACGCCTGCCCGACCGCTTCCGCGGTTGGTGGTTTTTCGCCGGCAATCGGACTGCCGGCTTCGATATAACCGGCATCAGCGGCGGTGTAATAAACCGGATGGTCCGGATCCGGCATGGGGGGCGGTGCTTTCGGGTTGGCCTGTTCGGCAACCACGATCAGGTCGAATTTGGGTTCGCCGCTGTTGGCGTTCGCCTGCGGCGCCGGGAAGGACGCAAATACGGCGGCGAGCCCAAGGGTGAGTGGAAGAAATGTCTTCATGGGATTGAGGGAGTTGATGGTTTACGATGTGTCTCCCAGCCTGCGCGTTGCATGCCATCGGCATCTTTGCGTGCAGAAGATTTTGCTTGTGAATGGCTTAAGAAAATAGGACCGGCCGGGCCGCTGGATGCCTTGGCGCTTTGCTGGCTGCTGACAGCCAATCAGCTCTTGTTTCGCTGCAACTTCCGGCTGCAGGCAGCCAACGCGGGCACATGGTGTCATGCATTCAGGAGCCGGGTTTTCCGCCGGAAAGACGGTAGCGGATAAACTGACGCGTGACGCCGAGCCGGCGTGCGGCGGCGGAGACGTTTTGGCTGGTTTCGCGCAAGGCTTCGGCGATGAGTTCGTTCACCAGGGCATCGATCGAGAAACCGTTCTCGGGCAGTTTCCACGCCGGGTTGCGCCAGCCGCCTGCGGGCGGGGTGGGCGCGCTGCCGAGGTGGGCAAAATCCAGCGGGGCGCCTCCGCCAAAAATCACGGCGCGCTCGATCTCGTGTGCCAGCTCGCGCACGTTGCCGCGCCACGGCTGGGCCAGCAGGCGCGCCTCGCCCTCCGGCGTGATGGCCAGCCCCCGCAGCCGGTGGCGGCCGGCGATTCTCGCAAGCAGGTGGCGGGCCAGGGGCACGATGTCGGTGCCGCGCTCGTGCAGCGGCGGCAAGGTGATGCGCAGGAGATTCAGCCGGTGGTAGAGATCCTCGCGAAACGCCCCCTGCTGCACGAGGTCGGCCAGCGGCCGGTTGCTGGCGGCGATCAGGCGCGCATCCACGGTGATCTCGCGGGTGCCGCCGAGCCGGCGGATGCGGCCGTCCTCCACCGCCGTCAGCACCTTGGCCTGGGTGGCGGGCGAAAGGGCGCCGATTTCGTCGAGAAAGAGCGTGGCGCCGTCGGCCGCCTCGAAGAGGCCGATGCGGGCGTGCCGGGCATCGGTGAAGGCACCGCGCTCGTGACCGAACAGCTCCGATTCGGCCAGCGAGTCAGGCACCGCGGCGCAATTGAGCGTGATCAGCGGTTTTGCGGCCCGCGGCCCCTGGGCATGGAGCCAGCGGGCGAAGGCGCTCTTTCCGGTGCCCGTCTCGCCTTCGATCAATACCGGCGGCAGGCCCCGCTCCAGGCGGCGCTCGGCGGCCAGGATGGTGCCGAGCTGGGCGCGCACCCCGGCGAGGCTCGCGCCGAAAACGACGCTGTCGGCTTCGCCGCCCGTCTCCTTGGCGCGATGCTCCTCGCGGCGCCGGACGATCCGGGTGTCCCGGCAGCGGAGAAAGGCGAGGACGGTTTCCTCGGGCTCGAAGGGCTTGGCGAGGTAGTCGCCCGCCCCCAGGCGCATGGCCTCGACCGCCTGTTTCACGCCGCCAAACGCGGTCATCACCACGACGCCGGTGTTTTCCGAAAACAGGCCGTCGCGCAGCAGCGCGAGGGCCTCGCCGTCGGGCAGGTGCAGGTCCACGAGGGCGAAGTCGAAACGGCAGTCACGCAGAAGGCGGCGCGCCTCCTCGATCCGGCCGGCCTCGGTCACCTCGGCGCCTTGGGTGCGCAGGTAGCCGGCCAGGCGTTTGCGCAGGACGCCATCATCCTCGAGCACGAGGACTTCGCTCCCCGGAGCCAGCATGGTTTCAACAGGCATCGCCGCCGGTAATGCGGGCCAAGCGGCGCAACATTTCAACCTAAATTCTGCCGCGCCGCCGCTGGGTGGGCCTGGCGCTGCTGGTTTCCGACCAAGCTGCCTTGCCTGCCCCGGGCCGGCGCAGATCACCGCTCGCCCGGACTTTCTCAAGGCCGCTTGACCCCGGCGGCTTTTTTGTTGGCCGGAGGCCCCAAGCCGGTTTGAGTGGCGGAGTTGAAAGCCGCCGATTTTTTTACGCTGCCACCGTCGCTGACCATTTTTGCGGCGCACTTTCCTGCCGACCTGCCGCCGTGGGAATGGTTGAAACGCATCGGTCCGGCCCTGGCGGCGTTTCATTTCGACGTCCCGGTGCCGCCGCTGCCACCCGGCGTGCAGGCCGAGGGACCGTTGTGGATTCACCCGACGGTGAAGTTGCCGAGCTATGCCACGCTCATCGGGCCGGCCTACATCGGGGCGCGCACCGAGATCCGGCCGGGCGCCTTTGTGCGCGGCAATGTCATCGTCGGCGAGGGTTGCGTGCTCGGCAATGCCTGCGAGTACAAGAACTGCCTGCTCATGGACGGCGTGGCGACGCCGCACTACAACTACGTGGGCGACTCGATCCTCGGCAACAAGGCCCACCTGGGCGCCGGTGCGATCTGCTCCAACTACCGGCTTGATCACCGCGATGTGCTGGTGCGCGAGGGCGACACCCTGCACCCGACCGGCCTGCGCAAGTTTGGCGCCATCCTCGGCGACGACGCGGAGGTCGGCTGCAACGCCGTGCTCAATCCCGGCACCCTGCTCGGCAAACGCGCGCTGGTCATGCCGGCGATCGCCTTTGGCGGCTACCTGCCGGCCGGCCGCATCGGCCGCGTGCGCTCCACCGCGACCGACGAGGCGCGGGAGGATTAAAAACTTGCCCGGCCCGCCGCACTGACGCTTGCTCGGATGCCTCCGCGGCATCCGAGCGGAGGCAAAATGGACACGACCAAGCCCATGAGGATCCTTTCCGGCATCCAGCCCTCCGGGGCGCTGCACATCGGCAACTACTTCGGCATGATGAAGCCGGCCGTCGAGCTGCAGGCACGAGGGGAGTGCTATTATTTCGTCGCCGACTACCATTCGATGACGTCGCTCGCCAACGCCGACGAGCGCCGCCACAATTCGTTCAGCGTGGCCCTCGATTTCCTGGCCTGCGGACTGGATCCGAAGCAGAGCGTGTTCTTCCGGCAGTCCGACCTGCCCGAGGTGACGGAGCTGACGTGGATCATCGGCTCGCTCACGCCGATGGGGCTGCTGGAGCGCGCCCATAGCTACAAGGACAAGCTCGCCAAGGGGGTCGCGCCCAACTTCGGCCTCTTCGCCTACCCGGTGCTGATGGCGGCCGACATCCTGCTTTACGACTCGAACCTCGTGCCTGTCGGCCGCGACCAGAAGCAGCACGTGGAGATGACGCGCGACATCGCCATCAAGTTCAACCAGACCTACGGTGAGACGTTCGTTGTGCCCGAGCCGGCCATCCGCGAGGAGGTGGCCACCGTGCCCGGCACCGACGGCCAGAAGATGAGCAAGAGCTACGGCAATACCATCGAGATTTTCGGCGGCGAGAAGGCGATGCGGAAGCGGATCATGTCGATCGTCATGGATAGCCGCACGCCGCAGGAGCCGAAGCCCGACGCCGACAGGAACATCGTCATCCAGCTCCTGAAGCTCGTCGCGCCCAAGGAGGTCGCCGCCGATTTTGAGAACCGGCTGCGCGCGGGGGGGCTGGGCTACGGCGACCTCAAGAAGGCGCTGTTCGAGCACTATTGGAATTATTTCGCCGCCGCCCGCGCGCGCCGCGCGGAACTGGCGGCCAATCGCGACTACGTCGACCAGGTGTTGCGCGCCGGCGCCGAACGCGCCCGGGCCGTGGCCGGCAAGGTGCTGACCCGGGCCCGGAAGGCCAGCGGACTGGCCTGATATTTTCCCCGGGTTATCGCGCAGGTCTCAGCGCGGATCGACGATCCGGCCGAGGAAAAGCAGGGTCCCGGTCGTTTGGTCGCGGATCAGGAACAGAAACGGGTGGTCGACCTGGATCTCGAGCGGACGCATCACCGCAAAGGCCGCGTAGACCCCGCCGCTCGCAGCGGCGGCTTCGGTCCCTTCCTCGTTCACCTCCACGACGGCTTGGTGGATGACGGTGGATAGAAACAGAGAGCGATCGCCGGTCATGCCCGAGAAATCCGCGGCGTTCGGATCGAAGGCCGCCGGCATTCCCATCGCTCCAAGTTGCCAACCGAGATCAAAGTGGCCGGCGGTGCTGAACCGCGGCAGCGCGAGCGCCACCTCGACTTTCCCTGCGGCGTCAAATCGCGTCAGCCAGGGGCCGAGCTTCTCCGGCGTGAGGTCGCGTTCGATCGCGGCCAGCCCGACGCTTGCGTCCGGCAGTAGGATCACCAGGGATATGGTCTGACCGGAGTAGGGCAGCTCGATCAGGCGGAGCCCGTCGAGCGCGACCGTGCGCAGCTTGGATGTACGATGCATCGTCGGCACCTCGACGCTCCGGGTCGGGGCGAGGAAGAACGACGCCGGGCGTGTCAGCCGCGGCTCAAAAGGGCCGGCCCAGCGGCCTTTGAAATAGATCGCATTGACCAGCACCATCCGAGTCTGGGTGTCGAGCATACCGGCGCCGATCAACTCCGGGATCTTGTTGCGCGTTTTGTCGGCGACCCAGACGTTGATCCTCGTCCGCGCGGCTTCGGCGGCGTGCCCGAAATCGACCGACGTGGCTTCGGCGGAGAATTGGGTGCGGAGCGAGTGCAGAAACTCCGGGAGGAGTGGCGTCTGCGACTGCGCCCAGATGGAATTGGCCGTCACGAGGGTGACGCCGTCGTGACGGCCGAGGCCCAATCGGTCAGCCAGTAGAGCAAGCCCAGCGACGACTTGATCCGGCGGGAAGTTCAGGTGGAGGGTCGCGGCCATTTCCGCGGCAGTCTGGCCGCGGGCTCCAACTAGGGCCATGCCGAGGACTTCGGAAACACTGGAGGGTGAAAAGAATAGGTTGCCCGGTGCCGGTGCGAGCTGCCGGTAAAGGTCGAGGGCAAAAGCGGTGTTGGCGGCGGCCACGGTCTCGACCGCGGGGCGGTCGGCACCGGTCGCGGAGGCTGCGACGATTAGGATGGCGGCCAGTGTCGCCGAACCCGGCTGGAAGGGAAGCAATCGCGAGCGCATATCTGGATGACGTGGGAGCCTGTTGTTTCTTAGGGAAAAGAGAAGATCGGACGTGTTCCGCCAGGAACTGTTAGCCGGCTGGCGTGATGAAGTGCATGCTGGGAAAAACCAGTGAAAGATGCAGTGAAACCGTTTCGCGACCGACCTCCGGTGGAGTTTCTCCTTGGTGCCGGTGGAGAGATGCTTAACGTGAGCGGCTCAAGGCCATGATAGGATCTCCAATGCGGATTGCAGCGCTGTCCTCCGTCTTTTGTCTTCTGGTTTCCGCCGGCTGCACGACTGTGCGCAAGGCGCCAGCCTCCGCGCCGGCAGGCGTTACCCCGGTCGCGGCGCCCACCCCGGTCCGGGAACAGGGAGCGACAAAACCGGCGGTTCCACCGGCAGCTCCATCGGTGCCGGAACGGCCGGCCGAGGGCACCACGCCGGTTTCCAAACTGACGCTGCTCGTCGAATCCGCGCCCCCGGGCGCGATTATTGTGGTCGACGGCCGGCCGGTGGGAAAGGCGCCGGTGCGCATCACCGTGCCGGCCACGCCGCTGGGATTTTTCCGCGATTACGTGGAAATCCGGGCGCGGTTTGTGGCGGCCGACGCCACCGAGGTGACGCATACCACCCTGGAGGAATTCACTCCGCGCGAGAAGGTGCCGGCGGTGCTGCGTTTCACGCCGGAGGGCGCGCAGCGCACCGGGCATTGAGCGGGCGCCGGGCGATGCGACGGCCGGCCGCATTTGCATTTCGCCGCACTCCGCGGCGTGCCTTGGCGCACTGCGGACGGAAGCATGTCAACTATTAGTTGACATTGTTTCCCATCGCGAGACCGCGGCGGCCGGCGTGGGTACGCGGGCCGGATCAGGGACGGGCGCGCGCCGGGGCGATGAAGGCGAAGCGCGGAATTTCTCCCGCCGCGCACAGCAGTCGCATCGCCCGGGCCTCGGCGGCGCGCATGCGTTTTTTTCGGACGGGTTCGAGATCGTCGTGGCCGGCGAGGTGCAGCCAGCCGTGCACGAGGTAGAGTGTCAGCTCCGCGGAGAAATCACGCCCGTGTTTTCTCGCGAAAGCGCGGGCGGTGTCGGCGGAGACGCAGATTTCGCCCGCCAGGCCGGACGCGGGGGTGCCGGCAAAGGTGATCACGTCGGTGACCGACGGGTCGTCGAGAAACCGGGCGTGGAGACGGGCGAGGGCGGCATCGGTGAGAAAGGCGAGGGACAGTTCGCCGGCCGGCACCGGGTGCAGGCCGGGAACCGCGGACGGGAGCGGCAGGATCGCGGCCGCGTGGGCGTCGAGCAGATGGACCATGGCGGCCACGGCGCAGCGGTCGAGGCGGAGCCGCGGGTGGCCGTGGTGGAGGTGCACCGGCCGGGCCGATTGCGGATTTCGGATACCGGAAACCGGAAAGATCAGATGACGCCCTGCCTCGGTTCTCTTTTTCCCGAAATCCGGTTTCCGGGCTCCGGTCTCTCTACCCCGCACCCTGCTCCGATTTCCTGGGGGCATTCCGGGCCTCGGGTTTTTCCGCCGCGGGCGGGTAGGCCACGCGGGCATGGAGCATGTTGAGCAGGGTGAAGGTGAAGCTGCTCTTGATCTGGCTGAGCTCCGCGAGATTCAGCGGCGCCTCGTCCAGCTGGCCGTCCTCGAGGCGGCTCTTGAAAATCTGGTCGATGAGCTCGCTGAGATGCTGCGGGGTCACCCGGCGGAGCGAGCGCGTGGCGGCCTCGACGCCATCGGCCAGCATGATGATGGCGCTTTCCTTGAACTGCGGCTTCGGACCGTCGTAACGGTAGGTGGTCTCGCAGACGCGGGTCTCGAGTCCGGGCGGGAAGGGGTCGCGCGAGGCGGCGGGGATGGGTGGGGCACTGCCGCCGGCCGGCGGGTGGATTTCACCGCCCCGGGCGCGCTGGTAGAAGGTCTGGATGAGCGTGGTGCCATGGTGTTGCCGGATCACGTCGATCACGGCCGTGGGCAGCTTGTGCTTGAGCGCGAGATCCACGCCCTCCTTGACGTGGCTCTTGATGATGAGGGCGGAGAACGACGGGCTGCGCTCGTTGTGCGGATTCACGCCCTCGCGCTGGTTTTCGGAGAAGTATTCGGGCTTGGTGGTCTTGCCGATGTCGTGGAAAAGTGAGCAGACGCGGCAGAGGAGAGGATTGGCGCCGATGGCGTTGGCGGCATTCTCGGCGAGGTTGGCGACGACGAGGCTATGATGATAGGTGCCGGGCGTCTCCATCTGCATGCGGTGCAGGAGGGGATGGTTGTAGTCTGTCAGTTCCAGCAGCGTGATGTCGGTGGTGCGCCTGAACAGGCCTTCGAGGACCGGCAGCAGGCCGGCCACGGCCACCCCCGTGAGCAGGCCCGTGACAAGGCCGGCGGCCATCTGCCGGATCACGACGAGGGGGGGGAACTGGTCGGCGATGCCGATGAGGGCGGCGAAGCCGGCGACGGTGCAGCCGCCGAGGCCGGCCGCGCGCACGACGCGGCTGCGCCGGCGGATGGCGCGGCACGAGAAGATGCCCACCATCGAGGCCAGGAAGGTGACGACGAGCAGGTCGAGCCGGTTGCCGTAGATGACGCTGGTGAAGATCGAGATGAGCAGCGCCATGAAGACCGCCGAGCCGGCGTCGATGAGGATGGCGACGATCAGCGGCGCGAGCGCGGTCGGCGCCACGTAGGGCAGGAGCGACGCCGCGGTGGTGTTCTTCATGAAGGAGGGCAGTTCGCCGACCCAGTAGGTCGTGCGCACGAGCGCGAGATTCAGGATGACCACGAGGGCCAGCAGGGCCAGCCGGCCGTTGTTGCGCATGGTCTCGGGGTCCTCGAGCCGGATGTAGAGCACCGATGCCATCACCATGGCGAGCACAAGCAGGATGCGGCCGAAGAACTGCAGGCCCTCGTTGATGGCCAGGTCGCCGTGGTGCAGGAGGAAGTCCCGGTGCGCGACGAGCATCTCATACTGCTCGGGCGTGACCCGTGCGCCGGGCTCGATGATGGTCTGGCCGCGTTCGACCGAGACGGTGACCGGCTTGAGGTCGGCGATCACCTGCTGCTGGAGGCGCTCGGTGGCCCCGCGGTCGAAGATGAGGTTGGGAGTGACGCCGTTGCGGAAGAGGCGGAAGAGCGAGAGAGTGGTTTCGCGGCTCACGCCCTCCGCCGCCAGGTTGATGCGCAGGAAGGTGAGCGCCTCCTCCATCGACTGCACGCGCACCTGGGCGATCTCGCCCGAGGGACGCCGCACCCGGAAGAGCGAGATGCTGTCGGGACTGCCGGCCGCGAAGGTGCGGCTGTTGTCGTCCACGCCCTCGCGGTAAATCTCGCGCAGGGCCGCCAGGCCGTTTTCGACGATGGCAAAGCGCGCCTTGGCATCCCCCAGCGCCAGCAGCGCGGCCACGTCGTCGGCGGCAACCCGGTAGGGCCCCTTGGCGTTGAACGCCTCGACGAGGGTGTCGAGCTCGGCCGCGCGCCGGGCCGAGGGCGAGAATGCGCCCTGCATGCCGGAGGCGGCCACGGTGTCGGCGGGATAATCGCGCTCGATCTTCTCCAGCGCGGCCAGCAGCTCGTGGAGGTTGGACTCGAACTGTTGCAGCGGGCCGAGTTCGAGCTGGTAGACGGGCGGCACGCGGTTGAGCAGCTGGGCGCGGCTGAGCTCGGTCTTGATCCTGCTCTCGTAGGAAAAGGGCGCGCCGGCGACGATGCGCACCATGGCGAGCTGGTTGGGCAGCACCGGCAGCGTAACCGACGAGACGCCGACAAAGCTGATGAGCACGATGGCCGCGACCGTGACGACAAAGAGCAGGAACGCCACCGGCTGGCTCTGCTGCAGATAACTCGCCGCGGCGGAGGTATGCACCGTCTTGCGCCGGCGCCGCGAGGCGGCGGCGGGGCTGCGGCGGAGCAGCTGCAATTTATGGAAAAACGGCATGGGCGGGGCGCGCGGCTAGGCCTTGCCCTCCTCCTCCTCGTGGCGGGAGGTGATGGGGTGCCGGTAGCGGTCGTAGGCTTCGATAATCTTCTGGACGAGGGGGGGGCGCACGACGTCGGCGCCGGAGAAATGATGAAAGTCGATGCCGGCGATGCCGGCCAGGATGTGCTTCACCTGCAGCAGCCCCGACTGCTGCGGCCGCGGCAGGTCGATCTGTGTGACGTCGCCGGTGATGATCATGCGCGAATCCTCGCCGAGGCGGGTAAGAAACATCATCATCTGCTCGGGCGTGGTGTTCTGGGCCTCGTCGAGGATGATGAATGCGCGGGAAAGCGTGCGGCCGCGCATATAGGCGAGCGGCGCGATCTCGATGGTGCCCTTTTCGACCAGCCGCGCGACGTCCTCGGCGTCGAGCATGTCGTGCATGGCGTCGTAGAGCGGCCGCAGGTAGGGCAGGATTTTCTCACGCAGGTCGCCGGGCAGGAATCCCAGCGCCTCGCCGGCCTCGACCGCCGGTCGCGTCAGGACGATGCGCTGGACCTGATTCCTGAGGAGGGCGGAGATGGCGGCGGCAACGGCGAGGTAGGTCTTGCCCGTGCCCGCGGGGCCGATGCCGAACACGACGGGATTCTTCTGGATCGACTGGAGGTAGAGCTTCTGGCCGATGGTCTTTGGCACGATGCTCTTCCGGTTGGTCGTGAGGACCAGCGGCTCGGAAAAGAGGGTGCGCAGCTGCGCGCCGTCGTCGCCGGCGAAGCGGCCGAGCAGCTGGGCGAAATCCGAGTTGCGCAGCGCGAGTCCCTGCTGGCGCCCGTCATTGAGAAAGGAGAAAAAGCCCTCGACGCGCGCGATGTCGGCGTCGGCGCCCTCGATTTTCAGCCAGTCTTCGCGGGTGGCGAGTTTCACGTTGAAGGTCTGCTCCACGGCCAGGAGGTTCTCCGCGCGGCCACAGTAGAGCTGGTGCAGGTGGCGCGGACTCTCGTAATAGAGCGTTTTCGAGGGCACGAGGGAATTGCGGATGGCAGATGGCTGCAGCCGGAAGGGATCCGTCCGGCTCAGCGGGCCTTCCGCCGGCGGCGCCTGGTTTTCCCGTTTTGCAACACGCCGGGCAGGACGGCGCGGAGCCGGTCGTAGGTGGCGGCCAGCGCCTGCGGCAGCACCCGGGTCTGGCCGATCACGGGCATGAAGTTGGTGTCGCCGTTCCAGCGGGGCACGATGTGGGCGTGGAGGTGCCGGATGCTGCTGCCGGCGGGCCGGCCGAGGTTGAAACCGAGGTTGAAACCGTCGGGATTGACGGCGGCGCGCAGCACCTGCTGGCCGAGGATGATGATGTCCAGGAGATCCGCGCGCTCGGCCGGCGTCAGCTCCGCGAGGTCGGTCGCCGCGCGGAACGGGACGGCGAGGAGGTGGCCGGGATTGTAGGGGAAGCGGTTGAGGACCAGATACGACAGCCGGCTGCGGTGCAGGATGAGCGCGGCCCGGTCGTCGCCGCGCGCCGGCAGTTCGGTGAAAAGCCGGCCGTTGGTGGAGGACTTCGGCGCCTCGATATAACTCATCCGCCAGTAGGCATGAAGCTGTTGCATTGGAGCAACGGGGCAGAGTAGGGCGGGGGGCGGCGATGTCAAAACGCGATTGGACGGGGGGATAGGCGGGGTTTTCGGATCGGCCGGGGACCCCGCGGCCAGATCCCGCCCGCCCTGTGCCAACCCGCGCCGGGTCCGGGACTTGACATCGCTTGCGTCCGCCAACACCCTTGACCGAATTCCAGTTCACTTTGTATAGAAGTGGGCCTTTGGCCCGCTTTTTTTTTCCACAAATCAATCCATATGAGCAGCGAAATCCTTTCCGTCCTCGAGTACATGGAGAAGGAGAAGGGGATCGGTCGTGCCGACATGATCGGCGCGATCGTCAACGCCATCAAGGCGGCCGCCCAGAAGGGGGTGAATTCGGGTCAGGAGATGAAGATCGAGATCAACCCGAAGAACGGCCAGCTGCACGCCTGGACCTTGCTCAAGGTCGTCGACTCCATCAGCAACCCCAGGACGGAGATCCACCTGGAGAAGGCGCAGCAGCTGAAGCCGGGGGTCCAGCTCGGTGAAATCATCGAGCGGGAGGTTGATCCCTCCTACCTGGGGCGCATTGCGGCCCAGACCGCCCGCCAGGCGATCATGCAGAAACTCCGCCAGTTCGAGAAGGAGCGCATTTACGACGACTTCAAGGATCGCGTCGGCGACATCGTCACGGGCATCGTGCGGCGGCGCGAGCGCGGCGACCTCTTCATCGACCTGGGCAAGGCCGAGGCCATGATGCCGGGCAAGGAGCAGGTGCCCGGCGAGGACTATGCGCCCGGCGAGCGCATCCGCTGCCTGTTGCTAGAGATTGAAAACACGAGCCGCGGCCCCGAGCTCATCCTTAGCCGCGCCAGCCCGAAGTTTGTCCGCCGCCTGTTTGAACTCGAGGTCACCGAGATCGCCGACGGCACGGTCAAAATCGACGCCTTCGCCCGCGAACCCGGCTACCGCACCAAGATCGCCGTCACCACCGCCGATCCGAAGGTCGATCCCGTCGGCGCGTGCGTCGGCGCCCGCGGGGCCCGTGTGAAATCGATCGTCCGCGAACTGGGGGGCGAGAAGATCGACATCGTCCGTTACTTCGCCGATCCGCGCGAGATGGTCGCCGAGGCGCTCAAGCCCGCCATCCTGCGCGACATCATCATCGATGAGAAAAACCGCCGTGTCGGCATTGTGGTTTCCGAGGAGGATCTGGCCATCGCCATCGGCAAGAAAGGGCAGAACGCCCGCCTCACCTCCCGCCTCATCGGCTGGAAGCTGGACATCATGAAAGCGCAGACGGTCGCCACCACGCTCGAGGAGAAGAAGGGCATGGCGGCTTCCGGCCTGGCCAAAATTCCCGGCATCGACGATGGCACGGCCCAGCGCCTGGTCGCGGCCGGCTTCGCATCGGTCGAGCTGTTCAACGGGGTCGAAAGCGACGATCTCGTGGGCGCGGGCTTCACGTCCGAGGAGGCCGCCGATATCCTTGCAAAGGTCGCCGCCTTCACCGATTCCCAGAAATAATCAATCCCTGCGTCCCGCTTCCGTTTCCCGCCCGCCACCGACCCGCCACCTGATGAGTATTCGCCTCCACGAACTCGCCAAAAAAATCGGCATGGATAACAAGGATCTGCTGACCTTGTTGAAGGGACGCGACTACCCCGTCAAAACGGTTTCGAGCACGATCGACAAGATCACGGCGGAGTCGCTGGAGCAGGAATTTGGGCCCAAGCCGGCGGAGCCCGAGGCCGCCGGCGTTCCCGCGGTCGCGCCGGAGCGCGTTGGGGCGGATGCAACGGCCGGGGTCGCCGTGGAGCCGGCGGGGAAGCCGTACACTTTCACCACGCGGATGCCGACGGGTGCCTTCGTCAAATCCGCGCAGGATATTGCCCGCGAGAAGGAGGAGCTGGCCAAGGCCAGCCGTCCGCAGGTTGTGTTTCCGGCTCCCCGTCCGGCGATGCCGCCGGGCATGCGGGCGCCGGTCCGACCCCCGGTCGTGGTCCCGTCCGTGAGCCGGCCGCCGGTGACCGTTTCGCCCCCGCCGCCGATCCGGCCGCCGGTCCCGGCCGCACCGACTCCCGTGGCGCGCCCGGCCCCCGTGGCCGCCCCGATCCCGCCAGCGGCCTCGCCCCCTTCGCCCCCGGCCCGGCCCCAGGCGCCGCCGATGCCTCCGTCCGTCTCCCGGCCGTTTGCCGCGCCGCCGGTGCCCCCGGTCGTCGTGACGCCGTCCGTCACCGTGACCGCCTCCGGCGATGTGAAAATCATCCATCTGAAGCCGCCGGTCATCGTGCGCGATTTTGCGACGGCACTCGGCCTCAAGCCCTTCAAGCTCATCTCCGAGTTGATGGAGATGGGGATCTTCGCCTCGATGAACCAGAGCATCGAGGAGACGGTGGCCCAGCAGATCGCCGAGCGGCATGGCTGCCTGCTCGAGATCAAGCACCGCGGCGAGGCGGCGGCCCCGGCCGCGCCCAAGGAGAAGGTGGAAAAGCCCGTGGAGGACGAGTCCAAGTTTCTCCGGCCGCGTCCGCCGGTGGTGTGCATCCTCGGTCACGTCGACCACGGCAAGACTTCGCTGCTCGACGCCATCCGCAAGGCCCACGTGGCGGCGGGCGAGGCGGGCGGCATCACCCAGCACATCGGCGCCTACCAGGTGGAGTTCAAGGGCCACCCGATCACCTTTCTCGACACACCCGGCCACGCCGCCTTCAACAAGATGCGCGCCCGCGGCGCCAGCGTGACCGACATCGCCGTGCTGGTGGTGGCGGCCGACGACGGGTTCATGCCGCAGACCGACGAGGCCCTGAAGCATGTGCAGAACGCCAAGGTCACGCTCATCGTCGCGGTCAACAAGATGGACATGAAGGGCGCCAACCTCGATCGCGTGAAGGCCCAGATGCAGGAGCGCGGCATTCCGCCCGAGGACTGGGGCGGCCAGACTATCACCGTGCCCGTGACCGCCATCAAGGGCGAAGGTGTCAACGAGCTGCTCGACTACATCCTGCTCCAGGCCGAGGTGCTGGAGCTGAAGGCCAATCCCAAGGCCGAGGCCGCCGGCGTCGTCATCGAGTCGCAGATCGACGTCGGTCGCGGTCCGACCGCCACGGTCATCGTGCAGCGCGGCACGCTGGCGACGGGCGACGCCATCGTGTGCGGTCCGTATTACGCCAAGGTGCGCGCCATGTTCGACGACCGGGGCGAAACCGTGAAGGAGGCGCCGCCCTCCACCCCCGTGAAGATCATCGGCTGGTCGGGCACGCCCGATACCGGGGCGGCCTTCCGGGCCGTGAAGAACGCCCGCGAGGCCGAGCGGCTGGCCGAGGAGGAGCAGGAGCGCCTCAAGAAGGAGACGGTCACGTTCGACTCGAAACCGAAGGAAGTCTCCGTGGAGAAGCTGTTCGCCGAGATCGCCGCGGCCCAGCAAAAGACGCTGCGCCTCGTGCTGAAAGGCGACGTCTCCGGTTCCATCGAGGCCCTGCGCAACATCCTCGAAGGCATCAAGAGCCAGAAGGTCTCCCTCGAGATTGTCTCCGCCGAGGTGGGCATGATCAGCAAGAACGATGCGCTCATGGCCGGCGCTGCCGGCGCGGTCATCGTCGGCTTCAACACCAAGCTGGAGAACGGCGTCACCCCGCTCGCGAAACACCACGGCGTGCGCGTGGAAACCTTTGAAATCATCTACGAACTGGGCGACAAGGTGCGTGAAATGATGGCCGACCTGCTCGAACCCGACCTGCGCGAGATCAAACAGGGCGCGGCCGAGGTGCGCCAGATCTTCCCGGTGGCGAAGGGTTTCGTGGCCGGCTGCCTCGTCACCGAGGGCAAGATCAACCGCAACGCCGCCGCCCGCGTGCGCCGGGGCAAGGAGGTCGTGTTCGAGGGCCGCGTGGGCACGCTCCGCCGTTTCAAGGACGACGCCAACGAGGTGCGGGCCGGCCTGGAATGCGGCATCCGCCTGGACGGCTTCGACGGTTACAAGGAGGGCGACGTCATCGAGTGCCTGGAGATCCAGAAGGTCCGGGCCTCCCTGTAAACCGGATCGGGGATACCGGAAACCGGAAAGGGGATGCCGGGGGGGATCGGTGGAGCAGAGTGACGGCATGCTGCCGTTTGTCCGCGCGGCCGGCCGCGCCGGCTTTCTGATTGATCTTTCCGGTATCCGGTATCCGCTATCCGAAATCCTATGTCCAACCGCATCCTGCGCGTCAGCGAGCTTATCCAGCGCGAAATCAGCGCCTACCTGCACACGCGCTACCAGAGCGAGGCGGTGCGGATCACCATCACCGGCGTGGTGGTGTCGCCCGACCTCCACGACGGGCGCGTTTTCTACTCCGTGCTCGGCGGCAAGGAGGCGGAGGAAGCCTGCGGCCGCTGGCTGCAGGAGAAAATGGGTGAGATCCGCCACGTGGTCGGCCGGCAGATCGTCCTCAAGAACGTGCCCCGGTTCGAGTTCATTCACGACGTCGCACCCGCGCGCGGCACCCGGGTGAACCAGATTCTGGACGAGATCGAACGCCCGCCGGCCTCCGGCCCGGCGTCCTAGTTTTGACCGCGGATTACCTAGATGACGCCGATGCCCTCCAGAGACATATTGAGAGCAACTCAGGACCTGGCCGGATTCGATCCCCTGCGGTTTTCCTGGAATTCCTCGTTTTGCCCGGAAGGAGATCAGAATCATCCGCACCCATCCGTGCAATCCGTGGTGATGAAGAGCGCTTGAACTGATGGAAACCTTCTATCCCGAATTTTCGCCCCGGTTTGCCGGATTCATGGCCCAGCTGCGTGGGCGCAAGATTGCGGTCGTCGGCCACGCGCGCCCGGACGGGGATTGCATCGGCTCCCAGGTGGCGCTGGCCCGGATGCTCCGGGCCCGGGGCCATGAGGTCGTGTGCCTGAATCCCGATCCGGTCCCGCGGCGGCTGGAGTTCCTCGTCGGCGGGCTGACCTTCCTGCGTCCGGCCGGATTTGCGGCCGACGATCACGTGGCGGTGTTTGTCGACTGTGCCGACCATGATCGTGCGGGCCAGGCGCTGAAGGCGCGTTTCCCCGCGCCGTTCGGAGCCATCGACCATCACCTGTCCCACGACGGTTTCGCCCGGCACAATTTTGTCGATCCGGCTTCCGCCGCGACCGCGGAAATCCTGGCGGGCATGCTGTTCGACAACGGGCTGCCCGTCGACGCCGCGACCGCGCAGGCGCTGTACGTCGGCATCCTCACCGACACGGGCCAGTTCCGCTTCAACTCGACCTCGCGCCGCACCTTCCTGCTGGCCGCGGAGCTGCTGGCCCGCGGCGCCAGTCCCGCGGAGGCGGGCTACGAACTGTATGAACGGGAGACGGCCGGCAAGCTGCAGCTCCTGCAGCGGTTCCTCGCCTCGTTGCGGCGCGAGTGCGGCGGCCGGGTCTGCATCGGGCTGCTGCCCGACGGCGTGTTCGCCGACACCGGCACGCTGCCCGAGGACACCGAAGGCATGGTGGATTACGCCCGCGCCATTGACGGCGTCGACATCGGCGCCCTCATCGAGGAACGGCCCGAGGGCATCAAGGGCAGCCTGCGGGCCAAGGATCCGGCCTACCGGCTCGATCTGGTTGCCGGCCAGTTTGGCGGCGGCGGCCACGCGTGCGCGGCCGGTTTCAATGTCAAGGGCGGGAAGCTGGACTCGTTTTACCCGCGGCTGGTGGCGGCGCTGGAAAAACAGATCCGCACGGTCGACGCCGGCCGGCGCTGACCGGCGGAGGACCGGGCTAAACCAAGGCCCGCCGGGGGGATTACTTCACCACCACGGTGTCGCCGCGGGCGGGCATCTTGCCGTCGACCAGCTTGCAGTAGGAGACCTTGTCCCGGGGACTGGCCACTTGCAGCGTGCCGACCAGCTCGCCCTCGCTGGAGCCGAGGATCTCGCCGGTGTCGGGGTCGGTGAGCTCTTCGCCTTTCTTGCGCACGATGAAGGTCTGGCCGGAGGCGATGCCGTAGTTCTGACCCAGGCTGACAATGATCTGATCGCCAGAGACGCCGACGACGGTCCCTTCGATCGGCGTGCCTTCCATCTTTTCGGCGATGAATTTCACGGCCCGGTTGATGCAGTCCTGCGCGGCCTCGCCCAGGGGCGTCTTGGCGAAGGAGCTGAGGCTGCCCCCGACGTTGCCTCCGGAATAACCGAGTTTGAGACTGGTCTTGCCGGCCTCGCCGCGGATGCGCTCCTCGGCCACAACCTGGCCGGACGTCGTGTCAACCAGCTTGACGACGACCACGACGTGCGACTTGGCGGAAGAGCCGCCGAGATGGATGCCCTTGATGTTCAGGCCGCCGCCGTCGCCCGAGGTATTCGTGGCGGCCTCGATGATCTTGCCCGTGGCCAGGTAGTGGGCGCTGCGCAGCTTGCCGGTCTGGGCCACGTTGGCGGCCTTGGCGGCGCGACCGCTCGCCTGCAGATCCTGCTCCTGCATCACGGTGTCCAGCTTCTCGCGCTCGAGCAGGACGAAGCGGTTGGTCGCGAAGAGGGCCGATTCAAGCATGAGGCGGAAATTCTGGCTCAGGTCCGACTCCGGGAAGAAGCCGTTTTGGTTTTCGAAATCAACGACGCCGAGGGCGTGTTTCACGCCCTTGTATTCGGGCATTTTCGAGCCGCCGGTGTCGTCGGAGGTCTTGGTCGCGGTGCCGGGCTTGAGCAGATCAGAGAGGGAGGCGCGGGCGGGAGCGGCGGCAACCGCGAGGGCGGCGAGCACTGCGAGGGGGGCAAGGAGGCGTATTTTCATTGGGGTGGAGAGGTGGCGGACCGGGGCTTCCGGAAACGATGATGCCCATTACTAGGGGGGAGTCGCGATGAAATCAAACGCAAGCTTGCACCCGCCGGCCCGGGAAAAAGATGGCCAGAACGCCGAAGAAACGGCATTGCATCCCGCCGTCCTTGGGTGATGGTTCCACCCGGCGGCAAAAATATTCCCCTCCCATGCTCGGCAAACCCAAGGAACTCGAAGGCATCCTGCTGGTGGACAAGCCCCGCGGCTTCACCTCGCACGACGTGGTCGCGCGCCTGCGCCGCAAGCTCGCCATGAAACGCATCGGCCACGCCGGCACGCTCGATCCGATGGCGACCGGCCTGCTCATCATGCTGGTCGGCCGGGCCACGCGCATCTCGCAATATCTGACCAACCTCGACAAGGAATACGAGGGCACGATCGAGCTCGGCCGGACCACCAACTCCCAGGATGCCGACGGCGAGGTCATGGAGACGCGGCCGGTGTCGGCGCTCACCGAGGAGCAGGTGCGCACGGCCATGCAGGCGTTTCTCGGCGACCAGTACCAGACGCCGCCGATGTTTTCCGCCATCAAGATCGACGGGGTGCCGCTCTACAAGAAGGCGCGCCGGGGCGAGGAGGTGGTCCGCGAGCCGCGGTTCATCCGGGTGTCGGCCTACGAGCTGACCCGCTTCGCCCTGCCGCACCTCGACTTCCGCCTGCGTTGCAGCAAGGGCACCTATGTGCGCACCCTGGCGCACGACCTCGGGCAGAAGCTCGGCTGCGGGGCGCATCTGAGCGCGCTGCGCCGCACGGCCACCGACAAGTTCCGGATCGACGCCGCGCTGCCGCTGGAGGAGATCGAGCGGCTGCCCGTGCCCGAGATCGCCAAGCGGCTGCTGCCCGTCTACGAGGTGGTGCCGAGTTTCGCCGCGTGAGCCTGCCCGCACACCTTCCCGGTCTGGACGGCATCCACCTGCCGCCGCGTCCGCTGCACCTCGCCATCGGCATGTTCGACGGCGTCCACCTCGGCCACCAGGCAGTCATCGAGTCGGCCGTCCATACCGCGCGCCGCTGCGACGGACTGGCCGGCGTGCTGACCTTCTGGCCGCACCCGAGCGCGGTGTTCCATCCGGCGGAGCGCACGCCCATGCTCATGAGCCCGGAGATGAAGGCCCGGGTCCTGTTCCGACTGGGCGTGGATGCCGTCATCGAGCAGCCGTTCACACCGGCGTTCGCGCGGATCACGGCGCAGGAGTTCCTGCCACACCTGCAGCGCCACCTGCCGCAGCTGGCGGGGGTTTATGTGGGAGAAAACTGGCGTTTCGGTGCCGGCCGCCGCGGCGACGTCGCTCTGCTGCTGGCCGAGGCGGGGACGCACCAGGTGTCCGTGGTCAGCGTCCCGCGCATGCAGTACAACGGCGAACCCATCAGCAGCACGCGCATCCGCGACGGTCTCAAGGCGGGCCGGCTGGAGGAGGCCAACATGCTGCTCGGTTATTCCTATTTCGCGGAGGGCGAGGTCGTGTCCGGCCGGCGGCTGGGGCGCACCCTCGGCTTCCCCACGCTCAACGTGCCCTGGCAGCCGGAGTTGCAGCCGCGCCACGGCGTTTACGCGGTGCGCATTGCCGGCGAGCGGATGCCCGCCGCCCTGCCCGGCGTGGCCAATTACGGCCTGCGCCCGACCGTGGGCCCGGCCGGCGGCCCGCTGCTCGAGGTGCATGTGCTTGGGGAGTGCCCCTTGTCGACGGGCAGCCGCGTGACGGTCGAGTGGCTCAAGTTCCTCCGCCCGGAGCAGAAATTTGCCGACACGGAGCAGCTGCGCGCCCAGATCGCCCGCGACCGCGCCGCGGCAGTGGCGTTTTTCAGGCTGCCAGACAATCGGGTGATCTCATGATCGCCTACGAGGAACGGCCACCGACCGTCGCGGAGTTCAACGCCCTCCGGGAGAGTGTTGGTTGGGGCGCGATTCGCCCGTTGCCGGCGGCGGAGCGCGCCATCAAGCATTCGCTGTATTTCGTCAAGGCGTTGCACGCTGGGCGGGTGGTCGGCGTGGCGCGGATAATCGGCGACGGCGGCAATGCCTTCTACGTGCAGGATGTGATCGTCCATCCCGAATACCAGCACCAGGGAATCGGCACCGCGCTGATGGATCGCGTGATGGCGTTTCTGCAGACGATCGAATCGGATATGATCATGGTTTGTCTGATGTCTGCCAAGGGGAAGGAGCCGTTCTACTCGAAGTATGGTTTCATCGAGCGGCCGAATCCAAGTTTCGGCGCCGGAATGATCCGGTTTTTGCAGCTCAAGAGGCCGGCGCACCCGGAGCACCGGGTGACGCGGTAGCGGGCGCGGCGCGCCGCAGTCTGAAAATACAGGGTCCGTCTTTTGGGCCCCCCGCCATCTGGTCGGGCCACAGCCCGGAGAGCGACGGCGGAAGCCTCTGGCGAAGACGGGTGGACGACCGAGCACTCCTCGCGGACGACCGTGGCTGACCTATTTCTTCTTCGGATAGCCGATGGTCTGTGCCAGGACGATTTTTTGCCCGGGTCCGAGCTGCATCGCCTTCGCCAGCGCCTCGCGGTTGATGCTGGCGCGGACGACGGTGGCGAGGCCCTCGGAGGCGCAGAAGAGATAAACGTTCTCGCTGATGAAGCCGGCGTGGGCTCCTCCGTAGATGGCCTGGTCCTCGGCGGAACCGCCGCCGGCGCGGGAGACGTAGATCAGATTCACCGGCGCGGTGCCCACGTAGGGCTGCGTGCCAGTCAGCGCGCGCACGTCGTCCTTCGTCACTGGCTGCAGGCGGTGCTCCTTCGCCTCATACCGGTAAAGGCCGTCGGCTGTCGCGACATAGATGTCCATCTCCTGGCGGTTCATGGCCGAGGGCGCCGTGCGCTTGCCGGACTCGGGGCGGCTCACACCCCAGGCCGCCCACAGCAGGTTGGACAACACCTGCGGCGACAGCGCGTCAGAAGCGAACTCGCGCTGGGACGCGCGGTCCCGCAGTGCCTGCATGAGCGGCTTGCCGCCATCCGTCTGTGGCTTGGGGAGGGCGACCGGCGACAGTTCCTGCGCGGCCAGGGTCGCGCAGAAGAATATGACGAACGATGAGACAATCGATGGCTTGTGCATGGGCGGATTCCTCTGCCGACCTATCTACATCATCTGGGCTCCTTGATCCAGCCATCTGGCGCCGGCTTGCCCCGGGAGGAAACTGCCCATCGGGGGCGGTCGGACGGACGCCGGGAATCAATTCACGGCCGCAGCGGCCTGGACGAACTGACGGGCGCGGGCGGTAATCTGCGCCCAGTCGCCGGCCTTGAGCGCGGCCGCGGAGACCAGCGCGCTGCCCGCGGCCGTGGCGAAGGCGCCGGCTTGGAGGAATGCGCCGACGGTCTCGGGGGTAACGCCGCCCGTCGGCAGGAATTCGATCTGGGGAAACGGCGCCTTGAGCGACCTGATATACGCGGGACCGAAAAACTCGGCGGGGAAAATCTTGATCACGTCGGCGCCAAGCTCCCAGGCCGTGACGGCCTCGGTGGGGGTCAGCGCGCCACAGAGGATCGGGACGTCCTGCTCGCGGCAGGCGGCAATGACGGCCGTCCGCACCGCGGGAGTCACGATGAACCGGGCGCCGGCGGCGATACCGGCGCGCGCGGTATCGGCGTCCAGCACTGTGCCGAGGCCGAGCACCAGGTGGGGAAGTTCGCGCGCCACCCGGGCCACCATCTCGATGGCGCCGGGCGTCGTCATGGTGAGCTCGATGGCGTCGAGTCCGCCGGCGGACAGCGCGCGGGCGCATGCGAGCAGACTGGCCGGACCGTCGGCCCGGATCAGGGCGATGACTTTTCCGGCCTTGAGGCGTTGCAGGGTTTCGACTTTGGACATGGGAATTGCCAGAACCCAGGATGGACTGCCCGATGACTGATGAAAGCCGGCCACAGGTCAACCGCAGAGGTTCAGTCCGGCCGGTGACACGGCAAAGCCAGGGAAGAGGCCGGGCGTGGGGACAAAACCGTGCCCTGGCGGTCTGAGCGCGTCATGCGCACCTTTTGATTCGCTGCCCAAATATGAGTCAGCGCCCAAATAACCTTTACAGGCAGGCCCGACGCGATAGGGCTAAAAAACCCCTTACCCCCGCTTGACGGCTGTGGATTCTCGAGAATCAGAGATCAACCGTTGGTTTTCCGAGGAAGTGCATCCGCACGAATCGATGCTGCGGGCATGGTTGCGGAATCTCTTCCCGTCGTTGCACGACGTCGATGACATCGTGCAGGATTCCTACGTCCGGCTCATCCGGGCGAAAAGAGCCGGCAAGGTCAGCCACCCCAAGGGGTATCTTTTCAGTACGGCCCGCAACGCTGCGCGAGATGTGATTCGTCACCAGGCGGTTGTCGAGGCATGGTCGATCACGGAAACGGCCCCTTTGCCCGTCTTAGAAGACAGCCCGGGTGTGGTGGATCTGGTCAGCCACCGACAGGAGCTTGCGCTTTTAGCCGAGGCGATCTACGCGCTGCCCGAGCGCTGCCGCCAAGTGTTTCTCCTCAAAAAAATCCAGGGACTGTCCCAAAATGAAATCGCCGCCCGCCTCGGCATCACCGAGAACACGGTGGAGAGCCTCGTAGCCAAGGGCGCGCACCGCTGCGCCGATTATCTGCGGGCGCACGGCGTCGGTCCTGGCTCCAACCATGCAACGTAAGCAGCCAAATTTCAGCGCGGATTTCGCGCCGGCCGATGACCCGGTCGCCCGGATGGCGGCGATCTGGCTGGCGCGGCGCGATCGCGGGCTCTCCACGGCGGAAGCGGAGGAATTTGGGCAGTGGGAGGGGGCCGATCCGCGGCATGCAGCCGAGTTTGCCCGTCTCAAGGCGGCCTGGCAGTTTTTTGACCGCGCCAAGGCCATACCCGAGTTGGCGGAACTGGCGCGCCGGATCGAGGCCGGCAACCATCCTTCGCGTTCGCGCCGGATCCTGTTGACCTGGGGTGGGGCGATGGCCGCGGCGGCCGTCGTGCTGCTCGTGGCATGGATCGCGCGGCGCAATCCGCTGCCGTCGGACGCGGTCAAGCCCGCCGTCACGGCGGATTACCAGGTGGTGCCGAATGCCGCGCGGCAGCTCCGGCTCGCGGACGGCTCGGTGGTCGAGTTGCACGGTGACAGCGAGGTACGGGCGGATTTCACGCCGGTGGAGCGGCGCGTCCGGCTGCTGCGCGGCGAGGCTCATTTTGTCGTGACGAAAAATCCGGACCGGCCGTTCATCGTCGCGGTGGAATCGATGGCCGTGCGCGCGGTCGGCACGGCCTTCAACGTCAATTTCGGATCGGCGGCCATCGAAGTGCTGGTGACCGAGGGCAAGGTCCAGGTGGAGGAGGCGGCCGGCTCCAGGCAGGAGCCGTCGGCGGTCTCGCTGGTGGTGGCCGGACAGCGGGCGATCATCGCCCGGGAAGCCGCCGGCAGCCCGGCCAAGGTGGCGGTCGATTCGCTCACTCCCGCCGAGATCGAGCAGACCCTGGCGTGGAAGAACACCTGGTTCGTTTTTGACCGTACCCCCTTGGAGGAAGCCGTGGAAGCCTTCAACCGCCACAGTGTGCAACGGATCGTCGTGGGGGACGCCTTGCTCCGGGGCCGGCGGCTCGGTGGCAGGTTCCGCGCGGACAATGTGGAAGGCTTTGTGCGCATGGTCGAACTCAGCGTCGGCGTGCGGGCGGAGCACCGGGGCGAGAATCAAATCGTGTTGCTGCCGGCGGCGAGGTGACGGTGGAATTATTGGGGATTCCATCACGGAAGTCCGCCAGTAGTCCGTCTTAAGGAGGTGACCGGGTGTCTTACCTCTGGGCACCCTGCAAAACCTCAATACCCCGTATGAATACTGATCCTTGCATGCCATACCGCCGGTCATCCAGGCGGTTTACCTTCCCGCGGCTTCTGGCCGTTGTCGGCGCGGCGCTGGTCATCACCGCGGCGCTGGCGGCGGCCGAACCGGCGAAAAAACGGTTCGATATCCCGGCCGGCGAGGCGGAAACCGCACTCCGGCAATTCTCCCAGCAGGCCGGCGTCGAGCTGGTCTTTAGCATCGACAAGGTGGCCGGTGTGAAGACGAACGCGGCCATCGGCGACTATACCCCGCGCGAGGCGATCGAACAGATGGTGGCCGGCACGGACCTCACCGTGGTTCAGGACGAGAAGACCGCGGCGCTCGCGGTCAGGCGCAAAGACCCTCCTCCCGCCCCATCCAAGGCGGCGGAACCGGCGGAGCCCAAGACAACCCCGATGGCAATTCCCAAGGTGAATGATGCTGTCAGCGTAGCGCCGGAGACTGAGGTTGTAAAAATGAACCGGTTTATCGTGACGGCGGAGGAGGACACGGGGTACCGGGCGACCTCGACGCTAGCCGGCACGCGCATCAGAACCGACCTGAAGGATGTGGGCTCGGCCATTTCCGTGGTCACCGAGCAGTTCCTGCGGGACACCGCGGCGACGAACAACGAGAGTTTGCTGGTCTACACGCCGGGCACCGAGGTCGGCGGGACGACGGGCAACTTTTCGGCGGTGGCTCCGGACCGGTCGCCCAACGAGACCCCCACGCTCATCCGCCCGAACACCAACAACCGCATCCGGGGCCTGTCCAGTGCGGACAACACCCGCGACTACTATCTGACGGACATCCCGTGGGACTCTTACAACACGGGGCGCATCGATCTGCAGCGGGGTCCCAATTCGATCCTCTTCGGTTTGGGCAATCCCTCCGGCATCATCAATGCCGGTCTCAACCCGGCGTCGTTCAAGGACAGCAACAAGATCGAAGCCCGCTTCGATGGCAACGGCAGTATCCGCGGCTCGGTCGATTTCAATCGCGAGCTCTTGGAAAACGAACTGGCCATCCGCGTCTCCGCGCTCGACGACCAGACCTATTATCAGCAAAAGCCCGCCTACAACCGGGACAAGCGCCTCTACGGCGCGCTGCGGTATGAGCCTGCCTTTTTGTCGAAGGCCGGCGCGCACACATCGCTCCGCCTGAACATCGAGGCCGGTGATATCGACGCCAACCGGCCGCGCACCCTGCCGCCCATCGACCGCATCACGCGCTGGTTCAAGACGGGGACCTACACGGTGCCGGCGAATCCGGCCACGGGCCAGCCTCAGATGACCTATCCCAACCTCAACCGTGGTGTGTACGACATCTTCGATGCGTATAATTACCGCTACGGCGTGACCGGCTCGATGGGGGTGACCCAGAAGTACATCTATGCGCCGACCTACATGCTCAACCCCAACTTCCAGCCGGGCATCTCGGAGATCTACACTCCGGGCACCTACACGTTCTTCCCCGACAGCACCTCGTCCGCACTGGGTTCCCCGGCCACGATCATCTTTCAAAGCAATTCGACGACGAACTTCGGCATCGGGTCCAACGGCAACATCGACAGGAATATCACGGGTATTCCCTACGCCCGCCTGATGGGTCTCACCGAGCCCTGGAAGCTGGCCCAATACGAGGGCCGCCCGTTCTACGCGCAGTACCGTGACCCCTCGCTGACGGACCCGTCGGTCTTCGACTTCTACCACCAGTTGCTCGACGGCCCGAACAAGCTGGCCACGCGCGACTTCGTGGCGTTCAACGCCGCCCTGGACCAGTCCTTCCTCGACAACCGCCTGGGCTTCCAGCTGGCCTACGACAAGCAGAAGTACCGCGACGGCCAGGACGCGCTGCTCAAGGAGCGCAACCAGATGATCACCATCGACGTCAACGCCACGCTGCCGGACGGCTCCCCTAATCCCAACGTGGGCCGCCCGGAACTCGTCGCCCAGACTCAGGATTCGAACTTCGGCCGGCGGACGGAGCGCGAAGAGTTCCGCATCACGGGCTTTGGCGACCTGCGGTCGGAGGACTTCCTGAGCAAGTCGTTCCTGACTTCGCTCCTCGGGCACCACACGTTCACCGGCCTCTACAGCCGCAACCGCTACGACCGCGAGGACCTCAGCTGGGCGCGCTTCCTCCTGGATCAGGGATACGGCCAGCTCGTCGGCTCCCCCGCCGCCAGCCTGATGGAAGTCGCCATCTATCTTGGGCCCGACCTGCGGAATGTGACCAGCGCCTCGGGCCTGCACCTGCCGGCCCCCTCGGCGGTGATCTCCCCGACCACGACGACAGTCCGCTACTTCGACTCGCACTGGAACAAGCCCACCAATCCCGCGCTGGCCGGCTATGTGGATCCGAACGCCGTGTGGGTCGATCCCTTTACCCAGACCAACTCGACGCAGTCGGAAAATCCGGCCAATTATGTCGGCTGGACCACCTATAATGCGCGGGTGCTCAATTCCCTCGCCGGCGATCGCCACAGCATGATCACCTCGGCGGGCAAGAACCGCTACAAGCTCGAATCCAAGGCTTTTGTCTGGCAGGGTTTCTTCTGGGATGGCGTGATCGTTCCCACCTTTGGCTATCGCAAGGATACCAACAAGACCTATACGGTCAATGCACCGATGACGAACACCGGGATCGCCGTCGTCGACGATCCGGCGTACGTGTTTCCCTCGACGCCGCGCAGCGTGCTCCGCACGCAGACCCGGAGCTGGAGCGTCGTGGTCCACACCCCGGAGTTCATCCGGCGCAAGCTGCCCTATGGCACCAACCTCAGTCTCACCTACAACAAATCGAACAACTTCAATCCGGCGGATGTGGGCCGCACCGACATGCTGGGACGGAGCCTGGCCCCCTCCGAGGGCGAAACCAAGGACCTCGGTGTCATCCTCTCCACCCTGGACGACCGGCTGAGCCTCAGGATCACCTGGTATAGAACCGCCATCTCGAACTCCTCCTACCCATGGAGCGGGGCCTTCTGGGTCGGCTCCGAGGAATCCCGTCTGTGGGTGTCGGCCAAGCGTTACCAGGCGGGCCTCACCGGTGATCCGCTCTACAGCGGCCCCGGCTTCAACTTCGGGGACATGGTCGGCGGGGTGTTCGTGCAGACCGCGGCCGACCGGGCCGCCCAGCAGGCCGCGGTGAACGCGGCCTTGGCTGCGGTGCCCACCGATCTGTTCACCGCCTGGCAGATCCCGATGACGGACGCCAAATGGCAGGATCCCCCGCATTACGACGCCAGTGCGCCATGGGGCCAGCAGCCGGCAGGCTACACCGCCACCCGCGACACCGAATCCAAGGGGACGGAATATGAGCTGAGCTTCAATCCGACGAAAAATTGGAGCATCGCCTTTAACGGTTCCAAGATGTCGGCGGTCACCACCAACAACATCGGCGATCTCGTCGCCTGGATCGAGGCTCGCAATGTCATCTGGCAGGGACCCGCGGGCGACATGCCCCTTTTCATCGGACTGCCCTCGTCCATCAAGCTGCGTGACGACTGGAACAACAATGTCTGGGGCCCCTATCAGTATCAGAAGCATCTGAACGGGACGAAGGTTCCGGAACTCGGCAAGTGGCGCTTCAACCTCATCACGAATTACGGCTTTGATCATGGCCGCTTCAAAGGCTTCAATGTGGGTGGAGCCTACCGGTGGCTGGACAAGCAGACGCTCGGATATCCCTGGATCCGCGGCACCATCAACAACACGCCCACCGATATTCCCGATGTCGCCCACCCCATCTCCGGCCCCACCGACAGCTCGGTGGACCTGTGGCTGGGTTATGAGCGCAAGTTGACGGACAAATTGACGTGGCGCATCCAGCTCAACGTCCGCAATGCCTTTGGCCGGAACGAGCTGATTCCGGTCAGCGTGAATCCCGACGGCAGCATCTGCTCCTACCGCATCAAGGAAGGCCTGAACTGGACGGTCACCAACACGCTCTCGTTCTAGAAGCTATCCGAAAACCTCCTGAGGATTGTAGGGGCGCAGGTTTGCTGCGCCCCTACACCGGCGGCCCAGGCATGCCCCCGGCGTGAAATGGAGATTCAATTCTGTGCCGGCGCCGGGATGATTCCCGGCGCCGTGCGTTTTTTCCCGCCCGGGAACAGGAGCCGTGCGGCCCGCACGTTCCCGCCGCTGCCCCGATCGCCCGCTGCAAGCCTGGCGCAGGATTTTCAACGAAACGATTGAAGCGCGCGCCGCCGCCACCCATGCTCCGCACCTTCATGACCACTGATCCCGCCCCTGCCTCGCTGGCCGGCCGCTACCGCTGGGTGATCTGCGCCCTGTTGTTTCTGGCCACGACCATCAATTACGTCGACCGGCAGATCCTTTCGCTGCTCAAGCCCATCCTGGACGACCAGATGCAGTGGACGAACGAGGAGTTCGGCCTGATCAACTCGGCCTTTCAGGGTGCTTATGGCGTCAGTCTGCTGGTCTTCGGCTGGTTCATCGACCGCTACGGCACCAAGATCGGCTACGCGGTTTCGATCGCGGTCTGGAGCGCGGCCGCGCTCGGTCATGCCCTGGTCTCGAGCGTGGGCGGTTTCCTCGCCGCCCGCATTGCCCTCGGCCTCGGCGAAGGCGGCAACTTTCCCTCCGCGATCAAGGCCGTGGCGCTCTGGTTCCCCCGGAAGGAGCGGGCGCTGGCCACCAGCATCTTCAATTCCGGCGCCAACGTCGGCGCCATCCTCGCGCCGGCCATCGTCCCCTGGCTGGCCCTGACGTGGGGCTGGCACTCCGCCTTCATTGCCGCGGGCCTCGCCGGCTTCCTCTGGCTTTTCCTCTGGATCCCGTATTACAACGTGCCGGAGAAAATCCAGCGTCTCACCGCCGCGGAACTGGCGCATATCCGCAGCGACGCCGGGGATCGGAGCCGCGATGGCGAAAAAATCTCCTGGTGGAGCCTGCTGGGTTACCGGCAGACGTGGTCGTTTGTGCTCGCCAAATTCCTCACCGACCCCGTCTGGTGGTTTTTCCTGATCTGGCTGCCGGACTATTTCAAGCAGACGCGCGGACTCAACATCCAGAAGAGCTGGATCCACCTCGTGACCATCTACGCCATCGTGACCGCGCTCAGCATCGCCGGAGGCTGGGTGACCGGCCATCTTGCCAAGCGCGGTTGGACGGTCACCCGGGCGCGCAAGACCGGCATGTTCTGCTTTGCGCTGTGCGTGCTCCCGATTTTCGCCGTGACCGCCGCCGGCGACTGGGTGGCCGTGCTGCTCATCGGTCTGGCCGGCGCGGCGCATCAGGCGTGGTCGGCCAACTTGTTCACCACGGTTTCCGACATGTTTCCGCAGCGCGCGGTGGCCTCGGTCATCGGCATCGGTGGCATGGCCGGGGCGATGGGGGGCATGATTTTCCCCGTCGTCTCGGGCCGGTTGCTTGACGTGTTCAAGGCCTCGGGCAACGTAACCGGCGGCTACGCCGTGCTCTTTTCCATCTGCGCCTTCGCCTACCTCGGCACGTTCGCAATCCACCACCTGCTCGCGCCAAAGTTCGAGCAGATCCAACTGCCCGCCGCCTGATGCGAACGCCCCCTTCCCGGTCGCCCCGGCGGCTGACCGCCGCGCGCGGCCTCCGGACAATTTCCACGTCATGACTTCCAGACCGATCAACCGCTTTCTGCTCGAGCACGACCTCCGCGTCTCCCGGAATCCGTGCATCAGCCCCGATTTCTGCCTCGACTGGCCGGCCCTGGCCGCGAAGCTGCGCGCCGGCACCGGGCTGCAGCGCTGGGTCAAGAGCCGGTTTGCCACCGCGGCCGGCACCTGGACGCTCCTGGAGGACGAGGAGACCGGCGACTGCGCCTGGCGTCTCGATGCTCAGCCGGCCGGCAGTGTGGCCGGCGCGCTGGCGGACGGGGTCACTCTCGGCGGGGGGGCCGCGGCATATCCCGCCACGTGGGAAAACCTGCTGCGCCTGAAGAACCTCGTGCAGGAGCACGATCCGGAGTCGACGATCTTCCCGACGGCCGGCGGCTCCCTCGGCCGCGGCACCCTCGGGGTTGGCGCGCGCTTCACCACGCTGCACTGGCCGGCGGTCGAGTGGGCCATGAGCGCGCTCGAACTCGGCGTCACCGCCAACCAGAACAGCATCCCGCGCGAGCTGGTCTACGATGTCGACGCCATGCTCGGCGGCCGGCTCGACACGGTGCCGTTCCCGTTCATCGGCACCAGTGTGCCGGAAGGCCACCAGGGCCAGAGTGTGGAGGGCATGAGCCACGGCTGCGTGCTCTCGAAGCTCAAGACCGGCTTTCACCACCGCCGCCTCGCCTGGAGCTTCAACGCCGACCACCAGCCCATCGGCGGCAAGTTCGACGCCCGCGAAGACGCGCTGGTGCGCGGCTGCCTGCTGGCCAGCTACATCACCTTCGACCTTTCCCCCGAGCTGGCGCTCAACCGGCCGGCGCAGCCGGCGGACCTCGATCCCGCGCTCGTGGTACGGCTGCGGACCCGCGTGGCGGCCGCCGGCCTGGCGCTGGAGGACACCGCCTTGACCGCGCTGCTGTGCGCCGTGTGGCCGGCCGTGCGGAAGATGAAGCAGCGCGACGAGAAATACGCCGCCGCGCGGGCGCGGGCCTTCTCCACCGAGACCGGGCGCCGCTACCTGCGCGAACTGTCCATCGACGAACTGCCCGGCCTGACCACGCCGGAGACGACGGCCGTCATGCTCGCGCTGTGCGAGCTGCTCGGCATGCCGGTCAATTTCATCGCCCCGGCCTTCGGTTTCCAGAAAAACACGCCCTATCCCGACAACGCCGGGCTGCGGACGCTGGTCGCGAAACAGTGGGCCGTGGCCAAACAATTCGGCGCCAGCATCGGCTTCCACTCGGGCTCGGGCAAATCGGCGGAGAACTACCGCGTCATGGGGGAGGTGACCGGCAGCCGCCTCGAGATCAAGACCAGCGGCCGCTACACCTACGAGATGGGCGTGGCGCTCTTCCGCTCCCAAAATGCCGTCGATCAGGCGCTGTGGCGCGACTGGTATCGCTTCACGCTCGACTTGGCGCTGGCCGGCGCGTTCAGCGCCGATGCCACCGAGCAGAAGATGGCGCGCACCTTTGTGGCCGACGCGCTCACCAAGGCCGGGCGGAACACCGACGTGTTCGCCTCGTCCGCCGCCTGCCGCGCAGCGCTGGAGGCGCTGCCGCCGGGCCCGGACCACATGTTTTTTTTCGAATACAACTTCCTCTACGTGCTGGCAGCCGGCGGCCGGCCGGAAAAGGCCGCGCTCGGCGATCACTCGCCGGCCGGCTATGCCCAGCGGGCGCGGTTTTATGCCATCAGTCCCGAGGCCCGGCTCAACTATGCGCGCGGCGTGGCCGGCTACCTGATCTTCCTCGCCGAGAACACCGGGCTGGTTCCGTCTGCCCGCTGCGTCGCCGCGCGCAAGCTGCTCGACCGCTATGCCACCCTGGGTGACCTGCTGAACGATGTCTCCCGCTGAGCATCGCCCAGCTGGATTCCTTGGTAGGGGTGGGCTTAAGTAAGATTATTCAAGGCATCATTAAAGATGCTTAAATCGATATAAATAGATATTCGGCATCTTTTTAGATGCATAATATTAATTGACAATCAAACGGTGAAAGCCTACTTTCGTCATCGTCAGAAACCAAGATCGAGCTGCACCCATGAACTTCACGGCGATGTCAGACAAAGCCATTCTGGCTGAATTGGGCGGCCGGATCCAAAGGGAACGACTGAACCAGAACATCACGCAAACCGCTTTGGTGCAGCGCGCCGGGGTCGCGCGCAAAGTGGTCCAGCAATTGGAGGCCGGGCGCGGCTGCACGCTGGAAAGTCTGCTCCGGATCCTGCGCGCGCTTGGCCGGCTGGACCAGCTCGATTCCCTGCTGCCCGATCCGGGCATCAGCCCGGTGCAGCTCGCCCGCCTGGCCGGCCGGCGGCGGCAAAGGGCATCCGGAGGCCGGGAGCGGACGCCGGGAGAAAGACGATAGTCCATGCCGCGTCGCCTGCATCGGGTCACCGTGGCCACCGTCCAACTGTGGGGGCGGGAGGTCGGCGCCGTTGCCTGGAATGACGATCAGCAGGTCGCGAGCTTCGAGTATACCGACGCCTTTATCCGCAGTGGTCTGGACATTGCTCCGCTGATGATGCCTCCGCGCCGCGGGATTTTCTCCTTTCCGGCGTTGAACCGGGAAACCTTTCGCGGACTGCCGGGACTGCTGGCCGATTCCCTGCCGGATCGTTTCGGCAACCGGCTGATTGACCTGTGGCTGCAGCAGCAGGGACGGGCGGTGAGCAACTTCACTCCGGTGGAGCGGCTCTGCTACATCGGGTCGCGCGGCATGGGCGCGCTGGAATTCAAGCCGGCCTTGACGCGTGAGCCGCGGCAGTCGGCCCCTTTGGAAGTGGCGGAACTGGCGGCCCTGGCCCGGGACATACTCGCCGAGCGTTCCCATCTCGCCGTGAACCTGCAGAGCCACGAGGGCCAGGCCCTGGGCACCATCATCCGGGTCGGCACGTCGGCGGGAGGGGCGCGGGCCAAAGCGGTGATTGCCTGGAACCCACGGACGCAGGAAGTACGCTCGGGGCAGGTGGCGGCACCGGAGGGATTTGAATCCTGGATTCTGAAATTCGACGGCGTTCAGGACAAGGAGCTGGGCGATCCCCAGGGCTTTGGGCGCATCGAATACGCCTACCACCACATGGCGGTCGCGGCGGGCATCGAAATGGCGGAGTGCCGGTTGCTCGAGGAGGGGGGGCGCGCACACTTCATGACGCGGCGATTTGACCGGGCCGGCCAGGGCGGCAAAATCCATATGCAGTCGTTGTGCGCCTTGGGACATTACGATTTCAACCTGCCGGGTGCCCATGGCTACGAACAAGCGCTCACGACCATCCAGCAACTGGGGCTGGGATATGATGCCCTGCGCACAATGTTCCGGCGCATGGCCTTCAACCTGATCGCCCGGAATCAGGATGATCATACCCGCAACATCGCGTTCCTGATGGATCCAACCGGCCGGTGGCGGCTGGCGCCGGCCTTTGACCTCATCTGGGCCTACAACTCGGAGGGAGTCTGGACCAGCCGTCATCAGTTGCGGGTCAACGGCAAGCAGGACGGCTTTGTCCGGGAGGACCTGCTGGTGGTGGCGCGACAATTTGGGATCAAAGACGGACCGGCGATCGTGGACGAAGTTGGAGCCGCAGTCAGCCGATGGCCGGAATACGCCAAGACCGCCGGCGTTTCCGCTCCGCTGATCCGGAGGATCGGTGAGACGCATCGTCGGGATCTTGCGGAGTAGCGGGACAAAAACCGCGGGAGCAAAGCTGATCCTTCCCGCCAGCGGTGGACGGCGCAGCGGGAAGCTCACACCGCATCACTGCTTGTTGATATAGGACTCGAGCAGGTCGTCCGCGTCTTCCTTCGACTCGTAATAGCTGGTTTCCAGCGCGGTGAATCGCTTTCTGGTTTCGTCGTCGAAGGCGCGCACCAGCTCGCGGCGCGTCTTCCGATCCTTCGGCGGTCCGCCGGGGCCGAAGGCCTCGTTGGCCTTGGCGGCGATTCCCGCCATGTCCACGGCTCCGATGGCCTTGAAGGCGGCCGGCGCATAAAAAGCCATGTCACCGGCGGAGCTGGAAAAGTATTGGGCGAATCCGTGGTTGGCGACCCCAGCCTCGAAGGTCCAGACGGTTGCCAGGATCTTATCCTGTGCGGACAGCTTCTCGAAGCCGGCCTTGGCCAGCCGGTCCAGAGCCCTTTGCGCCGCAAGATCGGTGTTCATAGTCGGTCGCACGGACAGACAAAACGACAATGAGGATTCATGCAAAGGCAATCCGTGCAGTCCACGGCGTTCGGAAAAGGTTTTTGGGAAACACGGGCGCGAACCGGGGAATCTGGTTTCAGCAATGATGGTCACTGTTGCCCGGACGGCGGCTTGGTCCCAGCCACGGGAAAACAAAACCGGCTGCCTTGCGGCAGCCGGTCGGGAAAGAATGGCGGGCCGGGCCCGCGCCTTCCATGGGTGCTTCGATCAGACGTCGTAATAGAGGTGGAACTCGTAGGGATGCGGCCGCAGGCGTACGGCGTCGTACTCGGCCTTCTTCATCTCGATGTAATTATCGAGGAAGTCCTTCGAGAACACGTCGCCCTTGAGCAGAAAGGCGTGGTCCTTCTCCAGCGCCTCCAGCGCGCCCTTGAGCGAATCCGGCACATGCGGAACCTTGGCGAGCTCATCGGGCGGGAGATCGTAGAGGTTCTTGTCGAGCGGCTCGCCGGGCTTGATCTTGTGGAGGACGCCGTCGAGGCCGGCCATGAGCATGGCGGCGTTGGCGAGGTAGGGATTGGCCGCCGGATCAGGCGTGCGGTACTCGGCGCGCTTGGCCTTCGGGCTCGGGCTGTAGGTCGGGATGCGGATCGACGCCGAGCGGTTGCGCGCGGAGTAGGCGAGGTTGACCGGAGCCTCGAAGCCGGGGACCAGGCGTTTGTAGGAATTGTTCGTCGGGTTGCAGATGGCGCACAGGGCCGGCGCGTGCTTGAGCAGGCCGCCGATGTAGTAAAGCGCCAGCTCGCTCAAGCCCGCGTAACCGTTGCCGGCAAAGAGGGGCTTGCCGTCCTTCCACAGCGACTGGTGGGTATGCATGCCGGAGCCGTTGTCGCCGAAGAGGGGCTTGGGCATGAACGTCACGGTCTTGCCGTGCTTGTGGGCCACGTTCCTGCACACGTACTTGTAGAGGCACATCTTGTCCGAGGTCCGCAGGAGGGTGTCGAAGACGATGTCGATCTCGGCCTGGCCCGCGGTGGCGACCTCGTGGTGCTCGCGCTCGATCGCAATGCCGAGCGCCTGCATCGTGAGGATCATCTCGTTGCGGATGTCGATCAACTGGTCGGCCGGGGCGACCGGGAAGTAACCCTCCTTGTGGCGGATCTTGTAGCCGAGGTTGGCGGAGCCGTCCGCCTCCTTCTCCTTGCCGCGGTTCCAGATGCCTTCGATGGAATCGAGGTGGTAGTAGGAGCTGTTGGAAGTCGTGTCGTAGCGGACGCTGTCGAAGATGAAGAATTCCGCCTCGGGCCCGAAGAAGGCGGTGTCGGCGATGCCGGTGCTTTTCAGAAACGCCTCGGCCTTCTGGGCGATGCCGCGGGGATCGCGGTCATAGAGCTCGCGCGTCAGCGGATCGATGACGTTGCAGGAGAGGCTGAGGGTGGTGTTCGCCGCGAACGGATCAATGAAGGCGGTGGCGCCGTCCGGAATCACCAGCATGTCCGATGCGTTGATGACCCTCCAGCCCCGGATCGAGGAACCGTCGAAACCAAGACCCTCCTCGAACACTTTTTCCGTCAGCTCGTTCACGGGCACAGCAAAATGCTGCCAGGAGCCGTGAATGTCGCAGAGCTTGAAGTCGACGATTTTGACTTCTTTGTCCTTGGCGAGTTTGATTACTTCCTTCGGTGTCATGTCGGTGCGTCCTTTTTCTGTTGGTTGGGCGAGAAGCAAGTTTGAGGTTTGTGAGAGTTCCGCTGCGCGGTCAAAAGCAAATGGGACCGCCGGCTGGAATGCACGAGAAGTAGCACGTCAAATGCCAAGCACCCCATCGGAATGAATTTTGTTCATAAATGGCCAGCAGGCACCGGCGGCTTGGAGCAGGGGGTGGACGGGAGCGCGCCCGGCCGGCAGGAAGGCAGCGGAGAGGGGACGGATGGCGGCGAATGGCTGCTGGTGGTGCTGGTGCTGGCCAGCCTCTGGTGGACCACGCTGTGCCTGGGCGGTTACCGCCCCGAGACGATGCTGGTCACCGTCATCCTTAACGTCGCGACGTTCATCGTCTGGCTGGCGCTGGCGGCGTGGCGGCGCCGCGGCATCCGGCCGCACGTGGCGGCGTTGGCGACCCTGCCTTTTCTGGCCTACGCGGCGGTGAACGCCGCCTGGATGACGCCGGTGCCCTGGCTGGGCTGGAGGGACTGGCTGGGATGGATGCAGATGGCGATGGTCTTCTGGGTGGTGCTGCACGGTGTGCGCGGGGTCCGGACACGAGAGACGTTGTTCTGGGGGATCACGGCGCTCGGCGTTGTCGCCGTGCTGATGGCGGCCTACCAGCGTCTGGGCGATCCGGGCTGGCTGATGCTGGGCCGGCGGCAGACCACGCCGTTCCTCGGCCGGTCGGGCGGCCCGTTCGGCATTCCCAACAGCCTGGCCGCGCTGCTCAACCTGCTGCTGCCTGCGCTGCTGGCCCTGGCTTTCCAGCGCGGCGCCGGTGCGCTGCAACGCACGTTCGGCGGATATCTGGCGGCGGTTTTTGCCTGCGGCGTGCTGATGACGGTGAGTCGGGGAGCCTGGCTTGCCCTGGGTGTGTCCCTGGCCGCCTGGCCCCTCATCGCTTTACGCGGCCCGGTCCGCCGGTGGCTTTGGAGCCTGGGAGTGGCGGCAATCCTGTTGTCCATGTCGTCCGTGATCTATTGGAGCGTGCCCGAGGCGGGAGAACGCATCGGACACCTGCTGCGCGAACGGGTTGAAGTCACCAGGGTCGTGATGTGGCGGGCGGGCTGGGAGCTTTTCCGGGGCAGCCCGCTCACGGGGACGGGCGCCGGTTCCTACAACGTCCTGTTTGAGCGCCACCGCCCCGCGCGCTTCTGGGACGAGCCCCAATGGGCGCACAACGACTATCTCAATATGCTGAGCGACTATGGGGTGGCGGGCTTTTTGCTGTCGTTTGGGGTGGCGGCGGCGTTGCTTTGGCGGGGCCGGACACAGTTGCGCGCTGATACCGCCGCCGCATTCGGCCGGGCGGGGAAAATAGGGCGCTGGCAGGCCCTGCGCGCCGGTCTGGCCATCGGGCTGCTGGCTTTCGCGCTCCAGCTGTTCGTGGATTTCAATCTGAAAATACCCGCCCTGGCACAGACGGCGGCGGTCATCGCGGCCCTGGTGCTTTCACCAGCCGCGACGGGCGGATCGGATCCCGGCCGGCGGGGATGGCGACTCGCCTGGATCGGGCCGGTGGCCGCGGCGGTTTTTCTGACCGGGTTGCTCGTGCGCAACTGGCTGCCGCTCTATCGTGCCGAGGCGCTGCGCTATCAGGCGCGGCAGGCCATGGATCAATTGACCGCGCACCCTCCGGGCGCCGCGGAAGCGCGGGTGCAGTTGGGGCAGGCGCACGCCCGGCTGGCGCAGGCCGTCCGCATCGATCCGGCCAACGGGCAGACTTGGGCTGATCTGGCGGAAACCATGATCCGCCGGGCCGGCGACGAACCCGGGGAAAGGCTTGAACTCGGGCGCGAGGCCGAGGCGGCGGCCGACCATGCGCTGGCATTATCTCCGGCGGTCGCGGAATTCTGGCTGCGACGGGGCCTGGCTTTCGACCTGCAAGGCCGCTGGCGCGATGCCTGGGCGGATTTCACCCGGGTGCTCGCCCTGGCGCCGCGGCGGGCGGATTTTTGGTACTATTACGCTTACCATCTCAGTCTGCGCGATTTGGAAAGCGCGCGTTCCGCGCTGGCGACCTGCTTAGCACTTGACCCGTGGAACGAGCCAGCCATAGCGTTGCAAAAACGGTTGGACAGCGATCGCCGCTGATCCGCAGCGTACTTCCTCCTCCCAAAATGTTATGAAAGCACGGCTCTTCGCAGTGGTTGTGCTGGGCGTGATGGCCCTGTGCCTGACGCAGCAGGGCGCCTACGGGCAGCAAACCCAAGCTTCCTCCGGTCAGATCCGGGCCGCGCGCGTGGTCGGACAGGTGACCGTCACCCGGGCGGACCAGACGGCGGCCGCTCTGCAAAACAATGATGCGCTGGCCCAGGGCGACGTGGTGACGACGACCAAGGATGCGAGTGTCGTGCTCGTGTTCTCAAACGGCTCGACCATCAATCTCGGGCAGGACTCCCGGCTGGCCATCGATGAGTTTTTGCAGGACCCCTTTGGAGGGGAGATCAAGGTCGGCGAACTGAAGGAGGAGCCCAGCACCTCGCACACCAAGCTCAACCTCACCTACGGCGAACTCGTCGGCAATGTGAAGAAACTGAAGGGCGAATCAAGTTTCCTCGTGCAGACGCCCGTGGGCGCAGCCGGCATCCGCGGCACGACGTTCCGCTTGATCTATCGCCCGACCGGAACCGGGCAGGCATTTTTCACCCTGAGCACCGGCAGCGGCACGGTGATCTTTCAAGGCACCACGGGCACGCCTGTTCCGGTTGAAGCCAGCCAGGAGGTGGTGGTCGAGGTCACGATCAACGACCAGACCGGAGCCATCGAGAATGTGCAGGTGACGTCCCAGGATATTTCGCCGGAAGCCGCGCAGGTGATCGAGCAGCAGGTCACGATCGCCGTGGAATCCGTGGAGACCACCGTTTTTACCACCCCTCCTCCGGAAGAGCCTCCGCCGCCCGAAGAGCCTCCACCGCCAGAGGAGCCTCCGCCTCCTCCGGAAGAGCCTCCGCCACCCCCGCCGCCTCCTCCCCCGCCGCCGCGGACGACAAGCGGAGATGGCCAGACCGGCTGATCAAGCCCGTTCCATTGGCGCGCGCCCGGATTCTGCTAGAGATCCGGGCGTTTGTTTTTTGCCGGAAAGCGCGGGGCGGGGCGCGGGAATCTGCTTCCGTTTGCAGCGGTGACGGTTAGCCTGCGCGATCGTGGCGAAACCCAAGACCACCCTTGACTGGCGGTTGCTGTTTCTCCTGCCGATTCCCGCGCTCTGGTGCGTGGCCAGCCATTACGGCTGGCTGCAGTTTCTGGAAAACCGGACGGTGGATTGGCGGTTCCGGTACCGCGGCGAGATCGTCGCCCCGATCAAGGTGGTCTACGTCGACGTCGATTCGCGCAGCATCGACGACATCGGCAACTGGCCGTGGAGCCGGCATTACTTTTCGCGGGTCGCCGACACGCTCATCAACGTGGCCCAGGTGCGGGCGGTGGGATTCGATTTCGTTTTTTCCCCCAACGGCGAGGCTGAGTCCGCCGACCGGAAGCGCCTGGCGGAGGGGGACCTGGAGTTCGCCCGTTTCCTGTTCAAGGGACCGCCCGTGGTGCTGGGCGCGTCGTTTTCGGCGACGGAGTATCGGGCCGCGGAGGGCCGGATCCGCCATCGTGAATTGCCGCTCGTGGCCCACGACCCGCGCCAGGTCGCCGAGATCGAGCCACCGGAATCCACCGAACTCGCGATCCCCGGCCGGCCGCCGTGGACGCCGCCAAGCGTCGGCCTCATCGACACCCTGAATGCCGGGACGCGCACCGTGCCGGTTTGGGCGCCGACCAGCACGCGGGAGTATTACCACGTGGCCCTTGAGCTCGCGCGGCTGTACTGGGGCCTGTCGGCGGGGAGCATCAAGTCCGCCGGCGACCATCTCGACTTTGTGCGCCCCGACGGCCAGGTGCAGGCGCGCATGCCGCTGCGCGAACGGCAGCTCGTGGACGTCAACTGGTTCTCCCCTTGGGAATCGGGTT
>JAQTYQ010000015.1 GCA_028688225.1 Opitutaceae bacterium | reverse complement strand
TGGATCGATCGGTGACCTTTTACGCCGGAGGAGTGGCGATCTTTGTCCGTCAATGATCAATCGCCACTCCGGGGCCCCTTGTAGGGGCGCGATCTTGCCTGCCATGCCGTAGCCTTGCGCGAAGGCCGGTCGCGCCCTCGGAAGTAGGCGCAGCAAGCCTGCGCCTCTACGATTCACAGGTCGGGTCCAGTTGGGGACGCGACGCCCCCGTCGCGTGGGCGTGAGGAATTCTCGTCGGCGACGAGGGCGTCGCCGCTCCAAGCTTGAGGCTTCCCTGGTCCTGATCGATACCCGCCCGGTCGCCGGCGGCGCACCGGCTGCTCCAGCAGCCGCCGGTACCCCGTCCAGCGCAGGTAGAGGATGACCGCCACCGCCGCGCCCAGCGTGTCCGCCACCCAGTCGTCGAACTCCATCGAGCGATACGGAGTCAGGCTCTGCAGGAACTCGGTGCCTGCACCGTAGACCGATACGAGCATGATCGCCCACCCGGCGCCGAACCACGGCCAGCGCTTCACCTCGTCGAGGCGGACGATGGCGGTGGCCAGCAGTCCGAAGACGCCGAAATGCGCGAGCTTGTCGAGCGACAGCCACGCCGGGCCCACGCCCGGAACCGCACTCACCGACTCCCAGGTGACGATCGCCGTCAGCACCACCGGCCAGAGCATCTGCCGTCGCACGCGCGGCTTGGGGCCGCCCTGGTCCCGCAGGGGATTGTTCATCGTCCGCCCGTCATCCAAGTCCGGCACCGGATCAGTCCCGGTCCCGCACCAGCGGCTGGTATTTCGTGCGGTAGCGCACCGTTTCCGTGGCGCGGGCCGCCCACTGGTCGGTCGTGGCGGCCGGATGGTAGCGGGCCGCGAGGTGCGTGGGTTTCAAGGCGGCGACCGCCGGCCGGCGGAGAACCTCGCCCACGGTCGGCAGCAGGTCCTCGCAACAACTGATGAAGATGACCGTCTCCCGGCCGTCCGCGACGATGCACAGGCCGTAGATGGCGGGATAGCCCGCCGGGAAGTTATGCCCGATGTCCGGCAGCGGGCATGACTTGAAGTTCTTCTCTTCCAGCAACAGGGGAATTTTCGCAGCCGCCTTGCCCATGATTGGGCACGAACCTGTGCAGGTTTTCCCGTGCAAGGCAATCCCGCTCCGCAGTCCGCGTAACCGTCTCATTCCGGAGCCTCCACGACCTGCAATGTGACCGGCCCCGGGACTCGAGGGCAGGAGGTCGCCGTATACGAACCGCCTTCGGTCAACTTGACGAGTGCGCTGTCGGAAGGGCTGTGAAAATCATCGGGGTATGCTTGGACGAGTGCATCCAGCGCGGGACGCCCGCGCTCGAGATACGCGATGTGCAGCATCCAGAGTTGGCGCGGCTCACGACCCGGATGATCATACGCCAACGCGCGCTAGAAACGCGCTCACGGCTGGTCATGATTTGGCTCCTGTCGGTGAAATATCGTCTGTTGCCCACCGACAGGTGTCAGCTTAAGGCTATCGATCGCCACGTCATTCATCTTCCGTGCGTTGGTCGCAATCAGCATAATATGGTTCACGCCCTCGTTGAGCCGTTCTTCGATGAAAACTGTCTGCCAGTCGCTCCAATTTTTAGTGGAGGGCAGGTCAATGGTGCTCTCCAATCCGGATAGACTGGATAGAGTATATTTCAGCGTTGTGCCCGTTCCGTTGGCATAACGGATCTCCAGTTTGTACAAACCCGGTGCGGCAAAGGGAGTGACCCAGATAAGTTCCAACGGTCGCCACTCGTGGTTTCGGCCGCGAACATAACCGGTGCCCGTGAACCCTCTGAATTCCGCGGCGATCGCACCGCCGCCAAAGTAATATTCGAGGCTTTCAGCTTCCATGACGACACCCTCGGCGGGAATGATGGGAATGGGTGCAAACTGACCAAGATGTTCGAAGGTATTGATTTTGAGCACGGACACGCCGTGTGGCGGAACCTTGGCGGTGAAGGAGTCCTTAAAGAGCCCTCGGTCTTGGCGCTGCCAGACATCGCGCACATAGGCTTCGCCGCAGACACCAATGTCGCGCAGGTTGAGGCGGATATCCGCAGCCGTATCCGTTTTATTGAGCAGCGCCACGGCAACGGCACCATACTGGGCGAGCGGTTTTGCCCAGACCTGCAGACCGGGTTGGTCCTCTTGTACTTTGCGGCCCATCCTGCCCGCGGCATCTTGGTCGATCGCGATAATCTCGTTTTGGGTGAATATCTGCCTGATGTTTTCGGGGAGGTTCCGTAGGTCGGTGCCGGCCATCAAAGGACTTCCGAAAATGGCCCACATGCTGATGTGCGCGCGATTCTCATCATCGGTCAGATTGCCGTTTCCAACTTGCAGCATGTCGGGATCGTTCCAGCCGCCGGGTCCATTAAGGTATTCCAAGCCCGCTTGGAGATTTATGATGTCCGAAATAGAAGCCATCAGGCGAAAGTCTTCCAGGCGGTAACTCCAGATCGGCATGATGTCCGTCGTGGTGCGCCACATGTCGGCAAGTCGGGGGTTGATGTCGGACACACCGAGATTGACGCTGAGAACCATAGGACGGTTGAGCATATCGATGATCGCCCGCCATCTCGAGAGGATCACATGGGGCGATTCCTCAGCTCCGCAGCTGTCGAGCTTAATGTAATCTACCCCCCACGCTGCAAACGTCCTCAAGTCGATCTCTTCATATCCCAGGCTGCCCGTGTGTCCGGCGCAGGTGCGTCTGCCTGGGGCCGTATAGATGCCAAATCTCAGACCTTTGGAATGGACGTAATCCGCGACGTATTTCATCCCGTTGGGAAATTTCACGGGATCAACCATCAATACGTTGTTCGTATCGCGTCCGGCCTTGAACGCGGTTCCCTGCCACTCCCACCCCCTCGCGGGGGTCATCCCCAATTGCCACCCGTCATCAATGACCACATATTGATACCCTGCATCCTTCATCCCATTGGAGGCCATGGCGTCAGCCGTTTCCATGATGAGTCGCTCGCTTACATTCTCGCCGAATCGGTTCCAGGAATTCCAGCCCATTGGCGGTGTTGGCGCGACGTAGTGTTTTTTCACTGTATCCGCAGATGCTGCGACCAAAGAACACAGCACAACCGCCAGCGCTAAAGCCATTTTCGCGATATTCATCGAGGATGCCTATTGTTGAGTGAAGAGTGTCAAAGGTACGCCGACCGAAATTGCTGCGAAAGGCCTTAGGATCGGCATTCTGAGATGCGGAAGAAGATGGCGCTAGGCGCGATGGCTATTGGTACTGGTGAAAATCGGATCAATGAGGTTCCGGGTTGGTATGGTTTACGCTTAATCAGGCAACCAGCGGGGATAATCCGCGCCCTGTTCAGCTAAACCCTGGGTCAGTAAACGGGCACGGGTTCCCTCCGCGTTCATCACCCAGAGACCGGGCACGCCGCCGGTCTCGGCGCGGCAGAAGGCGATCAGGTTGCCGTTGGGAGACTCACAGCAGCGGAAGTCCCACACCGGCGGAACGCTCGCAGTGAGGATCATCATCACGCCGGTCTCCGGATTGAGACGGCAGATTTCCGTGCCGCCTTTGGCCAGTTCAGGTTTGTATCCCCGGTTGAAATGGTCGGTGTCGGGCCGCTCCGGTTGGAACTCCCAGGCGACTTTTGATCCAGGCAGCCTCCGCGGGAAGAGAATCTGTCCGTCCCGCGTCCACCCGGCCAGATTGGAGCCGCCGCCCCGGTTCCCGGGATGGCCATACGTCGCTCCGAACCACATGGCCTGCCCCTCGGTGAGTACGCGATGCTCGGAGCCGTCTGGCCGGCCGAGGCAGACGTCCGACCAGTCATGGCCGGGATCGGTCTTGAAATGGCAATCCTGATAAGCCAGCCACTGGCCATCCGGCGACCATCTCGGGCCGAAATAGAGGTGGTCGCGATGCGCCGCCACGCGGACGCGGTTCGCGCCCAGAATATCGCTGGTCCAGATCTGGTAGCCCTCCGGACTGCTCAGATGAAAAGCCACCCGTGTCCCATCGGGACTGAGGTCGAAACCATAGGGTAAGCCTTCGGCAGAACCGGTGAACTCGCGCGCGTCCGTGCCGTCGAGATTCATGTTGAAGATCTGGCCCGGCTTGGTGCGGATGACCTGCATCAGCACCCGCCCGTTGTGCAACAGCAGTTGCGGGGAATAGAACGGAGCCAACCGTTCCATGGTGGCCAGTTCAGTCAGCGTTTTCCGGTCGAGGTCGTAGGCCCAGATATGCGTCGGTGTCTGATGATAATACTCCTCGAACGGCCTGCCGGGACCGTCCCGGCGTGGTTCCATGCTCATCAGCAGCACGCGCCCGTCCGGGAGGAAGCCTGCGGGTTGCCATGTTGCCTGGTGGGGCGCATCCAATTCCAGCGGGCGAAGCCCCGTTCCGTCAGCCTGGATCAGGCAGGTCCCGCCGCCGGAGGTGAAGAACAGCCGCTGATTCCCGGCATCCGTGGAAAGTGGCCGGTGTACGCATCCCCCGGCCGTTGCCAGCGACCCCAACGCCGCCACCTTCAGGAAGGTTCTGCGCGACATCGAAGCCGGTAAGGCCGCCGGCCTCGTTGGGAGGCTTGCCTCTGAAGGGTGTGGCAGCGCGCAACGTTGCTCAAGGCCGGTCGCGGTCATGACGCGGTTGCCTCCGAGTCGATGCGGCGGGTCACGACGTACACCGCGGCCCGGTTGCGCTGCGGCAGTTCGACCCGAAGTCCTTCGTCCATGAGGGAGACGCCCGAGTGTTCCTGCGCCGGCCCGCCAACTTCGGGATGCAGGACGACCCGATATGTGGCGTTTGCGTCCAAGTCGCGCAGGTGGAGTGTCTTGGTGCAACTCCCGTCGTCGAGCCGATAGACAAACACCAGGTGATCACCTGTTTCGGGATACGCCAACTGGATGGCCGCCCACCCTTGACGGTCCTCTTTTTTGCCTGGAGGCGTGAGCAGATGGGCCGCCGACGCGCGAATCATGCGACGCCAGCATTTATAGAACGCCACGTGCCCGGCCAGCCGTTCGATCGCTGCGTCGGGCAGGCTCGCCAGATCGCCGCTGAGTCCGAAGATACCCGGCAGGGCTACGGTCACAGCGAAGTCGAGGTCGACGGTTTCCGCTGGTTCCCAGAGTGCGCCGCCGGGTGCAACGATGGCGACGGGCGAATCGGCCAACGATTTCGTGTAAATGGGAATGGTGCGCCCCGCGCTGCGCAGCACCGCCCACTTGATGATCGCGCCCGGCGGGAGCCGCAACAGGGCCCCCTGCCAGATCCGCAGCACGTCGATCGGGTGAACCGTATCGGTGAGGAAGTGGGCGTCGAAGTGGGCCAGCGTGTTCAAGTCAAAACGCATTCCGCCGGACGCACAACCTTCGAAGACCGTGCCCGGATGCCGGGCGCGGATTTCGTCCAGCAGCCCGTGCCACGCCGCGTAGTAGCCCGACAGCTCGGCGCCCGACTCGTCGTGGCCGAGCTCGAAGTTGAAGTCGATCTTCATCCAGGCCAGTTCGTAGATCTCGACGAGCCGGGAGATCTCGCGTTTCAGATACTCGCAGGCCTCCGGGCGGGTCAGATCGATGCGGGCGAAGGCGGCATGGCGGGGGAAGAACCATTCGGGATGTTCCTTACGGATGGGAACACTTGCTCCGAATCGCTCCGGTTCCATCCATAACCCGAAGCCGAGCCCGGCCGCGCGGACCTCGTCCGCAAACGTCTTCATGTGGCCGCCGAACGCGGCCGTACGCCGCTCGCGCCAGTCGCCGGCCTGGGACCACCAGTTGTCGGCCTCCGGGCCATACCAGCCGGCGTCGACCACGAAGATCTCGCAGCCGAGCCGCTTGGCGGCCTGCAACTGCTGGCGCAACCGCGGCAGCTCCAGTACCTCGAATTGATCGAACCAGGTGTTGTAGACCACCGACAGCTCGGGCCGGGCCGAAGCGGCGAAGCGATCCTGGAAAAACGCATGCAGCGCGGGTGCCGCCAAGTGCGGCTGGCCTTGCGGGAGGGCTTGGATCAGAATCTCCGGCATCGCGAACGATTCGCCGGGGGATAACGCCAAATGCAGATCCTGCGAGGCGATCCCCAGCGCAAGCACGGTGCAAGCCGCGCTGTTGACGACGGACCGCCGGCGCACCTCGATCGCCCAGTTGCCGCGGGGGAGCAGATGGAACGCGAGCCCGGTCTCGGCGCCGACCTCCCGCAAGGCGACATACGGTGTGCCGTCCTGCGTGGTTCGTCCGCCCGCGCAGCCGAAACGGAAGGCGCCGGTGTGGAGCTGCTGCCATGCACCCTGGTTTTCGCCACACCAATGACTCTGCTGAGCGTAGACCTCCCAGGTAGCCGGAGGAAACACGAACCGGGCTTGGCACCGGAAGAGCGTGACGGGACGCCCGCTGGCGTTGTGCAGAACGTCGCTGCGGCTCACGACGCCGGTGCGCGAACAGACCGTCCAAGTGCTCTCCCACACCAGCTCGCCGCCGGCGATTTGCCACACCATGCGCGCTTTGCCGTCATCTGCCGTCGCTCCCGTCACAGTCAAGTCGTCGTCCATGAAGCGCCCGAGGCTGGTCGCTAATTCAGTGAGCCCGCCCTCCGCTCCTGCCGCGTCGGCGGTCGCCGGGGCGCACGGCACGCCGCACAGCTGGTCGAGCCAGACGTGCTGCTTGTCCAGACGGAAAACGGTCGTCGTTTTGTCGGGGCCCACGAGGCGTATCGGATCTTTCATGCTCATCCTTGACCGCCCGGCAGTTGCTTGCGGCGCGCGCCTGGATCGCGATCCAGGCCGATAGCTCCTCTGCAGATTCTCGCCCGCCAGAAATTCATTTCTGCACTTCGATGGTTGCGGCAGAAGACACTTGGCCGGCCTCCTCTGCCTCGTTGGAACTGATCAGCACGATGCCCGCCAGCGTGAGCAGGATGCCGATGGCGAGTTCTCGGCTGGAGGGTTCGGCGAAAATCGCAACACCGGCGACTACGGTCAAGATGGTTGTCAGCGCGTTGTTGATCACATTCACGCGCACCACAGTCGTCAACTGCAGCGCCTTGGCCAGCAACAGGAATGCCAGCAAGTTGCACGCGCCAGTGGCCAACATTACCGTCAAATCGCGCGGGGAGGTAGCGGCGATCCCCTCGGATCCCAGTCGGGCCAAGGCCCAGGGACCAAGAAAAAGGATGCCCATCAGATTAATGAAGAACACGATGGCTTCGGGCGACGTGTTTGCAGTGGCGGTCTTGCGCATGCCGACAGTCAGAATCGCGAAAGCCACCCCGGAGAAACAGGCCGCACCCACGCCCAACAGAACTCGCAGCATCCCTGCTGGTGCCGCTCGATTGGAACCGTCCGTTTGCGGGCCAAGCTTTGACTGTTCCGCGTCATCTGAAGATCGTGCTCCGGCGACAGCTTTCCCGGTAACTGATTCCGCGACTGCTTCTCCCGGCCCTGTCGGGTGCTGGGTCTTGTTGGCCGCCTCGGCGCCATAACTCAGGAGCAAAACCGACACGGTGATCAGCATGATCGCCGTCATGCCGCGCCAAGAGACGCGTTCGCCCAGAACGAGCCATCCTAGAAGCGCGGCGGCGGCCAGCATGACGCCCATTTGCAGGGCATTGCCAATGGCCAGGCCGATTACGCCAAGCGACCATTGATAGGAAGACCCACCCAGTTGCGTAGCTACACCCAGCGCCATCAGCCCCAGCGCTACGGCCTTGGGGGGCCAGGCCGACCGGCCGCGAATCGATCGGAGGGTCAGATATACCCCGAACACGACGGTGCTAACCGAGGCCTGCACACAGTTCACCCAGACGGGATCGCAGTCCTTCGACAGCTCCCGCTGGCAAACGCCCATCAGCGCGTAAAAAACAGCCGAGAGGACGCAGTAGGTGATCCCCAGCGTGGACGGCCGAACCCGCAATTGCTGCGGGAGATCGGGGGTGGCGACATGACGGTCATCGGCCATACAAGGCTCCTGCTGCTCCAGCAAATTCCGGTGCTCCATCGTCGGGTACGCGGGCGGATTGCCCCGCCAACGTCCGCCGGCGGGCGGGCGGATGCGTTTGCAGCTTGGTATGGCCGGTCGGCCGGTCTGTTCCCGGTGGGCCAGCAGCCGGGGTGGCCCCCAGCAGGCGTTGGGCGAAGATGGTGGCGACCGCGTTCCCGATCGTCCGGTCGGCCAATTCCACCTGACAAATACACCACTGTCCCTTGCCCTCAGCCTTGCTTCCCGCGGCGAGGGCCTGATGGGTGAGGAGAACGGGCTCCCAACCAGCGGCCCGAAAGCCCGGCATGTTCAGCAGCGGCGCCGGATGATCCACCCGCGCATCATACCAGAACTTGAAGTCGTCGGGTTGAAAGCCTTCGACGAAGCGGTGGCCCGTGGCCCGGGACACGAAGTGCAGCCCCGTCGATGCTTCCCCAAAGAGGACCTTCCTCGGGGTCCCCCCGACGACGACTTCCGTCTGGGCGATCTGATATTTTCCCTCGGTGAGTTCGAGAAACACCGCCTGCGCGCCGGCACGCACGGCTTGGGCGACCTGCGTCTCGACCTTGCCGAAGGCGGGGAAGTCGTCGATGAGGATGGCATCATGGGCGTCGATGGGACCCTCGAAGACTGCATTGGCGCCAAGATCGCCGGCCAGTTGAGCCGCCTTGCCCCGCGGGCTGCCAATCACGTAGACGCGGTGCATGGCTGCCGGGGCGCGGGGGAACACGGCCACCTCGATCGCGGTGTCGTGCAGTACCCGGCCGTCGGCGTCAAGAAGCCCCAGCCGCACGGTGACGGTCGTGCGCGACGCCACCGGCGGCGCCCGGAACGGGATGGTGCCTTGGTAGGCGGAGTCGAAGAGAGGCACGGCCGCGGGCGCCGAGCCGGCTTGCAGGACCTTGCCCGCCTGTTCGAGCTGATAGTGCAGAGTGGCGTTGGGCGGGGCCGTGTGGAGATCGTTGCAGATCCAGGACTCCGGTTCGATCGGCTCGCCTGCAAAGAATGCCCGGCGGTCCGTCCGCAGGTTCACGGCCAGCGGCGTCAATGCGTCGCGGTAGGCGAACCAGGCGGGCTTGGGCTCACGTTCGCAATCCATGAGGCTCTTCATCCATCCGCTGGGGAAGGCATCGATGAACAGGTGGACGGCGAAACTGTGCATGCGCGGATCACGGCGAAAGGCCTCGGTCATCAGGCGGATGATCAAGGCTTGATGCGCCTGGCTCCGTTGCACCCACCCGGCGAGCGTCTGCGGGGTCTCAAAAAAGTTGTCGTGCATTTCCCCGGTCTGCGCACCGGGAATCCGGCTTGGCGTCCACTGCTGGTCCTCCGCCGCAGTCTGGGGCAGCCAGTCCTTGGGGTAGCGCTTGTGCATCAGGATGGCGGGGTCGAGCCCTTCGGCGCCGAACTCGCCGCATCCGTAGACCCAGCCCGGTTTGACCCGCTGCCAATAGCCCTTGTACAGCGCTCCTAGGTCCACGCCGTGCCCGTTGTACCAGCCGCAATAGCAGTGATTGTCGGGCATCCCCGGCCCCGGCGGATCGTAATCGCCATCGACGGCCTTGATGACTTGGTCGGGGTTCGCCATGTGCACGACCGTATCCGCCGCCTTGAACAGATGGCCCAGTTCCTCGCGGGTCAGGTTGCGCTGCGGATTGCCGCTGGCGTCGGGGAACGGCTCGTTGATGTACGTAACCAGGATATTTGAGGGATGGGGCCGCACGAGTTTTTCCATCTCTTCCGCCTGGCGCACGACCTCGCAGAACTGGTTGCGTTTCACGTTGCCGAACAGGGGCAGATCGGTCTGAAGCATCAGGCCCAGCCGGTCGCAGTATTCGTAGATCTCCGGCTGCACGGGAGTCTGGGTCAGCCGGATGTAGTTCAGGTGCGTGATCTTGGCCAGCAGGATGTCATCGATCAACTGCTGCCAGTCCTTGCGTATCACGCATTGCTGGAAGGCACCCATCGTATTGGCCCCGCGGAGCTTGATGCCCTTGCCGTTGAGAAACATCCGGCCCTTCGGCTCTTCAGCGTATTCCATGCGGAAGGTGCGGAGGCCAAACTGGCGTCGCATCGTGTCGAGGACATTGCCCTTGCCATCCAGGAGTCTGACCTGCAGCTGATAGAGCCACGGGGTGTCGGGCTCCCATGGTCGCGGCTCCGCAATGGTCAGGGGAATCTTCCAGCAGTTCACGCCGCCCATCGCCACTTCGGGTGGGCGGTAGCGCTGGCCGCGGAGCACGTCGGCCCGGAAATTCTGGCCGGCGACCGACACTTCAATGGCGACCGGCGCCGGCTGGGGATCGCAGTTGAAGACTTCAATCCAGGCCTCGGCCTTGCCCGATTCGCCCAGGGGGCGGACGAAGACGTCGTGGAGATGGATCCGGCGGCGGGCTTCGATGGTGACGTCTTGATAGACGCCCATGCCCGGCGGACACTCGTGCCAGCCGACCATCGGCTCGTCCCAGCCGGGCCCGCCACAGGCGTAGATTTTGTCACCCTCGTACTCCTTGCCCCCGGGAAGGAACCCGCGGTCGGCGCTATTGCCCAGCATGATGTAATCATTGAGCACCTTCACCACCAGGGTATTCCGGCCCAACCGGGCATGCGTGGTGAACTCGAATTCGAACGGCGCGAAATACCCTTCGTGCGAGCCGAGAAACGCGCCGTTGACGAAGACATGGGCCTTGTAGTCGACACCATTGAAATGCACGAAGAGCGCCCCCTTGGCGAGCATCGCGGGGGTCACCTCGAAGGTAGTTCGGTAATAGGTCACGGCGCGGCCCATGGGCGGGCCGTAGTGTGGGATTCTCACCTGCTGCCACTTCCCCTGGCCGGCCAGCGTCCCGGCAAAGTCGCGCCGGTCGTCCTCCGTTTCCACCCGCCAGTCGAACGATTCGACGGGGACACGGATCCGCAGGTCGTCGAGCTGCGGCGCCAGGTCTTGGAGGTAAGGGGCGTACCGCTCACGCTGACGCTGAAGTTCCTCGCGCAGCTGTTCGGCCGTGGCAATCTGCACTGCCGGCTGGAAGGCGGCCGTCGTCCCCGCGGCGTCAATCGACAACCATCGCCGGGTCAAGGGCATGGGGGCGATCGAAATCAGGTTGCGGTTGGCGGAATCAGTCTGGAGGCCGGCGATCTGGGCGAACTTGTCCTCCTTCGACTCACGCGCCTGGGCCAGGACATCTGGCCTTGACGCAGCCAGACCGACCAAGAGTACCACACCCGCGGAGGCAAGCTTGGTTTTCAGAATCGAAGCAATCATCCGGGGAACCGGTTCAGGCCATCGGCTTTCCTCACTGGGCTGGAGTGGTTTCAATGAGAGTCAGGGGTGGAGGAGGTTGTGGGTTTGCGAGGGACCGCAAGTAAAGGATGACATCTTCATCACCCCTTCCTGCATCGTGTCGCTCTTCGCTTCAGTCGGGGATTCAGTCGATGGTTGATCGCGAACGATATTTAATTGTTATTACCGAGACGCCGCGTGAATCGCCTTTGAGGTATTTGAACGCCACGCCATCTGCACATATTGAGTATTGCCGACATCACAAACCGCGGACAATGCTCAAAGGGTAAGCGTCATACCGCCATCGACCGCCAAGACTTGGCCTGTTATATATGTGTTTTCCTTGCTGGCGAAAAACAGGACAGCGGCCGTAATCTCTGCCGGCTGGGCGGGACGACGCAACGGGATGCGTCCCGAATCGATGAACTGGCTTTGAAACCAATCGGTCTTGAGTTCATTCACGCCGGAAGCTCGACTCATCGGCGTTTCGACAAACCCCGGTGCGACCGCGTTGACGAGGATACCATAAGGCGCCAATTCCACCGCGAGGCATCGCGTTAATTGATCGACCGCTGATTTGGCGACGCCGTAGGCGGTGTGACCCCGTTCACAGATATGGCCGTGCACGGAGGTGATATTGACGATTCGTCCGCCGCCGCGCGCACGCATCTTCGTGGCCGCTTCCCGGCACCCCGTCAACGTCCCTTCGAAGTTAATCGACAACACGCTCTTCCAGGAAGGATCGTTGTCGTCCAATACGTCGGTTAGGGGACAAACAGCCGCATTATTAATCAATACATCAGGATCATGACCTGCAATCACCTCCTTCCAACGTGGCCCATCGCGAACATCGCAACAGACATATTCGATTTGTTGAGGGTAGCGGCCGGCCACTTCCGCCAAAGTGGTCTTAGTTCGTCCGATGATTCGAACCCTAGCCCCTGCCTCCGCGAAGGCGATGGCGAGTGAACGACCAATGCCAGTTCCACCGCCACTGATGATGACCCGCTGGTCCTTGAAGCAGAATACGTTCATGGTTCGGATGGGTTTGCGTCATCAATTCGATTCCATCAGTAGATGGCGCTGAACAAAATCCTCATTCAAGGTAATCCCCAGCCCCGGGCCGTTGGGCACCGCGATCATGCCGTTCACAGCGTGCATGGGTTCCAACGTCAGTTCGTGCCGCAAAGGAGAATCCTCTACGCAGTCCTCGAACAGGAACGCCTGTTCATGCGTGCATAGCCAATGTAGGCAGGCGGCGACACTGATCGGACTTTTGTAGCAGTGGTTGCAGAGTCGCGCGCCGATCTCCTCCACCCTTTGCCGGATATATAAGGAATCGGTAAATCCATTCCGCGCCAGATCTACCTGATAGATGTCCAATGCGTGGCGCTCGATCCAAGGGCGAAAGGCCGCCCGGCCGCACTCGCCTTCACCAGCGGCAATTGGAATAGGAGAGCGATCCCTCAGCCAGACGTAACCGTCAATATCGTCCTGCGAGAGAGGCTCCTCTAGCCAACCGATATTGTGATCCTGAAAACGAAGCGCCCGCTGCAACGCAGTGCGAGCGTCCCAGACACAGCCCGCGTCGATCAGCACCATGCCATCATCGCCAAACCCCTTGCGGGCTGCGGCGACGAGTTCCAAGTCGAGTGCTTCGCTTTGTCCCATCGGCTCCCAACCGAATTTGATGGCACGATAGCCTGCCGCCCGCCAGCGGCGGGCAATTTCCGCCGTCTTCTCTCCGTCGTGGCCAAATAGAATGGATGCGTAGGCAGGAATAGTCTTGTGGCGCTGGCCACCCAAGAGGCGGTGGATAGGCTCCGACAAGTACTTGCCCTTGAGATCCCAGAGAGCCATGTCAACGCCCGCGATCGCGGCAAAGCCAACCGCCCGTCGCCCAAAATACATCGTACGTCGGTAGAGGATATCGCGGATGGCTTCATGCTCCATCGCGTTCCTTCCAACAAGGAGCTCCCTCAAGCCACACGCGAGATTATGACTATAGGGAGCGTCGATGATTGCCATCAGCACCTCCGGCGATGCATCGGCCTCACCGACCCCCTCCAATCCGGATTTTGTCCGGATACGGATGATAATGGTATCCTGCGTTCCCGCAGTCTTTTGCTCGATCTTGTCGATCCGCAGAATCTGGCAAATGACTTGGATGATTCTCATATCAGAGCATTCCGCTCCTGTATTCCGATCCCCAACGTCAGTCGGAATAGATGCATCACGGCCATATGCGTGCGCTCTCGTTGAATGTTCCAAGTCAATATCAGGATTCATTGTGCTATGGATTTGGGCACAGCTCTGCTGCACGGACGATCCGGGAAAAGGCGATGCCGGGAGCGAACTCCCGGCATCACACATGACTTCCCCGCACCTGGCCGTGAGCCGTAGCGCCCGGTGCAGGAAAACAGGCTAGAACTCAAACGTATTCGTGAACTGCCACTCCGAACCCTGCTGAATGCGGGCTAGGGCCAACGAGCCGTCCGGTTCATAATAAGCCGGCACCAACCGCGTCTTTTCCCCAACGTTGCGCACGTTGAGCTGGATGCGCCAGTTGAGGTTGTGGGACAGCTTGCGCGAGTAGCCAATCCAGCAATCAAAATGCTGGTCATCGGGACCCATCAGCGGCTTGTTGACGTCGAGGAAGCCCAACTCGGGGCTATAGCGGTAGCCTTCGATGCGTCCTGCTTCCAACCGGGCCGCGCCACCGATAAAGAATCCCTTCAGACGACCGTGGTCGAAGGTGTAGGTCGTGACGGCATTGACTCTCCACGGCGACACCTCTGGGGCAGATTGTCCCTGCGAAGCGAGCATGACTTCGTAGGGCAACCAGAGGTTGTTTTGCCACAGGTTCTTCACCAAGAAGGTCGGCGACTGTTGTCCCCAAAGACGCAATGACCCCGCGTCGCCGCTATAGAAGGCATTGAACTGTTCCATGTAAGCACGCGTGGTCGAGTCAAGATTCGTCCTCGTGGCGTAGGTTCGGACGTAGTTCAGGGAGATGTTCCAGTTCTTGATCGGCCGGTAGGTGAGTTCGAACTCCTGACCTTCAGCGAGCGTGTCCACCGTGGTGACTGGCAGATTGCTACCCGAGGGGCTCAATGCGGGAATCAAATAGTTAAAGAAACTGGTCTGGGGGCTGGTCCCGCCAAAGGCGGAATGGAGATTGCCGCTGGCCTTGGCCAAGGTTGGATCGATGGGAATCGGACTGTTCCAGAAGGTGAAGAAATCCTTGGTCATAATGGCAGGCGTATTCACCCAGGCCTGCACCATTTTCCTTGCCTCGATGGTCTGCGGTGCAGTCTGCCAGATCGAGGTCGCGCTGGTATTCGTGTAGTTGTCGAAATAATTTATGGGAGGAACCTTGTTCGGATACGAGCCGGCAGCATCCATGTAGGCGTAATTCGTCCAACCTTGGTCGGCGAAATATTTATCCCAACTCCACTGCGTGGGATCCCACACAAACCCCGGGGGGTCATCGGAGATGCCGTTCTGTGCATCCTGAACCATCGAAGCCATGATATATCCCAAGGTTTGGAGCTGATACATGAGATAACCACCCCCACCAAAAATCGCGGTCCCACCCGAGGCCAGAGTGGCGTTGGCCACGGTGGTCTTGTACCAGGAAGCCCTCAGGGTGAGACGGTCATTGAAGGTGTTGATGACAAACCCCTTCTCCCGCGTTTTCCCTTGCGGATTGGGAATCACCGCCCCCACCAGATTACGGCGCGGGGCGTCGGCCTTGAAGTTGCTCGAATCGTTGTAGAACACGCTGATGCTCGTGCCCCAGGGAAGCTTGGAGGTAAGCTTCTTGGGTAAGTGAAAAACGCCGCTCCAATTCCGGCTCTGGCCGGTTGCCTCGCGTAAGCTGGCCGGATTGATATCATAATCCAGTGCGGCCAAGCCCGTGACGGAATTCAACGGTGAGGTGGTCTGGTAATTAGTGACCGTGTCTTTGCGCCAGCCAAACGTGACCACCAGATCGCTATCCAGCAGGTAACCCTGCCAAGTGAAGCCTTGGGATTTGTCCTTGTATTTCGTACGCTCGCCACCCGTGACCAGACCGGGGAAATCCTTCGGATTATCGGCGCTCATCCAATCGACCGGCGACACTGTCCAACCAGGATAGTTGGCGGGATTATTGGACTGAATGGTGGTCACGGTTCCGCCGGTGTTGAAGTCGACATAGGTATAGGGGTCGTTTCTGCTTGCTTCGGTCCCATTATATCTACTGTCATCGAAATACTTTACATTGTTGCTGGCACTCGGATTGAGTTTTACGGTCATTCCCGAGAGATTGGCCCCCGACGCCGAACTCTTGTTGCTCAGACTGGGCCCCATGTAATACACATAATCGAACTGGCGACCACCTAACGAGTTAGATATCGCGCTTCCCAAGTTCAACTGGGCCTTGCCGTTTATATCTGGAGTCGTCGCGTCTTGGGCAAACTGAACCGTCTTGGTTTCCTTCTTTTCTTCGCCCGCCAGTCCGGTGAGCACGCTGCGACCCAAGATATAAGTCACCCAATTCTTCCCTAGATAATCTTCGGACCTCAGGTCGCCCGTGACGATGGCCCGCTCGCTTTCGCGATCGGTCTTGAAGGAATAATTCCCGGAGACATCGCTGGCCGCCACATAGGGGCGCCCCACGTTGGGGTTGACACTATTATCCGCCAGCCTCTCGTTAACCTCGACGCCGATGCCATAGTATTGGCCTGTGAGCCAGGGGATCTGCCCGGAATTGTAAACCTGGCGATCATAGGTTAGGTCAAAGGCCAGACGATCATTAAAAAAGGTTTGCTGCACATCGGCATTCCAAGCGTCCCACTTCTGCCATTCGCGCTTGTTGGGGCCGTCGAGCAGGTTGTTGTAGAAATCGAAGATCGTCGGATCCGTCAGCACCTTGTCTTTGTAAAAAGCAAATCCGGGAAGTTTGGCGGCGATCGCATAATTGGAATAGGACGGCACGGCCATGGCCCGATAGGCTTGATTGTTCAAGCCGGGGACTCCCGAATTGATCATGCTCACGATGACCTTGGTCGGATTGTTGCTATCCATGGGAATCGCACCTGACGCACTGGCACCGTTGAAATAGGATCGAACGTCAACTCCGCTCGCGACCCCTTGGAATGAAAAAGTACCATTCAGTGCATACAAATTGGTTACCGGATCGTTTGAAAGGGAACCCTTTCCCGGCAACAGGGTGTTGATCGTCTGCTTGTTATATGGGCTGCTGAACCACGGCGTAATCTGATCGTTCGGCGGCAGGATACGCGGGTTGTTGGACCTGACCGTACCATGTTCGAGCTTCAGATTAATAGTCGTACGGCTTTGTTCTCCGAAGAGCTTCGGATCATAGCGCAGAGCGGTATAGATACGATGTTGATTATTGAAAGCCGGCTTCTGCTGATATTTTTCCTTGTCGCTCAACAGCGAAACCCGGACTGCCAACTGGTTGGGCAATAGAACGTAGTTGAAATCGCCCATGCTGCGGAAGGAACCATACTCGTCGACGGCATTTTCGATCTTATAAGCGGTTTTGTAACTCGCGCCGGTGATGCTGGCATTGATGATGCCGGCCGGGCTACCAACACCGAACAGGATGGAGTTCGGCCCGCGCTGCAGATCGATGCGCCCCACGTTGAAACTGTCCCACGGAATATCCGTCAGGAAGTAGTCGCGGGTGTTGTCCGCCGCGTCCAAGCCACGCACACGGTTGTTCGTGCTCGGATTGACCAGCTTGGACGATTCGTTATAAGTCTTCAATCCGGCAAATCCGGAGAAATTGCCACCGAGACCCGACACCTCGGTATTAGGTGTATAGACCAGCAAATCCTGGGCGTTCTTGACCGCCGTGTCCTGGAGGAATTGCTTGGTCACCACGCTGATGGAGGCGGCCACGTCTTTCAAATCCGTGCGCACCCGTGTGCCCGCCAACGTGCTTTCCGCGGAGTAGGAGTTTTCACCCTCAGTGGATTCCACCACGAACGGCGAAAGTTTCACCACCTCTTCGATCTTTTCAGTCTGCTGTGTCTTCTCGTCGGTCGCGGGCTGATCCGCAGCGATCTGGCCGAACAGCTTTGGATTCAACATCAAGCATACCGAGGCGGTTGCAAGCAATATGCCCGCCCTTTTGTAGGAATTTAGGCTCATAGGAGTTCTGGTTGGGGTTTGCTCTCTTTGGAGGTTGCGCTTTGTCGTTGCGATAAACAACAAGGGCATATTCGAATTTCATTTCTCCTCTGTGTCTGCTCAAGTAGCAAAACCCCAATAAACAAGCAGAATTCTTGGACTTTTGAGCAATTACAAAACAAGATATAGACCAATCTATGCATGCGGCCGAAGGAATAGATTCTCGAGATTGTGTGGCTACATTCCCGTGCGGGCTGCATGTTGGCCCGAAACCGGCGGAAGCGGCGTGTAGGAGCTGCAAGACGGCCCGGCCTGGCCGGCACGAACACGGATGGATCATTGTCCAAGGAATCAGCGCCCCTGCCTTCTGAGGGGAACGCGCGTTGACTGCCAAGGGTCCAACCGACGATCGAGTGCGCCTCAGCAATGCACTAAAACCTCGGAGGAATGCCATCGCCCACCGGCACGCCGCAAGTTGAGTTAGGTGCGTCGCCGGAATCAGGGTTCCGCCAGCCTGTCTCTGACCCGGGCAGTGCCATTCCCATACCGGTAGGCGTCAAGTTGCTCATGGAATTTTGCCGGAAATGCGAGTAAGAATAGATCGCGAGCGAGAACGATATAAATGAGGAACATGCCATGAACATTTTTCGCCAGTTACGCCGGCAGATGCGCGTGGTCTCGAATCCGAAGCATCGCGAGGATTTGGGAGGCTTCCACCTAAATTTTGTCGGCGTCGGGAGAAGAAAGTTTTCGTACACGGGCTGGTGGCAAACCAGGCTCAACTTCTATGTCATCGATGCCAGCTGCTTTCGCCAGCGTGTGCGCATCCCGGAGAAGAATCGGGAGTTCATGAGGGAGTCCAATTTCGTCGTATTGTACGCACCCAATACTTTGTACGAAGAGCACTGTAGCGGAACGATGGAATTCAATGATGCCTGGATCGTGTTTCGTGCGGCGACTCGATTCAACCCTCTGGATGCTTTGGTTCGCCGCAACGGCTACTGCTTGTTTCGCGACGAGGGAGGGTTGGTGCGCCACCATATCGAAGAAGCCTCCATGATTGCTAATGCCAATGCTGGATTGCGTTGGGTGGCTTCTGCCGCTTTTCTCCGTATCCTGGCACTGCTACATCATGCGTTGCCCTCGGCCGAAGGCCATCCACGAGTGATTCACCCGCTGGCCTACCAGCGGGCGCAGAGCAGCGAGTTTCAGGAACGGGTTCTCCGAGTGCTGAAGGACAACCTGGGGCGCAACGTATCGGTGGACGAGTTGGCGCGGCGTATGGGATTGAGTCGGTCCACGTTGACGCATCGTTTTTCGCTCGAAATGGGCGACACATTGGCCAGGACGAAGAACCGTCTGCGCATCGAACGCGCTCAGGAGTGGATTGGCACTACCGACAAGCCTTTTAAGGAGATCTCTTTTGCACTCGGATTTGATGATCCGGCATATTTCTCCCGCGTCTTTCAGGACGAAGTCGGAGTTTCTCCCCGCGACTACCGCAGACTCGTAGACTCCGCGTCATACCGAGGCAACTCGACCGAAACTCGGCGGAACAAAGCGTAGCGGAAAACGAGGCGACCTGCGCGTAACCGCCGCTGCTTGCCGACTGATGTTCATTTTCACCGGACGTCGGCTGGCATGGTTATTTAAGCACGACCATCTCCCCAAGGAGATGCAAAAATCGTCGATCTGTGTGAAAGACGATGTCAACAGCGCGGCTCACGTTGGGTCTCCGAAACAGGAGCAGCGGTGGCAGCGAACAAGGACAAAGTGAGGCTCAGTGAGCACGCGGTGGTTGAGCACGCTGAGCATTTTGCGCATGCCGGCCGCGAGGCACACGGCGGCGGGTTTGCCGGAGGCGCGCTGCAGCCTAGCGGAGTTGATCGAGACGCTGCCGGCGAACAAGATCATGGCCTTCAGCGGCGACTACCTCTTTGTCGAGGGCGTCTACGGCCATGCGGAGATGGCCCGCGAGAACGCCGCCTGGGTCCTCGCCGAGAAGGTGCTCTCGGGCTACCTTACCGACCCGGAGGCGCTGGAACTGGTCAGAAAAATTTTATGCCAGAATGCCCTCGATCTGTACCGGTTGCAGGTGCCTTGAGCCCGCGGATCCGCCCGAGGAACTATGTGCGCGGCCCACTCAGGCTTCGCGACGCCCGGCGGTGGCGCCGGCACAGGTGAAGTAAAACGTCGCGCCGCGGCCGATCTCGGCCGTTGCCCAAATCCGGCCTCCATGCCGGTGCACGATCCGCTGCACCGTTGCGAGCCCGACTCCGGTTCCGGGAAACTCCTCGGGGGCATGCAGCCGCTGGAACGGCGTGAACAGTTTCTCCGCTTGCCGCGGATCGAATCCCGCGCCGTTGTCCCGCACGAAGAACACCGTGGCGCCATCGGCCGGCGGTTCGGCGCCGACCTCGATCCGCGCCCTCCCCGTCTTGGCCGTGTATTTCCAGGCATTGGAGAGCAGATTCTCCAGCACGACGGCAAACAGGCCGGCATCGCACTTCGCCGGCAGTTTCTCGGCGATGACGCATTCCACGTTCCGGCCGGGATCCCCGGCCCGCAGACGGGCGATCGTGTCCCGCGCCATCGCGGCGAGGTCGACCTCCTGGCGCCGCACCTCCTGCCGTGCGAACCTCGCCAGCTGCAGCAGGTCGTCGATCAGGCCACCCATCTGTTGGGCGCTCTCCCGGATGCGGTCGAGATGGCCCCGCGCCTTGGTCCCGGCCGTGCCTTCGACCTCGCGGGCGAGAAATTCCGCAAAACCGTTGATCGCGCGCAGCGGCGCCCGCAGGTCGTGGGAGACGGAATACGAAAACGCCTCCAGCTCCCGGTTCAACGCCTCGAGTTGCTGCGTCCGCTGGGCGATGCGCTGCTCCAGCTCGGCGTACACCTGGACGCTTTCCATGGCCACCGCGGTCGTGTTCGCCAGCGCCTGCAGCAATTCCACCTCCGCCGCGGGCGCCGCGCGCTGGCGCGCCCAATATGCGCCGATCGCGCCGATCGGCGCTTTCAACCGGATGGGCACCATGACCAGGCTCTTCACGAAGGTGGGACGGTACGCGTCCGCCGGAATCCGGGGGTCGGCGTAAATGTCGGGGATCACGGCGGGGCGCGCGTTCAACATCGCCCAGCCGCTGATGCAGGCCGACATGGGGAACCGCTGGCCTTTCCACAACGGGCTGATCGCGTCCTCGTCCGCGTAGTGGCACCGGTCGCCGTCGCGCAGGACGAACGTCGCGCCATCGGCCCCGGCGATTTCGCGGGCGGCGTGCCGCACGACGGCCTGGATTTCCGGCAGCGTGCGCGCGAGCGACAGGTCCTGCACCGCCGTGACCAGCCGCGCCTGGGCGCGGTTCAGGCGCTGCAAATCCTCGACGGTTGCTTGGGTCTCTGCGGCGGGAAGCGTACTCATAAGCGGCTCCACGGCAGGCCGGGAGCAGGGGTACCTGAATTACGGCTGCGGTTGAGCGCCAAGATAATCACCGGCCAACGCCGCGCAAATCGATTTCGCGGGATTTCCCGGAATTGATGATCCCGCCGCGTCGATTCCCTTTCACTGCGGATGGTGTTCAATCCGTGGCGAGCGACGTGCATCTCCGGGAGGCGATAGAGCTGATGCGGCATAGTCGCCTGAAGCTGACGATGAGGATATACACGGATGCATCGCAGCTTCCGGTGGCGGACAGCGTTGCGAGGCTGCCATCGTCCAACGTGGGGATTCGGTGGCAGACTTTTCAACAAATAGAACCTTGAAAGTCGCTAATGCCTGACGTAAGGGCTCGAGCTAGGAAAAGCATGAACCTGCCACAAGGAAAGTGGATCGACAAATATCTGTCACGCTACGGCCCCGCCTCGATATTCGGAGCATTTATTCTGGCGTATTTTTATTGGAAACGTCGCGAATTTGGTTTCAGCGCCGATCTGCACCTTGACAAGATCGGTCAGGCGACCGTTTTCCTTTTCGGCGGGTTTCTAATTGCATATCTCGCCAGTGCACCGGTTCTGGTGTGTCATTTCGGGAGGTGTCTGTACCTCAGCAAGAAATTCGAGAAGAAAGCGCGCGTGATCACCTATGTCTTAATGGCTGTGTCGATCGGTCTATCTGCGTTCATGTTAATTCGAGCTGGCTTGGACGCTGGGTTGGCAATCTGGACGTCGTGCGCGATTTCAATGTGGGTATTGGTGGCAACCCTATCAACGATTGCGTTCTATCGCAGAGATGATCTGTACCAGTTTTACCAGCAATTGAGTGCAAAGCGAAAATTAGAAAGCAATTCCGAGTTCATCGAGTCCTATAGAACTTTGCGCGAGCATGGTAACGCATTTCTTATTATCTATTGGGAGCTGATGTTAGCATTGATAGCTGTGGCCGGTTTGAAGCTCTATGACGTAACCGATTTTGGGAGTGCAGTCGTGTTTGTTTTGTTTGCCTGTCTTGTGTGGGTTACTCCAGCGGTCTTGGCCTGGGGTGTGGCGGGACATCTCGAAACCGACTTTGTTGATGACAACAGCTGAACGGAAAGAGCTCACCTTTCAATGCGGTCTCGGAGCTGGCGGGGATTGGTGGCGTGGGCACTTTGTCCAAAAACGTGTCCAAATATGGGCCAGAAGTGGGCGCGAGCGGTCGCCGAAATAATTATAGGAAGTGGCGCTTGGCAAAAGCTTTGCCAGAGCCGGTCTTCAGGTAGTGTTCAAAAGCGACGGCTTTCATCTCGTCGGCAAAGCCGAGGTAGCAGATGAGATGCCATGGTCGGTACCGAGCAGTGGATGGGGTGTTGCCGGAGTTGTGTCCCAGCATCCGGGCTTTGAGATCGTGGGTCTGGCCGACGTACCGTTGCTGACGGTAGCGGGCACTTTCAAGCAGGCACACGTAGTGCATAGGGGATCCCCATGCTGGAGGAACCGTCCTCCTCCGCCAAGTCCGCCTTCGCGTTCGCTTCGGCGAACAAGGGCTATGGAGGACAACCTTCGCCATCGGCATTGCAGGGCAATTTCGCCAACTGCGGGGAATGCCCTCCTTCGCTAAAGCTACGGAGCGCAGTCTCCGCCACACTCTCCTGCTTTCCCGCTCACGTCCTCTCCGCCCAAGGCTGGCCTGCCAGCCATCTTGTCAGCCTTGGCGACGGCTGAAGCCCCAACGGCCCATAAGTAATATCCTCCTTCGCCAAGGCTTCGGAGGACATTTTTTCGCCTCCGGCGAAAAAATGGTCGGGCCGGTGAGACTCGAACTCACGACCCCTTGCACCCCATGCAAGTGCGCTACCAGGCTGCGCCACGGCCCGAACCAAGGAGGGGAAGCAAGACTCCTGCGCCCGGACGAGGCAAGGGTTTTCTCGGCGGGAATTCTCTTTCCGGCGGAAAATCTCCGCCCACCATCCCGCGCCGTCCGTTTCCCTCAAATCACGATGGGGAACATGTCATCCAATAGTTGACGTGTGGATCGAGCCCGCGCGGTGAATTCACCGGCCGGTGAGCCCCTCGGCGGGCTCCCCTCACCCGAATCGCTTCAGGCGCGCGGCAACATCGTCATGGAAACCGCGAAGCAGGTCGCGCACATAGGTCTCCACGTGGAGCGTGTCGACCCGGGCCAGGATCGTGAGATCCATGGCGAAGGTGAGCGCGGTGGTGGCGTCGGCCGCATGCGAGGCGTGGAAGGTGGCGTGGGCCGCGCGCCGGCCCGACACCGCGCGATCGTAACGCTTGCCGCCGCCGATCTGCGACTTGAACACGGCGAGCAGCTTCTGGGCGAGGCGGGGGTCCGCGGAGACGTCGAGCGCCACCTTCTCCGAGTCGGGCAGCCAGTCGAGATCGCGCCAGACCTCGCAGCCGTACACCGCCAGCGGCCGCTGCGGTTTGGGCAGCGCGCGGATGGCCTCGAGGCAGCGCAGGAACACGGCGACGTGCGTGTCGTGCTTGTCGGCCGGGTTGTGCAGGTAGACGACCTCCGGCCGGCAGGCCGCGAAGATCTGGCGGAGATCGGCGGCCACGTCGGCCCGGCCCGGGCGCTTCACCGCCACGCTCGGATACGCGAGCTGGATCTGGATGCTATAACCGCCCAATCGCGCCGCCCGGCGCTGCTCCCGATGGCGGACGTCCTGCATCCCGGCGTCGTCGATCCGCGCGTAGCGGCCGGTGCGCGGGCTGCCGCCGCCGTTGGTCACGACCACGCCGGAGAACCACCGGTCGTCGCGCCGCTGGCAGGCGGCGATGCCATGGTAGGCCATGATTTCGATGTCGTCCTGGTGGGCGGCGACGCACAGGTGCGTGGTGCGGGCGAGCGCGGCGGCGGGATCAATGCCCGACGGCACATAAACATCGGCCTGCGGCTGGCTGAATTTCATGCGGATAGCGCCGACTATGGGCAACGCCGGCCGCAGGGCAATCCCGGCGCACGCCCATTTGGCAAGATTTGCGCAATCTTCCCCAACCCCTGCGCTGCAGACCGGTTCGGCGTCGGTTATCGTAGTGTCGTGAAAACGATTGTCGCACCAATCGATTTCTCCCCGGTTACCGACCGCGTTTTTGACACCGCGGCCGGCCTCGCCGAGGCGCTCAGGAGCCGGATCGTGCTCCTGCACGTCATCCCGCCGCCCCGCCTGACGAGCGCTGGCAGCCATTCGCCGGAGGCCATGCAAGAGACGATCGCCACCAACGAGCAGAACGCCGCCCGGCAGCTCGCCCGCTACGAAAAACGGCTGCTGCTCGACCGGCTCAACGTGTCCAAACTGCTGCTGCACGGGGAACCCGCGCCAAGCATCCTCGAATGGAGCGCGAAACTCGGCGCCTCCTTCGTGGTGATGGGTTCGCACGGCCACGGCGACATCGCGGGCCGGCTCATCGGCGGCACCACCGAGGGCGTGCTGCGCAAGGCGTCGTGCGCCGTGCTCATCGTCCCGCATCCGAAGATCAGCCGGTCCCGACCCCCGTGGCCGGAGGCGAAAGGGGAAACCCGGCCGGTCTTCTGAGGACGCGCGGGGCGGTTACGATTTGTGTAGCTGGCCTCGCTGAGGCCGGACATCCGGGGTCGACGTCTTCGCGTAGCGCTTCGCCGCGCCAAGGCGAGCCGGTGATAACGATGAGCGACAGAATTGGACGCAGGAGCTCACCACTGGAGCGGCGACGCCCTCGTCACCGTTTTCCGGCAGGAAACACGCGGCGAGGGCGCCGCGCCCCCAAGGAAGCCAATCCTTGGTCGTCAGCGGTGCCGATCTCCGGTGCTTTCACTACAACGGCCGCCGCGAGACCGGCTGCCATATTGTACATCAACTTAAACCGAAAATATCCTAGCCCCGCAGGCATGAGCGCATGCCGAGCGCCACGATCGCCAGCGAGACGAGCGCACTGGCCGGCATGAGCACGGCCGCCAGCAGCGGGCTCATGTGGCCGGCGGCGGCGAAGCCGACCGCCGCCAGATTGTAGGCGACGGCAAAGGCGAGAATCCACCGCTGGGTGCGCGAACGGACGCGGTCAGCCTCAAACAGCTTCCGGATGCCGCCGATGCCGCGGCCGAGGTAATAAAAGTCGGCCTTCGACTCGAGCACGCCGCGGTGGATGACCGGCGTGCCGCGGCAGTGGGCGCGTTCGAACGCCAGGCTGTCGTTGGCGCCGTCGCCGAGCATGAGCGTGTCGCCCCGGTCGAGGCGCAGCACCCAACCGGCCTTGTCCTCGGGCGACGCCTCGCCGACGGCGTTTTCCGGCGGCAGGCCGAGCTCGCGGCCCATCGCGGCGACCTTCGTCCGGTGATCGCCGCTGAGGATGAAGACCTCCCGGCCGCCGGCGCGCAGCGCGGCCACCTCGACCCGCGCATCGGCCCGCACCGCCTCGGCAAAACGAAACTGCGCCAGCACGACCCCATCGCGGGCAAACTCCGTCTCCGCCGGCCCGGCCTCGCCGGCGTCAGGCGGGTTTGTAATGTAATACGTTACCTGCCCCTCCAGGACGGCCGGCATTGCTCCCGCCTCCGCCCGTCCCTTGGGGTTGAGGGAGGGTTCATCGAGGCCGGGCCGGTCGGCCGGGCCGCGCCAGCCGGGGCGTCCGAGCGTCCAGAGCTCGGCGCCGGCCCGCAGGCTGACGCCGCGGCCGACTTGCTCGCTCACCTCGCCGGGCAGCGGTTGCAGGGCGGGATCCTCCACCAGCAACTGCTCATGCAGGCACTGGCCGACGGGATGCGGATTGTCCCACACCAGGGTGAACAGGGCCCGCCGGGCGCCGGCGTCGAGGGCGCGCAGTGCCTCGGGATTCGCCAGCGCGGGCGACTCGAGCGTCAGCGTGCCGGTCTTGTCGAAGATGATCTTCCGCACGCGCCCCAGCCGGACCCAGAGATCGTTTTCGCGCACAAACACGCCCCGGCGCCGCACGGCGGTGACGGCCATCTCGTCGGCAAGCGGGAGGGCCAGCCCGAGGGCGCAGGGGCACGAGACCACGAGGACGGCGATCGCGACCGCCAGCGCGCGCTGGACATCGCCGGTCGCGACGGCCCAGCCGAGGCCGGCGGCCAGCGCGAGGCCGATGATGCCGGTCAGATAGCCCTGGATGACCCGCTCGAAGAAGCGGTGCCGGTAACCGGGCCGCGCCTCGGTGTGCAGCAGCTTCGCGAGCAGGGAATCGTCCCACGTCTGCAGCGCCTCCAGCCGCACCTCGCCGCGGGTGACGTTGACCGCGCCCGCCGGGACGCGCTGGCCGGCGCGGAACAGGCGCGGCTCCGCCTCGCCGTTGATCCAGGCCGTGGTGAAGACCGCATCGCCGCCCGCCAGCCGGCCCTCGACCGGCGTGGTGTGTCCCATCGGTACGCCGAAAACCTGGCCGACCGACAGCGCCTCGACGGCGATCTCGTCGTAGCAGCCGACGTAAGGAGGCTGGCTTGCATTGACTGCCGGGGATTCCAGCCTCGTTACCTCGGCTGCTACCGGGCCGGCCGGTCGATTGCCGTCGGCGGCCAGCAACCGTACTTTCTGCAGTCCCGGCTGGTGGCGGAGCAGCCGGCGGCGGTTGCGCTCGACCGCCGCGACCTGCGCCCAGCGGCCGACCAGCATCAGGAGGATGAACGACCCGACGAAATCGAAGTACGTGAACCGCTCGTCCTGCATGACCCACCCGTACAGGGAGCCGGCATACGCACCGACGATGCCGAGCGCGATCGGCAGATCGATATGCAGGAGCCGGTCGCGCACCGCCCGCGCCGCCCGGCCGATGAAATAGCTGCCCCCCGCGAGCAGGCTCAGCGTGCCGAACACCATCGCCAGCGTGCCGAAGAGCCGCGCATACGGAAACGCCGCCTCCATGCCGAAGTACGCCGGCAGCGTGAACAGCATGATGTTCATCGCGAAGGCGGTGCAGAGCCCGATGCGCTTGGCGAGATCGCGGCTTTCGGGCGGGGCGGACGGCTCCGCGCCGGGCGGACCGAGAAAGTAGCTGAAGGACTGCAGCGTGCGGGCGAAATGCGCGGCGTCGAACCGGCCCGGCCGCCATTTCATCCGCAGGCGGCCGAGCTGGGCGTTGAGCTCCAGGCGCAGCGCGCCCGGCTCGCGCTCGAACAGCTTCTCGATCAGCCACACGCAGCCCACGCAGGAGATGCCCTGCAGGTCGAGGACCATTTCCGGCGGCCGCTTGTAGCCGGGGTCGGCGACCCCGGCTTGGGTTGAGATCGGCGCGCCCGGCGGTCGCGCCCTACCCTCCGCATCGCGTTGCAGCTTTTCCAGCCAGCCGTAGTCGCGCGGCTGGAAGAGCGCGCTGTCGACCGGCGCGATGACCTGGTCCTTGAGCCGGTAATACTGGCCCAGCCCGCCTTCGCTCACGAGGCGATGGACATAGGCGCAGCCGGCGCAGCAGAAGCCCGAGGCGCGCGCCGCGTCGGTCAGCAGCGGCGAACCGCAATGGCGGCAGGCGGGCGTTTTCGGGGGACGCGCGCCTCCGGGTGCGGGCTCCGGCGACAAGGACGTCGTCGCGCCGGTTTCCGCGACGGCATTCATCTCAGTGACAGACGAAGTGATCGAGCCCCGGCCCGGGGAGGCCGAGCGTGCCGCGCAGGCGCCAGGCGATGACGACGGCCGCCGCCAGCGCCAGGCCGGTCTGCACCCGGGCGATCCACACCGGCGGCAGCTTCAGGCGGATCCAGTGAAAGTTGGTCTGCAGGAGCCAGAGCAGCGGCACCGTGCCGAGGCCGAACGCGAGCATGAATTCCACGCCGCGCAGCGCCGACCCACCCAGCATCGCGAGCGCCACGACCAGGTAGAGGGGGCCGCACGGCAGCAGCGGTGTGGCCAGGCCCAACGCGGCGGCCGCGGCGAGGGGCGAACGGGCGCGGCCCCAGCCGTGCACCCGCAGGTAGATGTTCCCGAGGAGCGGCACGCGCGGCAGGTGGCGGTCCCACCGGAACGCCACGACGACGAAAAAAGCCACCAGCAGCCACGGCAGATGGCGCACCACGCCGCCGTCCAGCCAGATCATTGGCAGCCGGCCCAGGGCGCCGAAAAGCGCGCCCAGCGCGGCATAGCCGGCCAGGCGGGCGAGGTGGTAGACGGTGCTCACGATCTGCGCGTCGGCGCCCGGCTGACCGGCCGGGCCGCGGAGCGGAACGATGGCACACGCCAGCGGACCGCACATGCCCAGGCAGTGCAGGCTGGTGACCAAGCCGGCCACCAGGGCCGTCGCGGCGCTGTTGATGCTCATGAGTTCGGAGTGCATGGGGCCTTCAGGTTGGTGGATCGGCGGCGCCCTCGTCGCCACCCATGCGATGAGGACGTCGCGTTTTCATTATCACGCCCAAGTCAACGCGCACCACCTCCCGCCGTCAACGGCACGGGCGCCACTGGATGCCGGTGGGCAATGATGAACAGCACGGTCCAGGCGGCGAGCAGCACGACGAAGACGCCGGCCGCGATCCAGAGCAACTGGTTCCCGGATCGGCCCGGCGCCGGGGCGGGCCCGCCGGCCGGCCGGTCAGTGGTCGTGCTTTTCATGCTCCTCCTCAGCATCCTCGCGCAGCAGCTTCGGATCGGGGCCCAGAAACTCGACCTCCCGCGCCAGCTCGAACGTGCCGGCCTCGTCCCGCACGACCACCGTGAAATCAAACGGTCCGTCGTAACGCCTCCGCGGCACCACGACCACCAGCGGCAGCACCTGCTCGTCCATGCCGGCGAGTTCGACCGGGGCCTCCAAGCCGCCCTGCCGGACCTCCGCCGGCGCGCCGCGCAGACGCACCAGGAGGCGCTGGGGCACGTCCCGCTTGTTCACCAGCCGCACCAGGAACTGGTTGCGGACGGTGGCGTCGTCGTAGAAGTAGGCGGCCCCGATCATGCGGGTGACGCCGAAGGCGGCGGGGCGCACGGTCGCCAGCGCCGCGGCGGCCACGGCGGCACCGGCAAGCAGCAGCACCGAATAGACCAGGGTGCGCGGCCGCAGCCAGCGGGTGGCCCGGCCTGCGAGTCCGTTGAGGGAATCGTAGCGGACGAGGCCCGCGGGGCGCCCGAGCCGGGCCATGACCTCGTCGCAGGCGTCGATGCATGCGGCGCAGCCGATGCACTCGATCTGGAGCCCCTGGCGGATGTCGATGCCGGTCGGGCAGACGGCGACGCAGCGGGTACAGTCCACGCAGTCGCCCTCCGTCGCCGAGAGGTTATGATGGGACAGGCCCGATGCCGCCATGCCGGTGGAATCCGTAGCCGCCGAGATAACGAGGCGGTCCCCCGCCGGCTCGCCTGGCGTCAGCCTCCTCACGTCGGCTGCTACGGTCGCCGGCGTCATTCCGCCCAGGCGCTGCAGTTTTCCGCGCGGCTCGCCGCGCCGGCCATCGTAGCCGATGACGAGCGAATCGTCGTCGATCAGCACCGATTGCAGGCGGCCGTAGGGACAGAGCACGATGCAGAGCTGCTCCCGGAACCAGGCGAAGTTGCCATAAAGGACGGCCGCGAACCCAAACACGAAGAGGAACAGGCCCCAGTGCGCGAAGGGCGCCGCGCCCATCATGCCCCAGAGCCGGGGCAGCGACACAAAGTAAGCCAGGAACAGATGGGCGATGACGACCGACAGTAGCGCGAACGCAGCGTGCTTGGCCCCGCGCCGGAGGATCCGGGCCGCAGTCCAGGGCGCGACGTCAAGCGCGCGGCGGGCGATGGCATCGCCCTCGATCCAGCGTTCGATGCGACGGTAGACGTGCTCAAGGAAGACGGTCTGCGGGCAGGCCCAGCCGCACCAGGCCCGGCCCAGCAGCGCAGTGACGAAAAACAGCGAAAAACCCACGCCGCTGATGAGAAAAAACAGCAGCCACAGATCCTGCGCCGCCAGCGTCCAGCCGAAGAGATGGAAGCGGCGGGCGCCCAGGTCGAGGAACACCGCCGGATAACCGCCGACCTTGATCCACGGCAGCGACAAGTAAACCGCGATGAGCACGCCCGCCGCGATCCGCCGCGCCCGCAGGAAGCGGCCCCGGAAATCGGCGGGATGCAGAATGAAATGGGAACCGTCAGCGCGGATGGTCGTGACGGATTCGAGCGTGGGCGCCGGCGGGTGAGGTTGGCCTGGCATGCGGCAGAATTTTTACCGGCGGCCTATTTCACGCCGGGAGCGGAGGACGGCACGATCTCGACCGGTTCGCCCGGTTCATGGTAGCTGAGGACATAAGCCACCACCTCGGTGATCCGCTTGGACCCCAGCACCGGTCCCCACGGCGGCATGCCGCGCGGGGTGCCCTTGGTGACCGTGGCGATCAGATCGAGCGGCCGGCCTCCGTAAACCCACCGGGTGCCGATCAGGCTGGCGCCCACGGCGGACGGAGACTCCGCCTTGCCGCGCAGGCTGGTCAGATGGCAGACCGCGCAGTTCGCGTTGAAGGTCGCCCGGCCCGCTTCGACGAAGCCCGGGGTGCGGCTCATCTTCCAGAGCACCTCGTCGCTGAGGCTGCCGGTGGCCGCCAGCTTGGCCGCCTCGATGCGGCCCAACTCGCGGGCGATGACGGTGCGGTCGTCGGGTCCGATGCCGGTCGTGAAATAATAGAACCAGTAGACGGCCGCGAAGATGACCGTCAGGTAGAGCGTCCACAGCCACCAGTTGGGCAGGCGTTTGTCGTACTCGCGGATGCCGTCGTAGCTGTGAGGGCGGAATGCGTCCCCGGGGGGAGGCGTGGCGGGGGAAGACAGGTCACTCATGGCGCGATAAATCCGAAACTCGAAGATCGAAATCCGAAACAAACGCTGAAATCCCCAACTCCGATGGCAGGCCGACGCCGCCGGCCGATAATTCCAGACCCGGCATGCACCGGACTGGCGGTTTCCGGCAATGAGCCTGGATCAGGCGGACTTGTTTCGGATTTCGTCATTCGGATTTCGTGTTTTCCGCTTCCAGCGGCATCCGGGCGAGGCGCTCGACCTGCGGGCGCTTCATGCGCAGGACGCGCCAGCTCATGACCACGAAGAACGCCGCGGCGACGGCGAACGCGACGATGGGAAACACGAGCTGCCAGTCTTCGTATTGGATGCGCTGGAACATCGGGAAGAGTGAGGGTGAGGGTGAAAGTGAAAGTGAGGGTGAAAGTGGACCGTGGCGGCATCAACGGCGGGACGCCACGGTGGGTTGCACCGGCACGGACTGCCCCAGCTTCTGCAGGTAGGCGATCAGGGCCACGATCTCCCGGTCGGGCGCGACGAGGCGCTGCTGGGCGCGCAGGTCGCGGGCGATCTGCTGCGCCTGCGCCTCCGCCGCCGCGGTGATCTCCGCCACCGACCACGGCGGATAGGGCACGCCGAGAGTGCGGAGGACGTCGATCCTGCGCTTCAGCGCGGCGACGTCGGCGGCCTGCTCGAACAACCAGGGATAGGCGGGCATGATCGAGCCGACCGAGGTGGAGCGCGGATCGAGCATGTGATCGTAATGCCATGCGTGCGGATACTTGCCCCCCTCGCGGGCGAGGTCGGGGCCGGTGCGCTTCGAGCCCCACTGGAACGGATGGTCGTAAATCGACTCGCCGAGGCGCGAATAGTCGCCGTAGCGGAGCACGTCGGGCACCAGCGTGCGGATCATCTGGGAATGGCAGAGGTAGCAGCCCTCGCGCACGTAGAGGTCGCGGCCGGCCAGCTCGAGCGGGGTGGACGGCACCTCGAGGCGGTCCTCGACGTTGGCGGCCTTGTTGACGGTGACCGTGGGAATGATCTGGATGAGGCCGCCGACGGCCACGGCCAGGAAGGTGAGCACGGTGAACGGCGCGGAGTTGACCAGCAGCCGGTCGTACCAGTCGCCCCATTTGCGCGCGCGGGCCTGGTAGTGCGCGATGGCGAGGATCACGCAGGCGATGGTGGCGAAAAGGCCGAGGAGGTTGAGCCAGCCGCCGCCGAACAGCCACCCGCAGGCGAAGAGCACGCCGAGCCCGCTGAAAAGCACGGGCGCGCTGAGCACCGTGCCGCGCACGCCGAGCGGCGCGGACGGCTCCTCGACATACACCTCGATCGTGCCGTTGACCGGCTCGGCGCCGGCGATGGTGCGCCAGAGGTTGTAGGCGAGCAGCAGGAAGCCGGTGAGGTAGAGCCCGCCGCCGATGACGCGCATCAGCATCATCGGCTTGATGGTGTTGAGCGTGTCGAGGAAGTTCGGGTAGGCCAGGACGGTGCCGCCCTCGGTCGTGGCGTTGAGCATCAGGCCCTGGCTGATACCGCTCGTCCACATCGCGGACACGTAGAGCAGGATGCCGGTGAGCCCGAGCCAGAAGTGGAGGTTGGCGAGCGCCGGCGAGTGCAGCGGCCGTTTCCAGAGGCGCGGTGCCAGCCAGTAGAACATGCCCGCGGCCATGAAGCCGTTCCAGCCGAGCGTGCCGCCGTGCACGTGGCCGATGATCCAGTCGGTATAGTGCCCGAGGGCGTTGACCGACTTGATCGCAAGCAGCGGACCCTCGAAGGTGGCCATGCCGTAGAAGGTGACGCCGGCGGCGAAGAACTTGAGCACGGGATCGGTGCGGAGGCGGTCCCACGCGCCGCGCAGCGTGAGCAGCCCGTTGAGCATGCCGCCCCAGGAAGGCGCCCAGAGCATGAGCGAGAAGGTCATGCCGAGCGCCTGCAGCCAGCCCGGCAGGGCGGTGTTGAGCAGGTGGTGCGGGCCGGCCCAGATGTAGACGAAGACCAGCGACCAGAAATGGATGACCGAGAGGCGGTAGCTGTAGACCGGACGCTCCGCCGCCTTCGGCACGAAGTAGTACATGATGCCGAGGATCGGCGTGGTGAGGAAGAACGCCACGGCGTTGTGCCCGTACCACCACTGCACCAGCGCATCCTGCACGCCGCCGAAGACCGGGTAGCTGTGCGTCCAGCCCGTCGGGATCGACAGGTGGTTGACGATGTAGAGCATCGCCACCGTGATGATGGTCGCGATGTAGAACCAGATCGCTACATAGAGGCTGGGCTCGTTGCGGCGCGCCAGCGTCCAGAAGAAGTTGACCGCAAACACCACCCAGATCACGGCGACGGCGATGTTGATGGGCCAGATGAGCTCCGCGTACTCCTTGCCGCGGGTCAACCCGAGCGGGAGCGTGACGGCCGCGGCGACAATGATCGCCTGCCAGCCCCAGAAATGCAGCCGTGAGAGGAAGTCGCTCGCCAGCCGCGCCTTCACCAGGCGCTGGGTCGAGTAATAGACGCCGGCGAACATCATGTTGCCGACGAAGGCGAAAATGGCGGCGTTGGTGTGCAACGGCCGCAGCCGGCCGAAGGTGAGCCACGACAGGTTGAAGTTCAGCCGCCAGAAGTTCAGCTGCGCGGCGATGACCACGCCGGCGAGCATGCCGACGACGCCCCAGAGGATCGCGGCCAGCAGAAACTGGCGGACAATCCCGTCATTGTACTCGATGGTGATCTTGCGGTCGCTCATGAGAGGAGGATAGGCCGGAGCCGGCCGGCCCGGTTGGGCGGCCGGCGGTCAGCCGGGGAGCAGGACCTCAGTCGCGGACCGAGGTGCGGGGGCCATCCGGCCGGCGGGCGCCGGTGGAGGCGGGCCGGGGCGTCTCCTCGGCCAGGGGCAGGAGCGACTCGCGCTCGGCGCTGCTGAACGGGCGCCGCGCCTGCTCGCGGATGAAGAAGACGACAAAGGTGAAGACCAGGCAGAGGCTGATGCTGAGGGTAAGCGGGATGACGGACATGGTGTGACGAGGTTGGGCGAGCCGCGATAGTAGCGGAGAAGCCGGCTCCTGACTCCGCATTTTTTGCACAACACATCTCAGAATTTGGCGCCCTCTCACCCCGCCGTCGATGTCTTTCCACGAGGCGAAACCGGCAAAACCGGCTGTGCAGATCTTGCGGTGACGCGCCGTTGTTCATGGGGCCGCCGGGGATGCGCCGCCCTTCCGGGGGGGCAGCTGGCGGCCCAGCCGGGCGCACACGCGCAGGATGGCCGCGTCGGGATCATGGGCGACCTCGACGGCCGTGGTTTTGTCCGCCCCCGGTCCGTCCACGGATCCGCGCGCCGCATAGACCCCGACGCCGCTGGGCATTCTCTCAAAGAGGACCAGCAGCCGGATGCGGATGATGTCCGGCGCCAGCCGCAGCAGCACATCCGCCTGGCGCGAGGCCAGGGCGGCCAGATCGCCGCCCGCGGAAAACCCGCGGGTATGGAAAATCAGCTCCGGCCTCATCCTACCACCGGACACTGTAGGAGTTGCGGGACGGCCCGCCTCCGCACCGGTTGCCGAAATGCGCGCGGATCTTGCGGTCCCGCGCCGCCTTCCCGGCCGGCGCCCCCGGCCAACGGATGCGCAAGCTTCGGCAAGCCATGCAGAGCGACCCGCGGGGGCGTGTGGCATAGTGGCGCCCGTGAAACGGCGCTTCCTTCAGTCGCTGGCGGAACTGCGACCCATGATCAAGACCTGCTGGGAAGTGCTGCTGCGTTCCGCGCCTCCGGCTTCGCCGCTCGGCAATCCGGACACGCTGGTGTTCATGATGGACCGGACGCTGGATGCGTTCTTCACGGCCGTCACCTCCGCGACCCCGCGGCGCTGGCTCGCGCGCTATCCCCTGCTTTGCGGATCGTTGAAAAAGACCTGCCCCTGCGGCCGCAACCCGTTCCTGTTTTATTACCTCTCGGGCGAACAGGCCCTCCTGGCCATCGCGGAAAAATCGCTGCCCGCCGCGCCCGTCATGCCGGCGGCGGAGCAGGAGCGGATCCTCTCCGAGGTGAAGCTCACCTTCCACTACCTGGCCCAGCACGAGCTGCAGAACTTCTGCGACCTGTGCCGCGCCAACTGCCGCCGGTCCCGCGCCGGCATCGTGGCCGGGCGGCGTCGCGGCCCGCCGCGGATGGCGCGCCTGCGGCCGCAACCGGCGGGAGCCCGGATCCGGTGATCCGGCGCCGGCTCAGGCCGCCACCGTCCGCTGCACCCGGTCCCGGTAGGCCGTGGGCGGCTCGCCGGCGACCTTGCGGAAGACGCGGTTGAACTGCGAGAGCGACTGGAAGCCCGCGGCAAAGGCCACCTCGCTGATGCGCTTGTGCGGATTGAGGAGCAGGTTCTTCACCTTCTCCACCCGGATCCGCGCGAGATAATCCGTGAAAGTCAGTCCCGTCGCCTGCCGGAACATCTTGCAGAAATAGAACGCGCTCATGTTGACCGCCTGGGCGACCTCGTTGAGGGTCAGGTCGTCACCCTGGTGCTCGCTGATGAACACCTTGGCCCGGGTGATCTGCGGCGACTCGGCCTTCTCCTCCTGCACGATGAGCTGATTGCTGAGCGAGGCCAGATGCTGGGCAAAGATGGCGAGCAGGCGGAGGATCGACTCGTATTGGAGCCTGGAGAGCACCCGCGTCTGGAAATACGCCTCCTCCACCCGCTTCAGATCGACCTCCGTCCCCCACTTGAGCAGCTGTCGCGCGACCTGGGAGAACTCCCGCCGGCCGGGCTTGTGCAGCAGGATCTGGCCGGTCTGCAGAAAGGCGATCAAGTCCTCCCCGACGCGGATGGGCACCGCGGAATCACACAGGCCGGCAAAGCACTTGAGCGTCTGCGGTTCCAGGCCGGCCGCGTCCTCCACCTGGCGCTGGAGCTGCAGGCAGGCTGCGCAGGACTGGTTGGTGGCGCCCATCAGCGCGCAGAACGGATTTTCGTACGGACGGTCCTGATGAGGCAGGTTGAAGGACTCGATGGGCCGCAGGTTCAGCGGCAGACCGGTGGTTTCCTGAAATGCGCGCTCATAATCGCGGTAGATTTCCGAGCGGGCGAGTTGCTCGACGATCACGCGACTGCGGCGGGCGGGCGTTTCACCTGAGTCCGTCATCATGAACATCCATAAGATAGCCTCATTTTCCCCCGCGCAATGCATAAAGCCGTTTTCTTCCTCGAAACGCCGCGGGTTTCCGGCAAAATCTGCGCAGAGGTGAACAAGGTGCGCGCAGACGCTTGCATCCCAGCGCGTTAACGTGCCTTAGATTTTGTTAATCAACCTCGGTCCATGGCTAATAAAAATCAGCACTGCGAACCCGGCCCCGGACGGACGGTCGGAAAACGGCGTCGGGGCCGCCGCCCGGCGCGTCGGGTCGCCGCGACCCCGCCTGCCGTCATGCCCGCCGTCAGTTTCAATCCGTTTTTCGCCTTCCCGCCCGCGCCGCCGGCGCAGGAGGATCCAAGCGCGCTGGAGCCGCGCGAGCTGCTGTTCGGCGGCCGGCCGCACATTCTGCGGCCGCTGGGTCCCGCCGACGAGGGCCGGCTGATCTCCTTTTTCAACTCGCACACCGGCGAGACCATCCGCCAGCGCTACGGCTACCACTTCGCCGCGATGACCCCCGAGCGCGCCCGCCGGCTGGTCGACGTGGACCAGTCGCACGACCTCGCCCTCGGCGTGTTCGAGCGCGCCGCCGACGGGGAGGAGGTGCTCCATGCGGTGGGCCGCTACCTGCTCGATCCCACGGGGCGGTCGGCCGAGATGGCGTTCGTGGTGCGCGAAAGCAAGCGCGGCCTCGGCATCTGCACCGCCCTGCTACGCGTGCTGCTGCGCGTGGCCCGCCAACGCGGCATGGGCCACCTCTACGCCCAGGTGCAGACCGACAACGCCCCCATGATCACCATCTTCCGCCACCATGGCGGCCGCCTGAAGCCCATCCTCGGGGCCGATGCGATGGAGGTGTTTGTGCCGACGGCGCAGCCGTGAGGACCGCGCCGGGGGCTCCATCGTTGCGATTCAGCCCGGGGGACCGGTCCTGTAGAAACGGTTGGACAAAATCCACGGCCTGCGTCTTTTTCGCCGGCATGGACCAGCCTGAGCAGAAACCGGCCGCGCGTTCGTCGTTCGTCCTCGACACCGTGCTGACCCTCGCGGTGTTCGTGTTTTTCACCTGGATTCTTCGCAGCCACGTGCCGTCCAATGATCCGTTCTACATCTGGCTGTGGGGGGCCATCAGCGCGTCGTGCCTGACCGCCGTATTCTGGCTCGCCCTGCAGATGTTCCGCGCCGTGCTGCGGGCGCAGTTGGCGGCCAGAAAGAAGTAAGCCGGGTGCCGGGCAGGGCCGGATGGAACGAGCCCCGGCGGGCGTCTTCCACTGAAAACGGGGACCGGCCGATCCGCGTTCCTCCGCCAGGTTGGTGGAGTTCGTTTGCCCGGGTGGAGCGGCGGAACAATTAACTGGCCGAATCCGGCAAAATGCCGGCGTGAATACCGTCTCTCCGCCATTGACAGGTCCCCCGCCGCGGTATTCCGATGCCCCTTTGTGCGTATCCAACCCGTGCTCTTTCCCGCGCACACAACTTGCCCAAAAACATGCCCGCTAAAGTAAAAGCCAAGAAGTCCGCCTCCGCGGCCAGAAAATCCGCGGCCGGCAAAACGCCCAAATATGTCTACCTGTTCGGCCGGAAGACCGACGGCGACGGCTCGATGAAGCCCCTCTTGGGCGGCAAGGGCGCCAATCTGGCCGAGATGACCCGCATCGGCCTGCCCGTGCCCCCGGGCTGCACCATCACCACCGAGGTCTGCACCTATTACTACGCCAACAAGCGCACCTACCCGGCCGCGCTCGACGCCCAGGTCCGGGCCGGCGTCGCCTCCATCGAGGAGCAGACCGGCATGAAGTTCGGCGACCTCGTCAACCCTCTGCTCGTCTCCGTCCGCTCCGGCGCGCGCGACTCCATGCCGGGCATGATGGACACGATCCTCAACCTCGGCCTCAACGACGACACCACCCTCGCCCTCGCGAAGAAGACCGCCAACGTGCGCTTCGCCTGGGACTGCTACCGCCGCTTCATCCAGATGTACGGCGACGTCGTCCTCGGCGTGCAGAAGCGCCCCAACGAGGATCATGAGCCGTTCGAGACCGTCATCGGCGGCCTCAAGCACGAGCGCTACGGCGACCACGACCTCGACGACACGAAGCTGACCACCGCGGATCTCAAGGAACTCGTCGTCCGCTTCAAGACCCTCGTCAAGGAACGCACCGGCCATGACTTCCCCGCCAGCCCGTGGGACCAGCTCCAGGGCGCCATCGGGGCCGTGTTCGGTTCGTGGATGAACGACCGCGCCATCGTCTACCGCCGCAAATACAACATCCCGCAGGAATGGGGCACCGCCGTCAACGTGCAGGCCATGGTCTACGGCAACACCGGCGACCAGTCGGGCTCCGGCGTCGCCTTCACGCGCGATCCCGCCACCGGCGAAAAGGTGTTCTACGGCGAGTTTCTCATCAACGCCCAGGGCGAGGATGTCGTCGCCGGCGTGCGCACGCCGCAGCCGGTCGCCGAGCTGAAGAACTACCTGCCCGCCGCCTTCCACGAACTCGAGCGCATCCGCAAGACCCTCGAGTCCCACTTCAAGGACGTCCAGGATTTCGAATTCACCATCCAGGACGGCAAGGTCTACATGCTGCAGACCCGCAACGGCAAGCGCACGGGCGTGGCCGCCGTCCGCATCGCCGTCGAGCTGGTCAAGGAAAAGCTCATCGACTGGCAGACCGCCGTCACGCGCGTCCCGGCCGACCAGCTCGACCAGGTGCTGGCCCCGATCTTCGACCGCACCGCCGTGAAGTCCGCCCAAGCCATCGCCAGCGGCCTGCCCGCCGGCCCCGGCGCCGCCACCGGCCGGATCTACCTCAACGCCGAGCGCGCCGTCGAAGCCGCTCACAAGGGTGAAAAGGTGCTGTTGGTGCGCATCGAGACCTCGCCCGAGGACCTCCGTGGCATGATCGCGGCCGAGGGCATTCTTACCGCCCGCGGCGGCGTTTCCTCGCACGCCGCGCTCGTCGCCCGGCAGATGGGCAAGGTCTGCGTCTGCGGCGCGGCCGCGCTCCAGGTCAATTACGACGCCCGCACGCTGACCGTCGGCAACCAGACCTTCAAGGAGGGCGATTACCTCTCCATCGACGGCACGGCCGGCACCGTCTACGCCGGCGAGCTCAAGACCGCCCCGGCCGAGGTCATCCAGGCCCTCATCCACGGCGACGCCGAGGCGAAGAAGGGTCGCACGTTCCAGAACTTTGCCCAGCTCATGAAGTGGTGTGCCCAGGCGACCCGCCTCCAGGTCCGCACCAACGCCGACACGCCCGAGCAGGCCCGTAATGCGGTCGCCTTCGGCGCCACCGGCATCGGCCTCACCCGCACCGAGCACATGTTCTTCGAGGGCGACCGCATCGACGCGATGCGCGAGATGATCCTCGCCGACAACCTGGCCGACCGCGAGCAGGCGCTCACCAAGCTTCTGCCCTATCAGCGGAGCGATTTCCTCGGCATCTTCGAGGCGCTCAAGGGCCTCCCGGCCACGATCCGCTTCCTCGATCCGCCGCTGCATGAGTTCCTGCCCAATGCAAAGGAGCAGCAGGTCGATCTCGCCAAGAAGCTCGGCATCCCGGTCGAGAAGATCGTCCAGCGCGTGCACGAGCTGCATGAGTTCAACCCGATGCTCGGTTTCCGCGGCTGCCGCCTCGGCATCAAGTATCCCGAGATCACCGCCATGCAGACGCGCGCCGTGTTCGAGGCCGCCGCCGAGGCCCAGAAGAAGGGTCTCAAGGCCAAACCCGAGATCATGATCCCGCTCGTCGGCTTCAAGAAGGAGCTCGATCTACAGGTCGCGATCGTCCACCAGATCGCCCGGGCCGTGCAGGCCGAGAAGAAGGTGAAGCTCACCTACGCGGTCGGCACCATGATCGAGATTCCGCGCGGCGCGCTCACGGCCGACGAGATCGCCCAGACGGCCGAATTCTTCAGCTTCGGCACCAACGATCTCACCCAGACCTGCCTCGGCATGAGCCGCGACGACTCCGGCTCGTTCCTCGGCGCCTACCAGGAGGCCGAGATCATGAAGCGCAATCCGTTCGCCACCATCGACCAGACCGGCATGGGCCAGCTCATGCAAATCGCCATCGAGAAGGGCCGGAAGACCCGCCCCGACATCAAGCTCGGCATCTGCGGCGAGCACGGCGGCGACCCCGATTCGGTCAAGTTCTGCCACAAGCTCGGTCTCGCGTACGTGTCCTGCTCGCCCTTCCGCGTGCCCGTGGCGCGGCTGGCGGCGGCGCAGGCCGCGGTGGCCGATCTCAAGGCCGCAAAGAAGAAGTAATCAACCAACCGGGGCGCGGCAACCCGCGCCCCCCTCGGTTTTACCGTCCGCGCCCTTGGTGTCTCGTCGTAGTTTCAAGCGAAGGTGGATCCCCGGCGCGGGCTTTTCTTAGCCTCTTTCCGACCGGCTGTGCATTCCGGGTTTGCAAGAAAGATTGCAGGGACGCGCGCCAGCAAGCTGTCATGTTTCCGTCGTGCTCGGACGCGCCTGCTCCGGCCACGCCCGATTGACTCCTTATCCCCGCTCTTCTGCCGATGCGCCTCCCCGTCCGTTGCTTCCCGTCCCTCGTCTGGGCCGCCAGCCTCAGCCTCCCGACCCTCGCCATGACTGCCGCCGGTCCCGAAACCACCGCCAGTGCTTCTGCCGTGCCGCCGGCGGCGGCGCGCCCCCGTACGGACGCACTGCTGGCCCGGGCCGATCTCGCCGCCTACCGCGGCTGGATCAAGTTCCTGCGCTACGAGGCCGAGATTGCGGCCGGGCGCAGCGGCCCCGCCAGCGAGGAGGCGATCGCGAAGATGCGCCGGCTCGATGAATGGGTGGCCCGCATCGCCGCCGATCCCAACCTGCTGGCCACGCTGACCGGCGTGCAGGAATGGGCTTACGAGTCTCCCGCCGATGGCTCGGGTCAGCCGTTCAAGATGGCCATCCCCATCGACTACGATCCCGCACGGCCCGCCCCGCTTTCGGTCTACCTGCACGGCTACTCCGGCAATCACCTCGAACATGCGACCGAGATGACTGCGCACCCCGGGGCATTCGAGCTCTCCGTGCTCGGCCGCAGCCGTGGCGGCGGTTATTGGGCGCTGTCCGAGGCCGACGTGCTCAGCGTGATCGACTACGTCCAGGCCCACTGGTCCATCGACCCTGATCGCATCCGTCTCAACGGCGGCAGCATGGGCGGCGGCGGCATCTACGGGCTGGGTGCGCGCTATCCCCACCGCTGGGCCTCGGGCCGCATCAACTGCGGCTTCGCCAGTCACATCCCCCTGGGCAATCTCCTCACCCTCCCGATCTACGCCGCGCACAGCGACGACGACTGGGTGGTCTCGGTGCTGCATGCACGCGGACCACTCGCCCGGCTGCGCGAGCTGGGCGGCACGGCGATCTTGGACGAAACGACCGGTTATGGCCATGCGGTGTGGACCTATGCGGAGGGCACCGCACGCGCGGTCGCCTGGGAACAATCCCAGGTGCGGCCCGACTCGCGCACCGTGCGCCGTATCGACTACACCGCCCTCGACGGCGGTGCGGTGCGCGGCTGGTGGGCGGAGATCGCCGAGTGGGGCCCCGCGCCCCGGCCCGCGCGCTTCGTGCTGACCGTCGGCCACCCCAACACCCTCTTTGCCGAACTCACCAATATCACCCGCCTGCGGCTGCGCCTGACGGAGTCGCCCTTCGACCGCGCGCAGCCGTTGCAGGTCGTCGTGAACGGCGCAATCCCGATCACGCTGCCGGCGCCGCTGCCGGAGACCATCGTGCTGGCTCCCGGCGCGAAGGGCTGGCATTTCGAAGCGAGAGCAGAGACGACTCCCTGGCGGCTGCACACGCCCGGCAGCGCCCTGCTGCTTTACGAGGGCGAGCCGCTGCTCATCGTCTACGGCACCCGGGGCTCCGACGCCGAGCGCGTGGCCATGCGCACCGCCGCCGTGGCCGCCAGCAAAAGCCCGAACCCCGCGTGGCTGGACTCTGCTGGCCAGCAGAGTGGCGAAGCGGGCTCCGACGGTGTGCCGCACAGCCAGAATCTCTACGGCCGGTTGAATACCAGGGCGGATACCGAGGTGACCGACGCCGATCTGGCGCGCTGCCATCTCGTCCTCATCGGCACCGCCAGGCAAAACGCCCTCGTGGCCCGCCTCGCCGACCGCCTGCCGGTGCGTTTCGCCGACGGGGCCATCCGCTGCGACGACGGTGTGAATTTCCCCGCCGCGCAACGCGCGCTGGGGCTCGTCTACTACAACCCCCTCGCTCCCGATCGTCTCATTTTCTGGGTCGCGTCGGACGATCCGGCCACCTACGCGGCCGGCGCCGCCATCCCCGCGCTCATGGGCTGCAAACACAGATCGATCGCAGGTACCGTCTGCGGCGCCGATCTGCTCGTGATGCACGCGACCGCGCGCACGCTCGTCGCCGCGCGCAGTTTCGACAGCCGCTGGCACTGGACGCCGGGACGCGAAAACTCGCCGCTCGTACCGGCCTCGCTCAAGAGCCATCACGATTATTCCACCGCGATCGGAGCGGCGATCTGCCGGGCTGCCGACGCTGATTTTGCGTTCGTGGGCGCCTATGCCCCGTTCGACCAGGCGCCGGTCACCGCCGGCATCACCCGCATCTCCGATGTGACGCTCCTGTGCTATTACTCCCCGATCGGGATGGCCGAAATGTCCGGAGCCGAGATCATTGAAGCCACGCGCCGCATTGCCGCCGCCGGGGATTCCCCGCTGCTGGTCTGCCCGTCACCCCGGATCAAAACCGGCAAGATCGAGGCGGCACGCAACTATCGCGTGGCTTTCCCGGCTGATGCGCTCTGGCAGTTCAGTGCGGTGGCAAAAATGGCGCCACGCGACTCCCGGCAAACCGATCTCGACGTCGGCGACGCCGTGGAACGTTTCCTCGCCATGCCGGAGTGAGATCGCCGAACCGGACGCGAAGTCACGCCGCATTGTACTGTCCGGCCGCCGACGCGGCATCCCCGCCGAACCGGAAAGCGAGGTTCTGCAGATCCGCCTGCAACGCCTGGTGCTGACGCGCGAACTGCTCGTCGGACTGGCCCGGCAGTTGCACCAGCGTCAGCGTGACGAGGGTGCCACCGCTTGGCAGCGCGAGCACGCGCAACGGCAGGAGGCCGGACGGCCCGCTCCCTGCGTCCAGATGCAGATCGATCACGCCGGTGCGGGGATCGGCGTCGGTCTCGCACAAAAAATCGCCCATCATGGTCAGCGCCGTCCACCCGCCGCGCTCCAGGTCGACGCGCTCGCAGAACGACGCGGCCCAGCGTGGCAGGGCCTCGATGTCGGCCAGCAGGTTGAAGACGGCGTCACGCGATGCGGTCAGAACGACGGCGAGGACATGGCGCTGGATAGCGGATGGCGCCGGGTTGCGGCGCAGGGGAGAAAACGATTGAGGGAGAAAGTCGGCAAACATGGCGTTGGACGGTGTCGGCCGTGTCAGGGTTTCATGGAATGCAACGCCAGCCGGTTGCCCTCGCTGTCGACGATCACGGCCCGAAAGCCGTGCGGCCCGATTTGGTGTTTGCCCTCGACGATCCGACCGCCCTTCTCCGCGGTCATCCGGATCGCATCATCGAGCCGGCCCTCGACGCTCAGATAGATGAGCGGCCCTTTCAGCGAAGGCTCGTTGCCTGTCGCCAGGTGGAGACTTCCGGAGGCGGCGCCATCGGTCCACGGGAGGAGCCCATACTCGATCCCGGGTTCGGCTGTCTCCTTGGGGACTTTCGCGCCGAGAACCGCTGAATAAAACGCGATCGCGCGATCGAGTTTGATGACGGGAATTTCTGTCCAGCAGAGCGTGTTTTTCATCATGGCGCGGAGCATACCACGCCCTCCTGACAACCCTATGTCAGGAGAGTTTGCTGCCGCGTCAGGACGATCCGCCCGCGTGCTTCCGGGCGATCTCCCCGGCCAGCCGCCGGACCAGCTCGCGCAGCCGCACCGGCGCCAGCGCCTCGGCGTCCGGACCGAAGGACAGGATCCACCGCGCCATCCATTCGAGCGAGAAGGTCGTGAGCGAAAATTCCGCGCCGCCGTCACGCCGGCGCTCCTCCACGAGGGTGGCGTAGCTGCCCCGCCGCGCGCGCTCCTGAGCCCGCCGGGCGAACCATACCCGCACCGGCAGCAGGTCCGCCTTGGCCACGTTCTCCTCGAGATGTTTTGCGAGCGAAAATTCAGGCCGGGGCGGAAATGTCGCCGCGCACAACTCGAGACGGCGGATGCGGTCGATGCGGAAATGCCGGAGGTCTTTCCGCAGGCGGCACCATGCCACCAGCGACCACGCCCCGCCGTAGAACACAATGCCCAGCGGCTCCACGTCGCGCTGTGTGTCCTCGTCCCGGTCGCGTCCGTGGTAGGTCATGCGCAGCATCCGCCGCTGCACGACGCCCTGCTGCACCGTGAGCAGCCAGGGCGGCGCCGCGGGATCCGGCCCCGTGCCGGCCGCCGGGCCGGAGATCACCGTATGCTGCGCGAGGCGCTCCACGTAGTCCTGCCGGTCGCGCGGCAGCACGGCGCGCAGTTTCTCCAACGCCGAGGTCATGGGCGGATGCAGCGAGGCGTCGGTGAACCGCCGCACCATCTCGCCGCCCACGAAGAGGGCCGATGCCTCGCCGGCCGTGAACATGACCGGCGGCAGATGGTAGCCCTTCAGGAGGCTGTAACCCACGCCCGCCTCGCCGGCGATGGGCACGCCCGCCTCGCCCAGCGCGGCGATGTCGCGATAGACGGTGCGGACGCTGATCTCGAAATGCCCGGCCAGCTCCTCCGCACGGACGAGCCGCCGCCCCTGCAGGAACATCACCATCGCCACCAGCCGGTCTGTCCGGTTCATGGCCGACCGTTGTAGTTTGCCGCAGGGCCGCGACAAGCCCCATCCGAGCGGACCGCGCACATGGATCGGCGACGCTCCTGTCGCCGTTGTTTCGGCCGCCACACCACGCGCCAAGGCCCGGCCGGCGAAACAGCGGCCGCGTGCCCGCGTAGAGGCCCGACGACGCGGCGCCCTTGATCGCCGCCGCACGCTGAAAAGCTGCAGCGCCCTCCCTTTTGCGCCCCAGTGCGGCCGATCGAATCATGGCTGCCGCTTGCCATTTGGCTTGAGCCGGACGGCGCGGCGGGTACTCACTCGCCTGCCCCATGAGCCCGCCCGCCGCGCCCCGCGAAGCCACCCGCCTCGGCGAACTCTCCCCGCAGCAATGGAAATCCGGCATCGCCGCCTGGCTCGGCTGGCTGTTCGACGGACTTGAACTGCACCTCTACACGCTGGTGGCCACGCCGCTGGTGATCCAGCTCCTCGCCGCCACCAGCGCGGCCGATCCGGCGGTGAAGGAGAAGACCGCCTACATCCAGGCCGCGTTTCTTGTCGGCTGGGCCGCGGGCGGCGCCTTCTTCGGCCGGCTGGGCGACCTGCTCGGCCGCAGTCGCGCGTTGGCGCTGACGGTGCTCACCTACGCGCTCTGCACCGGGTTGTGCGCCACGGCCCAGACGTGGTGGCAGCTCATGATCTTTCGTTTCGTCGCGGCGCTCGGCATCGGCGGCGAATGGGCCGTGGGTGCGTCGCTGCTCACGGAAACGTGGCCGCGCGCTTGGCGCCCCTGGCTCGCCGCCGTGCTGCAGACGGGCGTGAACCTGGGCATCCTGCTCGCCGCGACCACGGTCGGCCTGCTGGCGCTGCTGCCCCACCCGCCCTCCGAACGTTTTGTCTTTCTCCTCGGCGTGCTGCCGGCGCTGCTCGTCTTCTGGATCCGCCGCCAGGTGCCCGAGCCGGAGGCGTGGGCGCAGGCGGAGAAGGCCGTCGGGCACAAGAACCCCGGCGTGCGCGAACTGTTCCGCGGCGACATCGCAAAAACCACCTGGATCACGTCCGTCGTCTGCGCGCTGAGCCTGTCGGCCTGGTGGCTGTTCGTGTTCTGGCATTCGCAGCATCTGCGCCGGCTGCTCGACGCGGCGGGCCTGCCGCCGGCCGAGATCACCCGGCGGGTGTCGGCAGCCTTCTTCCTGGTGAACGTGCTGGCGATCGCCGGCAACTTTGCCGCCGGCTGGCTGGCACGGCGGGTGAACAACCGCCGCGCCATCATCCTGCTTTTCCTCGGCCTGTTCGGCAGCATGGCCGGCGCTTTCATCGTCCCGCGCGGTTTTGGCGCGCTCGCCTGGTTCTGGCTGCCGCTGACCGGATTCTTCTCCGGCGTCTTCGGACTGTTCACGATGTATCTGCCGCCGCTGTTTCCCACGCTGCTGCGCACGACCGGCGCGGGCTTCTGCTACAACATCGGCCGGCTCGCCGCCGCGGCGGCGTCGGTCATCTTCGGCTGGCTGGCGCCGGTCGGCGACTTCCGCCTGGCGCTGCTCGCCTCGAGCCTGCTGGCGCTGGCCGCCGCCGGGTGCTCCTGGTGGCTGCCGGAAAGGGAGTGGGACGGAGGACAGAGGATAGACGTCGGAGGTCAGACGTCAGGGGGCAAAGGCTAGAGGACAGACGTCGGACGACAGAGGTCAGATGACAGAAGCCAGAGACCGGAAGCCGGGGGGTCAGGGATCGGAAGACAAACATGCCCAATCTTTTTTGCGCATTCTGAGCCTGCTTGAGGCCTTGCCTCCAAGATCGGCCATGCGATCCTGCGGCCATGCCCTCCGCCGCACCCTGTCCCTGGGCCACGACCGAACGCTACCGCGTCTACCACGACGAGGAGTGGGGCGTGCCGCTGCACGACGACCGCGCCCTGTTCGAGTTCCTCATCCTTGAGGGTGCGCAGGCGGGATTGAGCTGGCTCACCATCCTCAACAAGCGCGAAAACTACCGGCGCGCGTTCGACGGCTTCGATGCGGAGAAAATCGCCCGTTACGGCACCCGCAAGGTGGTCGCCCTGCTGGCCGACGCCGGCATCGTGCGCAACCGCCTGAAGATCGCCGCCGCCATCCGCAACGCCCGGGCGTTCCTCGCCGTGCAGCGCGAGTTCGGCACCTTCGACCGCTACCTCTGGCAGTTCGTCAACGGCCGGCCGATCCAGAACGCCTGGCGCACGATCCGGCAGGTGCCGGCCCGGACGCCGGAGTCCGACGCCATGAGCCGCGACCTGCAGCAACGCGGGTTCACGTTTGTCGGCAGCACGATCTGCTACGCGCACATGCAGGCCACGGGCATGGTGAACGACCACCTCGTCACCTGCTCCCGGCACGCGGCCTGCGCCCGGCTGGCATAAGGAGTTTGGCGGACGCACTGGTCGCCCAGTTTCCGGGCCGGCCACGGGAGATGGGCTCATTCTCTTTGCGGGAGGATGAGCCGCGAGCGAGCCCGAAGCTCGATCGCGGATGCTAAATCGGGCGGCGGCCGGCCGCCGTTCATTGCGCCGGCCCAAGACACTCCGCTCATGACCGATCGCTTGCGCCAGATTGATAGTCCGATCGGACTGTCAATCTGGCTTGCGAAACATGATACCTGAAATCAGCCTCCGGGTGTGCAGACGCCTCTCGGTCCGTCGTTGCAGTTGATCTTGTCGCTGGCTGACGTCTTTGCCGAACTCTCCGTGCGCGGCCTGACAGCGGCGTGGGAACGCTGGATCGGACCCCAACGCTTTGAGCGCAAGCTCGCGCAGTTCGCCCGGGTGGGCTGGCTGGAAGACGTGCACGGCACGGCGAGCACCGAGCGCATCATCCGTCTCACCGCCGCCGGACGCCGGGCCGCTCTCGGCGGCCGAGATCCGGAGGCCTGCTGGCGACGTCCCTGGGATGGCCGGTGGCGGCTGGTCCTGTTCGATGTGCCCGAGACACAACGTGCGTTGCGCCAGCGGTTGCGGCAAAAACTCCGGGCGCTCGGGTTTGGCTATTTGCAGAACAGCGCCTGGATCAGTCCCGATCCGGTCGAAGCGTTGAAGGATGCAATCGGGACCGTGAACGTTGACGTGGAGACGCTCTCGTTCCTGGAGGCGCGGCCTGGTGGAGGAGAAACCGACGCGCAGCTCGTCCTCGGCGCCTGGGATTTCCGTCGCATCAACCGGGATTACGAGGTCTATGGCGACATCCTGCAAAGCGCGCCGACGCGGGTCAGCAGTCGTCGGGCGTGGCGCAACTGGTTCGACGTCGAATGGCGGGCTTGGTGCCGCGCCGTGCGCAGCGACCCGCTCCTTCCCGAAGCACTCCTCCCGCAGGGCTATCGGGGCCGCGACGTCTGGCAACGCCGCACCGCCAGGCTCCGCGGGCTGCTGCAGCCCGGATAGCGAGCACGGCCGATTCGTCCGCCGGGGTCAGGAGACGGACGAGGCGTGTTTGCCAGATTGATGATCCGATCGGATTACCAATCTGGCTTGTGTGTTGAAAGCGGGGTGATTTTTCCCAACGACCGGACCGGAAGCAGGCAACCGGTCAGTCGCCGGGAAACAGCGAAATCCGTATGGTGAACGATGGTGGAGCCTGCTCGACCCTTGTCTCCGGCCCAAACAAGCCCCGATAGGTCGGGGTTGATCCCCGACAGAGTAATGTCGCCGTGCATTAGCGTCGGGCATGAATCCCGACCTACATAAACTGACCCACTACCCTCTCATGCCCGGACTTGCCTCGCCCGACGGCCGCGCCAATGCTGACGCGGCCATGCTTTCGAAAATACCCCGCGGACGATACCTGGCGGTGCTCGGCGGGTTGCTGGCCGCCGTCATCGTGCGTTCCGGCATCGGCGCACACTACCCCGGCGACTGGCGGCTGGAGAACGCCCTCGTGGCCGGCTTCCTCGTATTACTGGCGGCTACCTACCGGCGCCTGCCGCTCTCGCGCGTCAGCTACACGCTCATCCTCCTCTTCCTCTGCCTGCATGAGACCGGCGCGCATTGGACCTACTCCGAGGTGCCCTACAACCGGTGGTGGCAATCGCTTTTCGCCGTGTCGCTCAATCAACAGCTCGGCCTCGACCGCAACCATTTCGACCGGTTGGTCCACTTTTCCTACGGCCTGCTGCTTTCCTATCCTATCCGCGAGATTTTTCTGCGCGTGGCCAATGTGCGCGGCTTCTGGGGCTACTTCCTGCCGCTCGACGTGACCATGAGCACCTCGATGATCTACGAGCTCATCGAATGGGGCGCGGCCGTGACCTTCGGCGGCGCGTTGGGCGACGCCTATCTCGGCACGCAGGGCGACATGTGGGACGCGCAGAAGGACATGGCCATGGCCAGCCTGGGCGCGCTCGTCGCCATGACGGTGATCGCGCTCATCAACGCCCGCTACAAACGCGATTTTGCCCGGGACTTCATCGACAGCCTGAAAGTCAAGCACCCGGCGCCCCTCGGCGAGGAGGAACTGGCCCGTCGGCGCGAACAAGCCCACGGCTAGGCGCAGTCGCCAGGCATTGAAGGTGGAGCCTTATCAGCCTGGCACCGCCGGCACGCCTCGGAGCATAATCGTTCCTTTTGAGGCGGCTGCGCCGCGCGACGGAATCTGCTGACCCACGGTGAAACCGGCGGTCCCGTTGACTCGCGGGATGTCGGGAGCACCTTGTTCCGCAAACCCTTGTCCATGGTCAGCCCCAAGTTAAGCGACCCTTCGGGTGGAAATGGCGTGTCTGCCGGCCAGCCGCGCTCCATCCGGGACGCAGTCATCCGCCTCGCGGGCAACTCGCAGGACGGCATCCAGACGATCGGCGGTTTTCTCGCCCGCCTTGCCGGCCGCTCCGACCAGGACGTGATGACGTACATGACGATCCCGTCCACGATCTCGGGCGGACCGTCGATCTTCCAAGTGCGCATGGGCACGGGCGACATCCTCTCCGCCGGCGACCAAGCCGACGTGCTGGTGGTTTTCTACCAGCACAGCTATGAGGAGCACCTCGACTCCCTGCGGCCCGGCGGCGTGCTGCTTTACGACACCGATCACGTGCAGCCCGATCCCGAGGACAAGCGTTTTACCGCGATCGGCGTGCCCATCACCAGCCGCACGATCGAGGCCGTGGGCGGCGCCGCCAAGGACAAGGGCAAGAACATCTTCGTGCTCGGCCTGCTCGCGCGCATTTTCCAGCTCGACGTCGCCAAACTCACCGCGCTCGTGCAGGAGCGTTTCGGGGGCCGCGCGGAGGACATCGTGCGCAACGCGATGCTGGCGTTCGACGCCGGCTACGCCTACCCGGCCGACAACATCCGCGACTGCTGCTTCCGCTTTGACGGGGCCCCGCGCGCCTCGGACCGATCCCAGGTGACGATGGACGGCAACCAGGCGCTGGCCTTCGGCCTGATCGCCGCCGGCGTGCGCTACGGCGCGGCCTACCCGATCACGCCCTGGTCCTCGATCATGGAGATGCTGCGCACCGAGCTGCCGAAATACGGCGGCATCTTCGTGCAGGCGGAGGATGAGCTGGCCGCCGTATCCTACGCGCTCGGCGCCGCCTACGCCGGGCACCTCGCCGTCACCGGCAGCTCCGGCCCCGGCCTCTCGCTCAAGATGGAGGCGCTGGGCTGGGCCGTGATGGCGGAGATGCCGCTGATCGTCGTCAACGTGCAGCGCGGCGGCCCCAGCACCGGCCTGCCCACCAGCGTCGAGCAGAGCGACCTGCTGCAGGCCGTCTACGGGAGCCACGGCGACACGCCCCGGGTCGTGCTCGCCCCGCGCAACGTGGAGGATTGCTTCCACGTCGCGCTCGAGGCCGGCCGCATCGCGCGGAAATACAGCACGCCCGTCCTCATCCTCACCGACCAGTCGCTCGCCACGCGCATCGAGGCGTTCGACGAGCCCGACCTCGCCGGCCTCATGGTCGCGGCCGGGCCCGACCTCGCCGAGCGCGCCGCCGATTTCAAACCCTACCCGCTCGACCGCCTGACACGGCACGCCCCGCCGGGCGCGCGCATCGCCACGGGCAGGTTTCCCAACGTGACCGGCCTCGAACACGACGAGGACGGCCATCCGTCCGGCAATCCGGCCATGCATGCCAGGATGACCGCCCGGCGCCGCGAGAAGATCAAGGCGCTCGGCGCGGAGTTGCCGCCGCCGGACGTGCACGGCGACGCCGAAGGCGACGTGTTGCTCGTCGGCTGGGGTTCGACCTGGGGCCCGATCCGCGAGGCCGTTGCCCTGCTCCGGCAGGGCGGGCGCAAGGCCGGGCAGATCCATCTGCGGCACCTGCATCCGCTGCCCTCCGGGCTCGACGGCATCTTTGCCCGCTACCGCGACGTGTTCGTGGTCGAAATGAACGACGAGGGGCTCTACGGTTTCGGCCAGCTCGCGACGCTCCTGCGGGCCCGGTACGCCAACCCCGCCATCCACGGCATCAACAAGACGGACGGCCTCACCTTCAAGGTCCGCGAAATCGTCGACGGCGTCACCGGCCACCTCGGCCAAGAACACCGGCAGGTCACGCGGCCGCCCTTTTCCCGCTGAGCTTCGCTGCGCGAAGAAGTATCAAGGACCAAGTTGCAAGTGACAAGAAACTCGACCGGCATCTGCCGATTTCTGACCTCCAATCTCTGACCTCTGTTTCCGCTCCTCTGCCCTTCTGTCTCCCATGAGTTCCGCCGCTCCCGCCATCACCGCCCCGCCCGCCGGCAAGGCCGCACGCACGCCGCTCAGCCGGAAAACCCTGGCGGCCGACCACCCGACGTGGTGCCCCGGCTGCGGCGATTTCGCCGTGCTGGCCGCCTTCCAGCGCGCGCTGGAGAAACTGCAGTATCCGCAGGAGAACATCGTTCTCTTCGCCGGCATCGGCTGCTCGTCGCGCTTCCCCTACTTCGTCAACACCCACGGCGGGCACTTCATCCACGGCCGGGCGCTGCCCATCGCCGCCGGCGTCAGCCTGAGCCGCGACGACCTGCATGTCTTCGTGTTCGGCGGCGACGGCGACGGCTTCTCCATCGGGGGCAACCACCTTGTGCACACGGCGCGCAAAAACGTCCGGCTGACCTATGTCATCATGGACAACTTTGTCTACGGCCTGACGAAGAAGCAGACCTCGCCCACGTCGCCGGTCGGTTTCAAGACAAAGACCGATCCCACCGGCGCCTTCGACCAGCCCATCAATCCGATGCGCGCCCTCCTCAACAGCGGCGCCACATTTGTCGCGCGCAGCCACGCCACCCAGGTGGCCCACATGACCGAGATGATGGAGCGCGCGGCGCGGCATGACGGCTTCTCGGTGGTCGAGATTCTCTCCGAGTGCGTCGAGTTTTATCCGGGCGCCTTCGACGCCGCCAACCCGCGCAAGCAGGGCGCGTTCACGCTCATCGAGGAGAAGCGGCACGACGGCTCGCCCGCGGACGCCTTGCGCCACGATCCGGCCGACGAAGTGGCGGCCTTCCGCCTCGCCTCGCGGCCCTGGCCCGGCGTCTTCGGCGTTTTCTACGAATCCAAGCGGCCGACCAAGAACCGCCTCGAGGCCGACCTCATCGCCCGGGCGCGGGAAAAGTCCGCCGGCAAATCGGACCTGCAGCTGCTGCAGGCGGCCTTCTCCCGCCTGCGGTAGTGGTTGCGCGGCAGTTGTCGACGGCGCCCGGAGCGGCAACAGCGGTCACTCCCCGTCCGGCGTCTGCAGCACGACGGCGCCCGGAAATATCCGCCGCAGCGCCGCCTGGACCAGGCGCAGGTTTTTCACCGAGCCCTGCGCGTGAAACGGCACCGTGCCCCGGTCCGGAAAATAGATGCAATAGCGGCCGTGAAACTTGAACACGGCCGCCGCGCCCTGCTTCGAAGCTCCGTCCACGACGTAGGAAAATTGCACCAGCTTCACCGGCCGGTGCCGCGCCAGTTTTTCCGCCACGAGGCTGGCGTCGCGCCGCGCGCTGTCCTCATCCAGCAACGCCGCCACAGGCGGGTCGGCCTCGGGCGGCTGCGGAAAATCAAAACGGTAGAGCGGGTAGCGCGGCGTGATGCGCGGATACTTCACCAGGACCTGCGGCGACACCCTCGGCACGTCCTCGCGCTGCGCCGGCGGCAGGTCGAGGGGGAAAAATCCGTAGTTGATGTCCCACGTCCAGAGCCGGTCCTTGAGCTCGAAGACCGCCACGGCGTGGCCGGCCACCACCTCGTCGGCCTCGCGCGCGCCCTGCTTCGAAGCTCCGTCCACGACGTAGGAAAATTGCACCAGCTTCACCGGCCGGTGCCGCGCCAGTTTTTCCGCCACGAGGCTGGCGTCGCGCCGCGCGCTGTCCTCATCCAGCAACGCCGCCACAGGCGGGTCGGCCTCGGGCGGCTGCGGAAAATCAAAACGGTAGAGCGGGTAGCGCGGCGTGATGCGCGGATACTTCACCAGGACCTGCGGCGACACCCTCGGCACGTCCTCGCGCTGCGCCGGCGGCAGGTCGAGGGGGAAAAATCCGTAGTTGATGTCCCACGTCCAGAGCCGGTCCTTGAGCTCGAAGACCGCCACGGCGTGGCCGGCCACCACCTCGTCGGCCTCGCGCGCGCCCCACTGCAGCACGCGCACCCAGGCGTCCTCGCCGAAGCGCTCCCGGAACTGGTCGTAGAAATAGACCGACTCGACCAGGCAGCCGTTGGCCACATTGAGCCGCGCATGCAGAAACGGCGGCGCAGGGCTTCCCGCGGCGGCGAGGACCACCGCGGGACCGGCGAAACAGGCGAGCGCAAGCGCGCATCGGGTCATGGCGGCGATGATGAAAACAAAAGCCCGGCCGGTGTCCATCCGCCTTCGGAGGCGGGCCGAAGCACAGGTCGCGCACCGGCCCGGGTGCGAGCCGCGAGGCCGTTCGCGCGCGGCAGACTACAAGACCATGAAGCATGCCGCCATGATCAGGGTCGGCAGGGCGGCTCCGAGCGCCAATCCCAGCGGGGACACGCCCTCGGGGAAAAACCGCTGCAGCAGCGATTGCCCCGCCGGATTGGGTGCATTTGCAATCACGGTGAGGCCGCCTCCGGTCACCGCGCCCGCGACCACCGCGTATTTGAGATCGCCCCCGAAGCCATCGACCAGCGTCGCGAGGTAGGTGATGGCCGCATTGTCATTGAATGCCGTGAGGACCGTCGCTCCGAAAAACAGCGGCCACTCCTGCAATCGGGTGAGCAGCGGCTCGATCCACCACCCTTGCAGTCCTCCATGCACGACCAGCCCCGCCAGGAAAAACCCCACCAACAAGGGCGGGCGCAGGTCGAGACGGCTTTGGTGGTGCCCGGTCGCCTGGGAGAAGGCCAGGAAGAACAAGAAGCCGGCGATGAACAGGGCCGGGTAGTGGGCCATCAACACCGTCCAGAGCATGAACCCAAGTTGCACGAGCGTGATCCAGAAGGGGATTGGGCGCGGGTCGGCTCCCGGCGGACTCACCGGATCTTCACCCCAGGAACGTTTCGCGTTGAGGGCGGCGAGTTCCCGGCGGAAGAGCATGAAATAGAGCAGCGTCGCCGTCACGATGCCCGTCATCGCGCGCCAACCAAAATGAGTGAACATGAAGGCCAGGTCCCATTGCCAGGGACCGGCGACCATGAGGACGGGGGGAGCCGCGAAATGAGTCAGCGTGCCACCCACGGAGATGTTGACGAACAGCAATCCCAGCGTGGCGTAGGCCAGCTTGGGCGAGGGACGCAGCACGTAAAACTGCCGCGCCAGCAGCAGCGCCGCGATGGTCATCGCGGCCGGTTCCGTGATCAGAGATCCGAGCAACGGTGCGATGATGAGCACGGTCAACCACCACGCGGATGCCGTTCCCCGGCCCAGCGACGCAACGCCCCGCAAACACCGCTCGGCGAAATTCAGAACCGGCCGGGTCGACGCGAGCGCCATGATCACCACGACGAACATCGGCTCGGTGAAGTTCACCCGATGGCCGATGTAATCGATCGGCGTGGCCCAGCCCTTCATCGCACCCAGAACGAGCATCAGGGCGAGCGCCCAAATCCCAAAAACCACCTCCACTTCCCCGAGGAAATGAAGGAGCTGACCCTGGAAGCTCACCTCCGGGGACGAGTTATCCTCTTCTTCTCCGACAGCCGCAGGACGCTCCTGACTGCGTGCGGCGTGGGCCGCCTCCACGACATGCGCCCAATGGCGGAACTTCGGAGCCAGAAAGGTATGCATGATCGCGCAGCAGAAGATCAGGCTGGCAACGAGATTGAAGGGTTCCTCGGCGATGCGCTGGGCCAACACCTGCCAGAGACTCATTCCCGCATTCGTCGCGTAATCCGAAACCGGGCGGGGAAACGGATGGGATGCGCAGAGAGCCGGAGTGACGACCGTCAGTCCGGCAAGAATCGCGAGGGACTTCGCAAGCAAGGAAGGGCGTAATCGAATCTTTGTGCGCATCGTATCACAGAATTCTCCGGGTCAACCAAGGCAACACGTTTGCCCGGAAAAACTGCTGATCGCCCGATTCGGGAGTCTAAACGTCAGTCACGATCCCGGGCCGCATGACTGCAACGCCGCGCCCGGCGGCGGCCTGGGTTAGCCCGTGGGAAACCCAAGCGATTTGAGTTGCGCGAGAATGTCTCGGGTTCTGCCGACCATCGGCGTGAATTGAAGGTCCGACGGATATCCTGCGACGTTGTGCCGGATCCGAATGCCCCGGAAAAACCAGGGATACATCCGCCCCCTTCCGATCCTCACCACGGCGTTCCGGGGAAGGCGAAAATCCCCGCGTGTACCTTTGAGCCAAAGCTCATCGGCATTGGCGGACAGCACGGCGCACGGCTCAGGGCCGAAAGTCGCTCCGACGCCGTCGGACATGTGCCCCTCCCAGCACAGAGAATTGGCCTGCGAGACGTTGGAGGAGCGGTCGGAACTTGGAGTTTGAGAGGCAATCATCGGTCATGGATATCTCCCCTCTGCGGGTTGGATGGCTTCATCCGCAGTCGAAACCCATCGCGAGCATTTGGGCCGAGACCACCGACCAAGTCATCACCCGGTTGAAGGGTGTTTGGGAAACGGCGGCCCGACCGTTTCGATTGCCTTCGGAGACGTCTGCCTCCGAACCCACACAGAATCAGGATCAAGTCGTTCCGGGATGCAAGCTCATGCGACTTTCGGGCAGTTCTCTTGTCTTCGCCAGCGCAGACAGGGCACCGGATGATCCAAGTCCCACCAGCCCACCCACCGGTAGTGGTCAGTTTGCCTTGTCATCGCGAGGCCCGCCGAGCGGGCCGCCTGTCATCCGTAGCTTGGGCGAAGGATGATGGCGATCCAGTCCCGAGCCCGTCGGGGTCCAGCCAGCCTTCGCCAAGGCCCCGGCTCGGTCCGTCTGGCAACAGCAGTCGCGCCGAAGCTCGCAAGAGCGAAGGCGGACTGGATTGCTGCTTCCGCCCTCGCCGAGGCTTCGGCGGACAGGTCGGCGCCCGCCAAACACGGAGCGCCTCGCAATGACAAACTGACCCACCACTCACCCACCGGCCGGTTTGACTCCCGCCGACAGTGGCATACAAACGAACCCTTTCCCCTCGATGGCCGAGCTTTTCGACAAGAACAAACGTATCCTCACGGCGTATCTCGTGGGCGTGCAGACCGCGCACCTGCCTCCCGGCGAGGGAGCCGAGCTGCTCGCGGAACTGCGGGAACTGGTGGAAAACCTCGGCCTGGCCGTCGTCGGCAGCGACCTCGTGCCGCTGCGCCAGCCCGCGCCCGCATTTTTTCTCGGCCGCGGCAAGGTGGGCGAGGTGATCGCCCAGGCCAAGGCCGCCGGCGCCAATGTCATCGTCATCGACGAGACGCTCTCGCCGGCCCAGCAGCGCAACTGGGAGGCGGAATCCGGCCTCGCCGTCATCGACCGCCAGGAAGTCATCCTCGAGGTGTTCGCCGACCGGGCGCACACCCGCGAGGCCATGCTGCAGGTGGAACTGGCCCGCCAGGAATATTTTCTCCCGCGCCTGAAACGCGCCTGGACGCACCTCTCGCGCCAGCGCGGGCGCGGCGCCCTCGGCGGCGAGGGCGAAACGCAGCTCGAGCAGGACCGGCGCACCGTGCGCGACCGCATCGCCCACCTGCGCGACGAGCTGGCCGAGGTGCGCCGGCAGCGCGGCGTGCAGCGCCAGCGCCGCCTGCGCGTGCCCGTGCCCACCTGCGCCATCGTCGGCTACACCAACGCCGGCAAGTCCTGCCTGCTCAACCGCCTCACCGGCGCACGGGTGCTCGTCGAGGACAAACTCTTCGCCACGCTCGACCCGACCACGCGCCAGCTCGCGCTGCCCAACAACCAGAAGCTGCTGGTCACCGACACCGTCGGCTTCATCCGCCGCCTGCCGCACGGCCTGGTCGAGTCGTTCAAGGCCACGCTGGAGGAGGTGGTCGTGGCCGACTTCCTGATCCATGTGCTCGACGTGACCGACCCTAATGTCGACCGGCACCAGGCCACCACGCTCAGCGTGCTGGCCGAACTTGGGGCCGACAAAAAGAACCTCCTCACCGTCTTCAACAAGACCGACATCGCCGACCTCGCCACGCTCGAATCGGCGCGCCTGCTGGCGCCCCATGCCCTCTTCGTCAGTGCCAGAACCGGCGCCGGCATCGAGGCCCTCCTCGGACATTGTGCCGATCTCATCGCCCGGGAACTCGGCGCCACCGAGCTGCTCGTGCCGCCCGACCGCTACGACATCATCGCCCGCCTGCACCAGGTCGGCCACATCCAGGCGCAGGAGTTGCGCGACGACGGTGTCCACATCCAGGGCCGCTTCCCCGCCGCCCAATCGGCGGTTTTTGCTCCTTTTGTGCTGAACGCGAACGGCGGGCAGGCGGGCGCTTCGGCGTTGTAAGCTTGCCGGTGACACCCCGCCAGCCTCCGCCAAGGCTTCGGCCCGGCCCTCCTGCCACGCGCAGTCATGCCGAAACTCGCGGGCGCAGGCGGGCTATTCGTCGCCGAAACTGATGCCGAGCATCTTGGCGGTCTGAACGATGTCGCCGTCGACCGGCACGGTGCGCAGCCGGCCGATGGCGTCGGTGATCTTCACCGCCGACGTGTCCGGCGGACGCAAGGCGACCATGTAGCCGTACATCTGCTCCTGCACGAGCTTCACGGCCCGCGCGCCGAAACGGGTGCAGAGCAGGCGGTCGAAAGTAGTCGGCCCGCCGCCGCGCTGCAGATGCCCGAGCACGACGACGCGCGTCTCCTTGCCGGTGCGCCGTCCGATCTCTCCCGCCACGGCGGAGCCGATGCCGCCGAGGCGCGCCTCGCGATCGGCCGCCGTCGCACCTTGGGTGACAAAGTCCCCGCCCCGGGCCCGCGCCCCCTCGGCCACGACAACGAGGGTAAAAAGCCGGCCCATCGCCTCGCGCTCCGTGATCTTGCGGCAGATGGAGTCATAACTGAACGGGATTTCCGGAATCAGGATGATGTCGCCGCCGCCGGCGATGCCCGCGTGGCAGGCGATCCAGCCGGCATAGCGCCCCATCACCTCAAGCACCATGACGCGGTTGTGGCTCGCCGCGGTGGTGTGCAGGCGGTCGAGCGCATCGGTGGCACAGGCCACGGCGGAGTCGAAACCGAACGTGATGACGGTCGCCTCCAGATCGTTGTCGATAGTCTTGGGCACGCCGACCACCGGTACGCCATGCTCGAAAAGCTGCTGTGCGATGCTCAGCGAGCCGTCGCCGCCCACGCAGACCAGCGCGCGCAACCCAAGGGCTTCGAAGTTGCGCTTCGCCTCGTCGAGGATCTCGCGGGGGATGGCGTTCCGCTCGCCGTGGCCGGTCTTGGCGGAGAACCGCCCGCGGTTGGTCGTGCCGAGCACGGTGCCGCCCGAGGTGAGCAGCGCCCCCATCTCGCGATGATCCAGCCGGTGGTAGGAGACCGGTTCGAGGAGCCCCTCGAAGCCATTGTGGATGCCGAGCGTTTCCCAACCCAGGCGCGACGCCGATTTGACGACCGCACGAATGACGGCATTCAGGCCGGGACAATCACCGCCGCCCGTAAGAATACCGATGCGTTCCGCCATGGGAGGAGCAGCATGTCCGGCTGCGACCACCGGTTCAAGCACTCTTCCGTCCGCCGGTCGCCGGATCGTTCATGCCACCCTGGCCACGGCCGGCGGGGGCATACGCCCGGCCAGTTCGGGACGACCGGCGATGGAGAGCCAGGGAATGGGCGTCACGCCGTTGTGACCAAGGGACATGACCAGCGTGCGCCAGGTTTCACCGGGCAGCGCTGGATACTCCTCGGCCGTGAAGCCGCGCCTTTCGTACAGCCGGATGGCCTGCTGATATTCGTCCTCGACGGTGGTCCACAACCGCAGCACCGCGCGTCCCTCCTCGCGCGTGAACCGGATGATCCAGTCGAGCAGGCGGGCGCCGTGGCCGCGGCCACGCACGACCGGCAGCAGGCCATACCACGAGAGCCAGGTCTCCGATGGCATGCCGCAGTACTCATAAAGCCCCGCCAGGCCGACAACGCGGCCATCGAAGGTCGCGGTCCAAAACCGCGTCCGCTCCAGACGCCGCGCGCACAGAAATCCGGCCTGTGCCTCCGGAAACAGGGCCGCCTCGAGCGCGGTCTGGTGTTCATTCTCCCACGGGAAAAGCTCGGCCGCCACACGGCGCGCCTCCGCAAGCGCCGAAGGCTGGAGCGGTTCGATTTTCATGGGGGACGGAACATAGCTTTCCCCGCCAAAGGCTGAATGCTGTTTTGCCCGGCAACCGCGGCTAATTATCCCACTCATACCATCTATTTTGCCGGCGAATCATCAGTGCCCCGCCGGAAATTGTTGCCGGTTTAACCAATCCCTTCAGCCGTATCGGGTTGTATTTATCACCAGAAAACTGGCGGCGCTTGGGGCAACCCGAGCTCGGGTCAGATTACCGGGGCCGCTCCACTGCCGCCAAAGACCACCTCGGTTTGATTTTTTTGGTGTCAGCCGGCGTGGGGGCCTGTTTTTGTCCTTGCTGCGATGCCCACTGAACGCCTCTTCGTCGCCATCGCGCTGCCGGCGTCCGTGCGGGAGCAGCTGGCGGCGCTTTACGAGCCCGTGCGCGGCATCGCCTGGACACGACCGGAGCAGCTGCATCTGACGCTGCGTTTTCTCGGTGATGTCGATGCGGCGTTGGGCGAGACACTGGCGGCGGCACTGACCCGCGTCCGCGTGGAGCCGTTCGTGCTGCCGGTGGCCGGCACCGGCGTTTTTCCGCCGCGGGGTCCGGCCCGCGTGCTCTGGGCCGGCGTCGGGCACGGGCATCCACGGTTGCACCAGCTCCGCCAGCAGGTCGACGACGCCCTGCTGGCGACCGGTCTCGCGCTCGACGTGCGTTTTTTCCGGCCTCATGTCACGCTGGGCCGGGTGCAGGCCGGGGCACCGCCGGGCGCGGTGGCGCAGTTTCTCAAGCGTCACCGGGCATTCGAGGCCGCGCCGTTTCGCGCAGAATCCTTCCAGCTCTGCGTCAGTGAACTCAAGGCCGGCGGCGCCGTGCACACGCCCAAACGGGAGTTTGCGCTGCAGCGATCACGCTGACCGGCGCGGGCGGGTGGACCAGTATGCGGGACTCAAACCGCAGCAACGCAGGGGTGTGCCTACGCGCGCATGGAAAACATAAACCAAGAGTGCCTCTACATGAAAGCGGGTACTCGTTTGGGGTTACTTTCTCTCTTCCCCAACGCTCATCATAACCACTGCCAAGCTCTGCCCACGCGATTCAGGTGAACCCCGTGATGCCATGGCGGCAGGCCGATGAGTTGCACCTGCGCGTCATCGTGCGCCCGGAAAGCACTCGGCCCTTCCGGCCTCCGCCAAAATGGCGCAGCCATTTTGTTTAGCAGTGTGGCGGACGAAGTCCGACACGCTGCTAGGCATCTGGACCTCGGACGGCCCAGCGCCTCGAAGGCTTGGGCAATGTCGTCCCGAAAAACGCCCATCAGAAAAGCAATCACCGCACCCGTAAGGTGAAGTGCTTCCTCGTCTGACTAGCTTGGACTAGCCAGGGATGGATGGTTTCCCTCCCGGAATCGCTGCTGGGCTAATCGTGTAGTGAGCCAGGCCGCGGAAACCTCTTGGCGGGTTGTAGTGCTTATGCACTAACGGGATGTTGGGTAAGACTCCTTATGTTATTTCCCTTGTCACAACAGGTTACATGATAGTCGCTGATAAAACGTGAATCCGCCACCCAGATTGGTCATGGAAGAGAATCATACTGCACGTGGCCAAACGCGCGTCGTGATCATCGATGACCATGTGGCGATCGACGAATTGGTCGCCGAACTCATCGATTCCACACGGGGCTGCCGGATGCTGGGCTGGGCGCAAACGGAAACCGAGGCGCTGGATCTTTGCCGTCGCGAGCAGCCGGACGTGATCATTCTCGATCTGGTGCTGCCCGGCACTTCCGGCTTCCTTCTCTTGGGAAAACTCCGAGAGGCATGCGCGGGAGCACGCGTCATGATCTTCTCGGGGAACCTGAATCCGCAGATCGTCCAGCGCGTGCTGGCCGTCGGAGTACTCGGCATCGTCGGGAAAACGTCCACGCTGGACGAGTTCCGTCGCGCCCTGCTCGCGGTGGCCGAGGGCAAGACGTATTTCAGCCGGGATATCTCGGCGGTGGTCAAGGACCTGGTCGTCCGCCCGCAATGGTCGCCCTTGGACTGCCAAGGCGGGCTGAGCCGGCGGGAAAAGACGGTGCTTGGATACCTGGCGCAGGGCCTCAGTTCGAGAGAGATCGCGTCCCAGTTAGGAGTGAGCGTCTACACCGTCGCGAACCACCGCAGCCGGCTCATGAAAAAAACGGGCCTGCATCGGGCGACGCAGCTCAGCCTGTATGCCGCGGAACTCGGGCTGGTTGGAACCCACGTGGATCTCGCGCGCAACCCTTCCCTCAATGCCACAAGCCTCCCCTGACGCAACCCCTGATGGCGGCGGCCGGGCCGCCGAGGCCGCTCTCACACCGTGCCCGCTGGCCGATTCGGCGAGCCCGTTCCCATCGAACGGGAAGGCCCTGCTCAATCTGGAGGGGCAGCTCCGGCAGGCCGAACAGCTTGCCGCCTATGGCGAGCTGGCTGCCGAGGCAGTGCATGAAATCAGCAACCTGACGACCATTGTGCTGTTCAATGCGCAGTTGCTGCGCGAGAGCCAGGAGCGGCAGGACAAGGTGAACAAGTACGTCGATCCCATCCTTCGGGCCTCCTCATTCGTTGCCACGTTATGCAACCAACTGCGGAATCTGTCCCGCCCGGAGCGTCCGCGGCCGCGCGCGGTCGATCTGGTGGAGGTCGCACGCGGCACCTGCCAGTTGCTCGAACGGATCGTGGGTCGCGCCTTCACCTTCGAGTACGGGTCGGACCTGCCGCTCTGGGTGTTTACCGATCCCGGCAACATCAGTCAGGTTTTGATCAACCTGGTGCTGAACGCGCGCGACGCAACGGACGAGGAAACCGGCCGCATCGCGGTGCGCGTCGGCGTGGTTCCCGGCGAAGAGCCTGAGCAAGCATGGCGGTTCATCGATGTGCAGGACAACGGCCACGGCATGTCGCCCGAGGTCCGGCAGCAGTTATTCAAACTGTTTTTCACGACCAAACCCTCCGGGCGAGGAACCGGCTTGGGCTTGGTGACGGTTCAGCGGATGGTCCAAGAGATGCAGGGCCGGATGGAGCTGGCCACCGAAGCCGGACACGGCACGCGCTTCCGCATCCTCCTGCCGCCGGCCGAGCCTCCGGATCCGGACGCAATCACGCCATCCGCCGCCCAGGGGACGGTCGCCAAGACAAATCATGAACCCTGATTGCCATGCCAACGTCGATTACATCCAACTTCCGCGACGTCGGGGAATCGGCGGGTGAAAGCCCCATCAGGACTCCCGATGCCGGCACCCGCTTCCGCACGATCGAGGTTGTCGACGACGACAAACCTCTCGGCGACGTTCTGACCGAGGGACTGGAGGCGCACGGTTACCGGGCGGTATTCGCCCCGGATGCCACCGCCGCATGGGAGATGGCCCGGACCCACGTGCCCGATCTGATCCTATGCGACATCAACATGCCGGGGAAGAACGGGCACCGGCTGTTGCAGGATTTCCGAGCCGATCCCGAACTGGCCGACTGCCAGTTTGTCTTCATGACCGGCAACACGGTATATGCCCGGCCGCGTGTCGGCATGGATCTCGGGGCCGACGATTTCCTGTTGAAGCCATTCACCCTCGATACGCTGGTCTCGTGCGTTGCCGCCCGACTGAATCGCGCGACCATCAGCCGGCACCGCGAGGAACGCATTGCCGATCAGTTGAAGGGCTGCCTGCGGTCGACGCTGCCGCACGAGTTTTTCACCCCTCTCTCAGGCATCATTGGGCTGACGGACTTGTTGGAAGAAGAAATCGCGACGATGGAACAGCGAGAGATCCGGAATATCTTGCACGACATCCGGCGTTCGAGCCGACGCCTGCATCGCACGCTGCGGAACTACCTCCAGTTGCTCGGCCTCGAAGGCCCCGCCCAGGCGAAGAGTCCGTGGGTGGCGCTGGCGGCTCCCACGACGGTCGAGGCGGTGGAGGCCGGTGCCCGGATCGCCGCCGAGCGCCACGACCGGCTGGATGACCTTTTGCTTGAGTTGAATGGGGCGAACGTGGTGATCGAGCCGTCCGCGCTTTCCTTGCTCGCCGAGGAGCTAGCAGACAACGCGTTTAGTTTTTCCCCGACCGGATCCGCCGTGCGCCTGCATTCATGGTCGGACGAGAGGTCTTTCCATCTGACAGTCGAGGATGTTGGACGCGGAATGTCCCCGAACCAAGTCCGCGACGTCGGCGCTTTCCAGCAGTTCGAAAGGGAAAAATTCGAACAGCAGGGGCTAGGGCTTGGATTGGAGTTGGTGCGCCGCCTAGTGAGGCGCTATGGCGGCCAGCTGCGGTTGGAAAGCACGCCAGGCCATGGAACAACCAGCCGCGTGTCTCTGCCGTTGTCGGTATCGCTCTCCCACCTCGCCAAGGTCGATTGATCGATGTTCAGGACCTCGGCAAATTGCTTTTGCGCCCAGCCTTTGCCTTCCCGGTACCAGCCAAGCCCGCTTATTTCACACCCAGGGGACGCCCTGGCAACAATGTGCAAACTGGAGCGGCGATGGCCCCTCGCCATTTTTCAGAGGGAACGCGCGACGAGGGCGTCGCGTCTCCATGAAAAATCCGGACCAAGCCTCTCCGGTAGGGATTCCGGCACCGGCCGCGGATCATACCCACGAAAGCAATGATCCCCGACAGGAACCGGATCTCTGGCTCCGCCCTGCCCTTTTCCCAGTTATACAGGCTTGAGAGGTCCGCGCCGATTCGCTTCGCTGCGTCCTTCTGGCGTAGGCCCAGATCGAGCCTTCGCTTCCGGATATGGTCGCCCAAGATCCTCAGCTCCAAAAGACATGCGCAACTCCTTGGTCTCGATCCCCTCGTCGCGTATTACGGCTGGAGGTTGATTCATCCCGGCCTCGCCGATGCCGGCTATATCAACGCAAGCCCAAATCGCCGTAACGATTCGGGCGCCGGCTCCTTCCTCCTACTTCATGCTTCCTCCCCTCCGAGGAGCTGTCTAGCTTGACCCCGCTGTGAACCCTTCCGCTGAGTCGTCTCCAGCCAAGCGCCGCAATTTCCGCAGCTTTGTCAGCTCGGTGCGCTTTGCGCTCGACGGCTTTTTTGCAGCCCTGCGGCATGAACCCTCCTTTCGGGAGGACCTGCTCTTCGCGGCCATCCTGACGCCCTTCGCCATCATCCTGCCCGTCAACGCTGTCTCGACCGCGGTGATGATCGTCTCCCTGTTTCTCATCATCATCGTCGAACTGCTGAATTCCGCCGTCGAATGGACCATCGACTACATCTCGACCGAGCAGCACCCGATGGCCAAGCGCGCCAAGGACATGGCGAGCGCGGCGGTTTTTGTCAGCTACCTGAACTGCATCGCGGTCTGGACCATCATCATCGTCGCCAACTGGCACCGCATCGTCCGGCTGGAATTCCTGCGCTGGCCGCCGCATTTCATCCCGTAGCGCCGGTCAGCTCGCGGCGCGCGGGGGCCGCCAGGACTAACCCAGGAACAGGCTCTTGGTCGAAAAGTCGGGGTCGCAGGTGAGGTTGACGCCGATCTTCCGCAGACCGGCCTCGTCCCCCGGCGTCGGGATGTGGGTGAGATGCACCTCGCAGCCGCGCAATTCCTTCAGTTTTTCCATGGCCATCTGGGCCGCCGGATTGGCGGTGGCGCTGATGCTCAGGGCGATGAGCGTTTCCTCAAGATCGAGGCTGATCATTTTGCGGTTGAGGATGTCCCGCTTCAGATGCGCCAGGGAATCGATGAGGTTCTGCGGCAGCAGGTGAATCTCCTTGGGCAGGTTCGCCAGGCGCTTGGCCGCGTTCATCACCAAGGCGGCGGAGGCGTGCATGAGCGGTGAATTCTCGCCGGTCACGATCACGCCGTCGGCAAGCTCCAGCGCGGCGCCACAGTAGATGCCCTCGTTGCCCTTGCCTTTCCGGCGGGCGCTGGCCGCGGCCTCACGTGCGGGGACCACCACGGAACGGTCTTCGATCTTCGCGCCGATGTTCTTCATGATGAGCTCGGCAGCCTTGACCATGTCCTGGTCCGCATAGCCCACCGCATACTCGCAGCCGCAGCGGAAATAGCGGCGGATGATCTCCTGGTGGGCAGCGGTCTCCACGGCGCGGTCGTCCACGATGCCGAAGCCGGCGCGGTTCACCCCCATGTCCGTGGGGGACCGGTAAAACGATGCCGCCCCGGTGATTTTTTCGATGATGCGCCGGAGCAGGGGGAAGGCTTCCACGTCGCGGTTGTAGTTCACCGCCGCCACGCCGTAGGCCGCGAGGTGATGATGGTCGATCAGGTTGAAGTCCTTCAGGTCGACCGTGGCGGCCTCGTAGGCGACGTTGACCTTGTGCTGGAGGGGCAGATTCCAGATGGGAAACGTCTCGAATTTGGCGTAACCGGCCTTCACGCCGCGCTTGTACTCGTGGTAGAGCTGCCCCAGGCAGGTGGCCAGCTTGCCGCTGCCGGGGCCGGGGCCCGTCACGACCACCAGGGGCTTGGTGGTTTCGATGTAGGGATTGGCCCCGTAACCCTCGTCGCTGACAATCAAATCCACGTCCGTGGGATAGCCCTTGGTGGCGCGGTGGGTGCAGACCCGCACGCCGCGGCGTTCAAGCTTGTTTTTGAAGACCTGCGCCGCGTGCTGGTGGTTGAAGCGCGTGATCACGACGGTTTCGATGGGGATGCCCCAGTCGTTGAAATCATCGATGGTGCGCAGCGCGTCGGCGTCGTAGGTGATGCCAAAGTCCGCCCGGACCTTCTTCCTTTCGATATCCCCGGCAAAAATGCAGAGGATCACCTCCGCCTTCTCCTTCAAGCGCTGGAGCAGGCGCATTTTCACATTGGCATCAAACCCCGGCAGCACCCGGGCGGCATGATAATCGAAGAGAATCTTCCCGCCGAATTCCAGGTACAGTTTGTTCTGGAACCGGTTCACGCGTTCCAAAATGGCCGCCGTCTGCTCCTGCAGATACCGCTCGTTGTCGAACCCGACCTTCATGGACATGGATGCTTTCCTTTCCGGTGACGCTTCATTCCGGGTGTCGCAGAGGTTGGATGATCTTTCCGGAAATGAATCCCCCCACTCCAACGTCCGGGTTCCGGACAAGCAATGACGGTTTCCAAGGGAAGGTCCTTCACCGCATCCGGGCAAAAAACCACCCGGCCACACCGATCATGACGGCATTGGGCAGCCAGGCGGCGACCTGCGGCGTGAGCAGCTCGCGTCCCCCGATCATGTTCGCCAGACTGACCAGCAGGTAATAAATGAAGAACAAACCGATGGATTTGGAGACGCCGACCACCGGACTCACCCGGACACCCGACACGGCGAAGGGAATGGCGATGCCGATGACGATGAGGCAGCCGAGCGTGTCGGCGATGAGGCTGTAATAACGCATGGCGTATTTCGTCACCTTCGGATTGCCCTCGACGGTCAGATAGGCGATCAGGCGTCTCAGCTCGCGGAACGAAAGATCGATCGGGTTGCGGTCGATCAGCAGCATGAGCTGCGGATCCTCATGGAAATCGGCAAAGGTTTTCTCGACAAAGGGCAGCGGGCGCACCGTTTCCCCGGTCTCGACGTCAAAGCGCATCTCGCACCCGTCGTGGAACGTCCATTTGCGGGTGGTGGCGGCGTACTCCGCCTCCCGGGCCAGATACCGCACGGTTTCGCGCCGCCGGGCATCAAGGACGGACACGCTCACCCCGTAGGCGCGGCCGGCGAAACGGTTGTAGCGGTTGATGTACCAGAGCCGCCCATCCGTCCGGTTGTCAAAGGCCACGCTCGTGACGAGGCCGGCCCGTTCCACGCCATCGGTACGTGCCTGGTGCCGGAACTCCAGGCTGTCCTTGATGCCCCGCGCCTCCTCGACCGACCAGGGCACGACGCGCGAGTTGAACAGCCACATGAGCCCGCAGCACAGCACGCCGATCACCCAGATCCCGCGCGTGAGCCGGAAGAGGCTGAGCCCCGCGGCGCGCATGGCGGTGAACTCGTTGTTCCGGTGGAGCTGGCCCAGGCTGTACAGCAAAGAGATGAGCAACGCGAGCGGCAGCACCACCGTGAGAAAGCTTGGCACGAGCACCGCATAGTAGACGGCGATGTCGACCGCGCCGGCGCCGTCGTCGATGAGGTCGCGGAAATCGTCGTACAGCTCCTGCATGAGCAGCAGGCCGATCGTGGCCGCAAGCACGAGGCCCAGAATCTTCAGCCATTCGCCCAGGATGTGGCGGTCGATGGTCTTCAACGAGAAGAGTTAAAACGGCAGGATGGCGGCAAGGCCAAGCGCAAAGTCCGGCGCCGGTCCGCCGCCCCGGCCTGGCAGCGGGTCAGCGACCCTTGACGCGACCGGCCCGGCGCGACCCACCCCGCGCGGGGTGTAACTGGAACTGATGTCAGCCCGTGCAGGTTCCGCATCGGTTCGAGGAGCGCACGCGTCTCGCGTGTCGGTGTCGGCGTCTCGCCGATACCTCGGCAGACTCCAAAGTGTCCGGCGAAACGCAGGCGCTCCCCGGAATGGGATGAACCGCGGGATGAGGGCAAAGTTGACATCAGTTTCAGTTACACCCACCCCGTGCGCCGAAGAACCTTATTCAAGTTGCCGCGGGTTCCATCTCTTGACAAAAGTCACCCGCCATGACCCCGCACCCGGGCATCTTCGTCTCCGCGGTGAGCAAGGATCTCAAGACTACGCGACACGGCTGGCGCCGGCCCACGAAACCCGGAGCCGAAGCGCTGTTTACTTAATCGCCGGCTTCGACATCATCCTTCCGATTCTTCCAGCTTCCGGCAGGATCCACCGGCGCGCGTCCGAGTCAGGAGACAATCCCCATGACCGAATTCACCCCACTCTACCGTGATCAGCGCAAAATCGATGCCGACCACCTGCAGCTGTTGACCGTTTTCCACTTCATTGGGGCCGCCCTGGGCGTGGTGGGCATCCTGTTTGTCGTCGGCCACTACACGCTCATGAGCACCGTGTTTTTGAACCCGAAGATGTGGGCGGGGCAAAAGCAAGGTCCGCCGCCGGCCGAGGTGTTCGCCATCTTCAAGTGGTTCTACGTCATCATGGCGCTGTGGTTCATTTTGTCGGGCGTCGCCAACCTGATCTCGGGGTATTATATTCGGGCCCGCAAGAGGCGGATCTTTTCGATCCTCGTGGCGGGCCTGAATCTCCTGCACATGCCGCTGGGCACCATGCTCGGCGCTTTCACCTTGGTCGTGCTTTTGCGCGACTCGGTCCGTGAGGCCTATGAAGCCCAGGCCAGCGCCGGGCCACCGCCGCGCGGTTCCTCCCCACCGTTGACCGCAACACCCGTCAACGCCTCCGTCAGCGAAGCTCCGCCGCCCCTGTCGCCAGCTCCCGCCAGAGTAGTGGACCATCGAGGCGACGCGACCGGCGGGATCATCCCGTACAAGAACCCGCACGCGCTGACGGCGTACTACCTGGGTGTCTTCAGCGTGATCCCGGGGCTCGGGTTCTTTTCCGGCGTGGCGGCCGTGGTGCTGGGCGTGTCCGGACTGAAAAAACGGGCGCGGGATCCCGTGATCCGGGGCAGTGTGCATGCGTGGATTGGCATCGTCTGCGGATCGCTGTCCGTCGCCGTTCATGTGCTGCTTGTGGTCCTTCTGGTCATTGCCGCGCTGCGACACCACTAAGGCAGACTCATGCAGTTGTAGGAGCGAGCTTCCGCCTTCGTCCCGCAGGCGCGGGACTACGGCGGACAGGTGCTCGCGACCCGTCCTCCGTCCTGTCCGCCATAGGCTTGGCGGCGGCGGAAGCCTTGGCGAAGGAGGATACAGAGTGGAAGATCACCTGCATCCGCCGTCGCCAAGGCTTTGGCGGGACAAGAGCAGGCTCCTACCCCAAGCAATATAACGGCACCACGCCGCGTGCACGCCTAAGGCCCTGGCGGAAGCTTTTGCGTGGCGGCCTCCATCTTTAGCATTTCGGCTGTTCAGACTCTGGCTGGAGGCCGCGCCAACCGGCGTCGCAAATCCAGAATCACCCCGCCGATGCCGCCCCTTGATTTTTTGCGCGGCGTCCTGCTAACTTCCCTCCTTTCCTCTTTCACCCTCACCCTCACCCTCACCCTCACTTTCACTTTCACTTTCACCTTCACTCTCTGCTCCCATGTCGACTCCGCAACACTACGAGTTCCAGGCCGAAATCCGGCAGCTGCTCGATATCGTCATCCACTCGCTCTACACGGAGAAGGAAATCTTCGTGCGCGAGCTGGTCTCCAACGCCTCCGACGCGCTCGAGAAGCTGCGCCATCTCCAGCTTACCGAGAAGGAGATCTTTGACGACCGGCTCCCGCTGGAAATCAACCTGACCACCGACGACGCGGCCAAGACTTTTACGATTCAGGATTTCGGCGTCGGCATGACCCGCGCCGAGCTGGTCGAGAACCTCGGCACCATCGCCCACTCCGGCTCGAAGGCCTTCCTCAAGGCCCTGGGGGAAAACGGCGCCAAGGGCGCGAATCTCATCGGCCAGTTCGGCGTCGGTTTCTACAGCGCGTTCATGGTCGCCCGGCGGGTGCGCGTCTACGCCCGCTCCTGGCGGGCCGGCGAGACCGGCTGGGCCTGGGAGTCCGACGGCTCCGGCAGCTATACCATCGAGGAGGCCGAGGGCCAGCGCCGCGGCTGCAAGATCGTGATCGAGCTGAAGGACGAGTGCACGGAGTTCAGCCTCGCCGCGAAGATCGAGGAGATCCTCAAGCGCTACTCCTCGTTCGTGCAGTTTCCGGTCAACCTCAATGGCAAGCGCGTCAACACCATCCAGGCCCTCTGGCTGCGCAACAAGAACGAGATCAAAGACGAGGAGTACACCGAGTTCTACAAGTTCCAGGCCGATGCCTTCGACACCCCGCGCCTGCGCCTGCATTTCAGCGCCGACGCCCCGCTGGCCATCAACGCCCTGCTCTTCGTGCCGGACGAAAACCCCGAGCGTCTCGGCCTGCTCCGCGCCGAGCCGGCGGTGGCGCTGTACTGCCGCAAGATCCTCATCGATCCGCGCCCGAAGGATCTGCTGCCGGAGTGGCTGCGCTTCCTCAAGGGCGTCGTCGACAGCGAGGACCTGCCGCTGAACATCTCGCGGGAGATGACGCAGGATCGCGGCCTCATCGCCAAGCTCAGCCGCGTGCTCACGCGTCGTTTCATCAAATTCCTGGAGGAGGAGGCGAAGGACCGTCCCGACCGCTACAAGGAATTCTACCGACGCTTCGGCATCTACCTCAAGGAAGGCGCCGCCCTCGACCACACCTACAAGGACGAGCTGATGAAGCTGCTGCGGTACGAATCGTCGCTGACGAAGCCGGGCGAGCTCACCGGCTTCGCCGACTACGTCTCGCGCATGCCGGACGGGCAGAAGGAAATCTATTACCTCGTCGGTCCCAGCCGCGAGGCCATCGAGGCCGGCCCGTACCTGGAAGGCTTCCGGGCCCGTAATCTCGAGGTGCTGTTCTGCCACGAAAATGTCGATGAATACGCGATGAGTCACGTCCACGCGTTTGACGACAAACGCCTCCTCGCCGCCGACCATGCGGACGTCAAGCTGGGCGACCTGCCCGCGCCTCCCGGCGAGGATGCCCTCGCCGGGGCGCAGCTCCAGACGCTCGTCACCTGGCTCAAGGAAACGCTCGGCAACCGGGTGGCGGAAGTGAAAGGCAGCGACCGCCTCGTCGGCTCCCCCGCCCTGGCGCTCAACGCCGACAAGTTTTCGTCGCCCCACATGCGCCGCCTGATGAAGGCCATGAAGACCGAGGGGGCCGACGACTCGCCGCCGCGCGTGGAACTGCACCTCAATCCGCGCCATGCCGTCATCAAGCATCTGGCCGCGGCCCGGGAGGCGAAGCCCGAGGTGGCGAAGCTCATGGCCGAGCAGGTGCTGGACAACGCGCTCATCGCGGCCGGCCTGCTCGACGATCCGCAGAAGATGGTGGCGCGGATCTACAAGCTGCTCGAAACGGTGTGAGGGGTTCTGCCCCGTCCGGCGTATTACCTCGCATGACCGATCGCGATCCCGACCTGTCCCGCGTGCTCAAGAGCTGGCCGCACCAGCCGCCGCCCGCACCCCGCTTCAAGGCCGAGGTCTGGGCGCGCATCGAGGCGGCCCGCGAGGCACCCTGGGCCGCCGCGGCGTTCATCGCCGGCAAGCTGGGCGTTCCCGCCCGTCATTTCCGCTGGGCCCTCCCGCTGGGCGCCAGCCTGCTGCTGACCTTCGCCGCTGTCGCCGGCATCGGCGCCGGCACCCTGCGCACCACGCTCACGGAAAACGACCGGATGGCCGCCGCGTATGTGCAAACCATCGATCCGTTGCAAATGGCCGCCGGCCATGCCGATTGATGAAGCGCCTCGTCCTCTTCCTCCTGCTCGTCGTCGCCGTGGCCGCCGCCGCCTACGGCGTGACCTGCTATTTCAACTCCCGGCGGACGGAAGACCAATGGACCTGGCTGCGGCGCGAGTTTCACTTGAGCGACCCCCAGTTGGCGCGCATCCAGGCTCTCCACCGGGCCTACGAACCGGTCTGTGCCGACCACTGCCACCGGATCATGGCCGTGCAAACGCGTCTGGCTGAACTGGAACAGGCCGGAACCAAGGATTCGCCTGACTACGCGGCGGCGCTGCAAGCATGGGAGGCCGTGAAGCGCGAGTGCAACGAAGCCACCTTGCAGCACCTGCGCAAGGTCGCCGCCGAGATGGATCCCGGCCAGGGCCGCCGCTACCTCGCCTTGATGGTGCCGCGCATCACCCACTACGACCACCGCGAACCGCGGGGGGTGAGATGATCCCGCAGACCAGCGGACCCGCCGGACCGGATGACGGCGATCCAGCCACGTTAACCGACTCCGACGCAGTCCTCATGCGCGCCCTCGCCGGCGGCGACGATCTGGCGCTCAACCCGCTGATGGACCGCTGGCAGGCGCCGTTGCGGGGTTTTCTCTACCGGTACACGCAAAACGAGCACGACGCCCTCGACCTGGCGCAGGAAACCTTCGTGCGCGTCTACCAGCACCGGGCGCGTTTCCGCGCCGGCGCACGGTTTTCGACCTGGATGTTCCAGATCGCGCTCAATCTGGCGCGCTCCCGCACCCGTTGGCAGAAGCGCCATCCCACCGACTCGCTGGACCTCGAGCCGGAGGGGCAGGAATCCCGGCGGGAAATTTCCGATGAAGTCACTCCGGCGGCGGACGCACTCCGGGCGGAAAAAATCGCCGTCGTGCGCAGCGCCATCGCCGTCCTGCCACCCGATCTGCGCGCCGCCGTGATCCTGTCCGAATACGAGGAGAAATCGCACGCGGAGATCGCGGTCATCGCCCGCACCACGCCCAAGGCGGTTGAAACCCGGCTCTACCGGGCCCGGCAGCAGTTGCGCAAGGCGCTGGAAAGATACCTGCAGACATAGCCGGCCCGGGCTGAGCGGCAAACAAAGCGGCGCGGCTGTACTCCTTCCCGATTTGCGGTTATGCCGGCGTGGGTATTTTTTGTCCTCATGCCACTGGTCTCCATCAATCCCGCCACCGGTGAGGTGATCCGCCGCCACCGCGAACATTCGGCCCGGCAGCAGGCCGCCGCCGTCGAACGCGCGCACGCCGCCTTTCTGGCCTGGCGCCGGATTTCCTTCGCCGGCCGGGCCCGCCGGCTGCAGGCCGCGGCCCGGGCGCTCCGGCGGCGCCTCGAAATTCATGCCGGCTGCATCACCGCCGAGATGGGCAAACCCGTCACGCAGGCCCGGGCCGAGATCGAAAAATGCGCTTTGGTGTGCGAGCATTATGCCCGGAACGCCGAAGCCTACCTCGCCGATGAACGCCCTCCGGGGGCTCCGGAAAACAGTTTCATCGCCTTCCGGCCGCTCGGCGTGGTGCTGGCCGTGATGCCTTGGAACTTCCCCTGCTGGCAGGTCTTCCGCGCGGCCGTGCCCGCGCTGATGGCCGGCAACACGGTCCTGTTGAAGCATGCCTCCAACGTCTGCGGATGCGCCCGGGCCATCGAATCCGTCTTCCGGGAAGCCGGCCTGCCGGCCGGTGTGTTTCAGACCCTGCTCATCGGCGCGGAGCGCGTGCCTGCGCTGATCGCCCATCCGCGGGTGCAGGCGGTCACGCTCACCGGCAGCACCGCCGCCGGCCGGCAGGTCGCGGCGCTGGCCGGGGCCGCATTGAAAAAGTGCGTGCTGGAGCTGGGCGGCAGCGACCCGTATGTGATCCTGGCCGACGCCGACCTGGAACTCGCCGCCGAGCTGTGCGCCCGGTCGCGCCTGGTCAACAGCGGTCAGAGCTGTGTCGCCGCCAAACGTTTCATCGTGGTGGAGAAAATCCGCGCGGCCTTTGAACGCCGCCTGGTCGAGCGCATGGCGGCCCGCATAGTCGGCCCGCCGACCGACCCCGGCACCGACATCGGTCCGCTGGCGCGGGCCGACCTGCGCGACGAACTGCACGCGCAGGTGCGCCGGAGCCTGCGACGCGGCGCGCGCCTGCTGCTCGGCGGCCGGCCGCGGTCCGGACCGGGATGGTTTTACGCCCCGAGCGTGCTCACCGATGTGCGCCCCGGCATGCCCGCCTATGACGAGGAATTGTTCGGTCCGGTCGCAGCCATCATTCCGGTGCGCGATGAGGCGGCGGCGCTGGCGGCAGCCAACGACTCACCCTTCGGACTGGGGGCCGCCGTCTTCACCTGCAACCGGCGCCGCGGCCGCCGTCTGGCCGTCGAGGAACTCGAAGCCGGGCTGGCGTTCGTGAACGATGCTGTGCGCTCCGACCCCGCGCTGCCTTTCGGGGGTATCAAGCAATCGGGCTATGGCCGTGAACTGGGGCCGCTGGGCATCCGGGAATTCGTCAACGCCAAGACCGTTGTCGTGGCCTGATCCCGCCGCGTCATCGAGACGCGGGGGAAAATGCAACCACCTGCGGATGTAACAGATCCGTAACACATCACTTCGTTCTCGTTTTGCCAAGTGAGGGCGCTACGCTCAATCTCTTGTCTTCTTTTAGTCCTCTCCTTGCATGCGCAAGCGCACTTCCAGACTGAAAAAAACCGGCCCGGCCGCTGCCTCCGCTGCTGAGAATCCTCCGTTGCCCGCCCCGGAGTCGGCCCGGCAGCCCGCCCGGGGAGCTTATTTCAACCGCGAGCTGTCCTGGCTGGCCTTCAACCGCCGGGTGCTGGAGCAGGCGCAGAACCCCAACCATCCGCTGCTGGAACGGGTGAAGTTCCTGGCGATCGTCAGCTCCAACCTGGACGAGTTTTTCGAAATCCGCGTGGCCGGCCTCATCCAGCAGGTCGACGGCGGCGTCACCGAGCCCAGTCTCGACGGCCTCGGCCCGCGGGAACAACTCCGGCGCGTCCACTCGGTCGTGGCCTCCCTCGTCGAGGATCAGCATCGCTGCTGGCACCGGCAGCTGATGCCGGCGCTCGCGGCGAAGGACATCCATTTCAAGACCGCCGACCAGCTCAGCCCGTCCGAGCTCAACTGGGTGCGGACCTACTTCCGCGAGCAGGTCTATCCGGTGCTCACGCCGCTGGCCGTGGACCAGACGCACCCCTTTCCGCAGCTGGGGAACAAAACCCTCAACGTCGTGGTGGCGCTCGATAATCCCGACACGCCCGATGTGGAGGGCTTTATGGCCGTCCTCCCCGTGCCGCGGATCCTGCCGCGGCTGGTCCGCATCGAGCCGTCCCAACACGGGCCGCAGCAGTACATTTTCCTAAGCGAGATCATCAAGCTCTGCGCCAGCGAGCTGTTTCCCGGCTACCGTCTCCACGGCGCGCACGCCTTCCGGGTCACCCGCAACAGCGACCTCTACATCGACGAGGAGGAGGCGGAAAACCTGCTGAAGAAGATCGAGGAGGAGCTGCGCAACCTGCGCCGCAACGCCGCGGTGCGGCTCGAAATCGAGGAGGGGGTGGATGACCGGATCTTCACCGCCCTGTGCGATCACCTCGGGCTGTCGCACGAATATGTCTTCCGGCTGCCGGGTCCGCTCAACCTCATGCGGTTGATGAGCCTCCATGACCTGCTCGACCGGCCGGACCTGAAATTCCCGCCGTTTGTCCCGGCGCATCCGCCCGCCCTGATGCCGCCGGAGCACATCTTCGCCGCCATCCGCGAGCAGGATTTCCTGCTGCACCACCCCTACGAATCGTTTGCGCCGGTCATTGATTTCGTCGAACAGGCCGCCCGCGATCCGCAGGTGTTTGCCGTCAAGCAGACGCTCTACCGCACCAGCGGTGACTCCCCGATCGTGCGGGCCCTGATCGAAGCCTCGAACAACGGCAAGCAGGTGACGGCGCTGGTCGAGCTCCGCGCCCGTTTCGACGAGGCCAACAACATCCAATGGGCCCGCCAGCTCGAGGAGGCGGGCGTGCACGTGGTTTACGGCATGGTCGGCCTCAAGATCCACTGCAAGTGCAGCCTCGTCGTGCGCCGGGAGGCCCGGGGTCTGCAACACTACGCCCACCTCGGCACCGGCAACTACAATGCCCGCACGGCGCGGGCCTACACCGATCTGAGCTTTTTTACCGCCCGGGAGCACATCACGCGCGAGGTGGCCAGCCTCTTCAACTCGCTCACGGGCTTCAGCCGTTCCCCCGTGTTCCACCACCTGTTGGTGGCGCCCTACAATCTCCATCCGCGCATCCAGGAGCTCATCGGGCGCGAGGCGGACCATGCCCGGGCCGGCCGGCCGGCCCGCATCCTCGCCAAGATGAACAATCTGGTCGACAAGACCACGATCGACCACCTGTACGCGGCTTCGCAGGCGGGGGTGCGCATCGACCTCATCGTGCGCGGCACCTGCTGCCTCGTGCCCGGCATCCGGGGTCTGAGCGAGAATATCCGTGTGCGCAGCATTGTCGGCCGCTATCTGGAGCACGCCCGGATGTTTTATTTCGAGAATCACGGGGGCGAACCGCTGGTGCTCGCCGGCAGCGCCGACTGGATGCCGCGCAATTTCTTCCGCCGGGTCGAGGTGCTCTTTCCCCTGGAGGCCCCCGAACTCCGGCACCGTCTGCTGGACGAGATCCTGCCCACGGAATTTCGGGACAACGAGAGCGCCCGCGAACTGCACGCCAGCGGCGCCTACCTGCCGGTGGCGCGTCGCGACGGCGAGCCCCCGTTCTCGGCCCAGACCGGGTTCATGGCCGCCACCCTGCGCGAGCGGCCGGCCGGACACGATGGGACCGGCAATGGGAATCCGGTCGAACGGGTCGCCCGCCACCAGCCTCCGGTATCGGAGCCGTCCCCGCCCGCCGGCGGGTGATTGGGCTTTGACCAGCAGAGGCGACCGCCTACTATCGCCCGAATTTCTGCACCCGGCAGCCCCGGCGCGCGCCCGGCTGCGACCCCACCCCATGAGCTTTGAGATCCTGAAGGTCCTGCAAGTCGACAATGCCGCCGACGAGCACGCCTATCTCCGCGCGCTCCTGAGCAAGGTGACGGCAGTCAGCTATGAAATCGACTGGGCCCGGACCATCGAGGAGGGTTGGCAGCTGATCAACGAATGCCGGCACGATGCCTACCTCATCGACTGCCATCCCGGAGCGGACAGCGGCATCGACCTGATCCGTCGGGTGCAGGCGCACGGCCTCGCCGTCGGACCGATGATCCTCATCACCGACACCAGCAACGAGACGCTGGAGGCGGAGGCCCTGCTCACCGGCGCGGCGGATTACCTCGAAAAGGACACCCTCAGCGCAGCCATCCTCGATCGCGCCATCCGTCAGGCCATCCGGCGGCGCCGCATCATGGAGGACCTGAAGGACAAGGAGACGCGGCTCAACCTCGCCCTGAATGCGGCGAATCTCGGCTTCTGGGACTGGAATCTTGCCACCGGCGAACTCTACATTACGCCCGAATACAAACGCATGCTCGGCTACGCGGAGCACGAGACCGTCTTCCCCAACTATGCCGCATGGCAGGAAGCCATCCACCCGGACGACCGTGGTTTCATCGAACAGGTCATCAAGCGGCTGAGAGAAAAGCAGGCGTCCACCGCGGCCAACATTTTCTACCGGTTGCGCGACAAAAACGGCGGCTACCGCTGGATCCAGAGCCGGGTGGCCGCGGTCCACGACGGGCAGAACCGCCTCATCCGCCTGTTCGGCATCCATGTCGACATGACGGAGCGCAAACTGGCCGAAGAGCGGCTGCGCGAGCAGGCCGCGGTGCTCGACCAGGCCAATGACGGCATTATCGTGCGCGGCCTGGATAAGCGGACCATTTACTGCAACGCGAGTGCCGCGCGCATGCTGGGCCTGACTCCGGGCGATGTGGTGGGACACACGGCCAAGGAACTCGGCGGATTCCCCCCGGAGTACGACATGGCCTGCGAACAGGTTGTGCAGCAGGGCGACTGGCACGGCGAACTAACCCTCAAGCGCCGGGATGGCAGCAGCGTCGTGACCGAAAGCCGCTGGACCTTGCTCCGCGACGATGCCGGCCGGCCCAAGGCCGTGCTCGCCTTCTACATCGACATCACCGAGAAAAAACGCCTCGAGACGCAGTATCTGCGCGCCCAGCGCATGGAGAGCATCGGCATGCTCGCCGGGGGCATCGCCCACGATCTCAACAACGTGCTCGCCCCCATTGTCATGGCCACCCAGCTCCTGAAGCTGCGCCACGGCGACAACGAAACCCAGCGGCTGCTGGATACGGTGGAATCGAGCGCCCAGCGCGGGGCCGAACTCGTGCGGCAGGTGCTCACCTTCGCCCGGGGCATGGAGGGCCAGCATCTCCTCGTGCATCCCAAGACGCTCGTGCGCGATGTGGAAAAACTGCTCACCGACACCGTCGGCAAGTCGATCACCGTCACCACCCGCATTGAACCCGACCTCTGGCCCGTGCCCGGCGACCCCACCCAGCTCCACCAGGTGCTCATGAACCTCTGCATCAACGCGCGCGACGCGATGCCGCAAGGAGGGCAGCTCACCCTGAGCGCGCGCAACGTGCACATCGATGAGCAGTATGCCGCCATGAGTCCGGAACTGCGCCCGGGGCTCTTCGTGGTCTTTGAGGTGCAGGATACCGGCGTGGGCATACCGCCGGAAATACGCGGCCACATCTTCGAGCCCTTCTTCAGCACCAAAATGCCCGGCAAGGGCACGGGGCTCGGACTCTCCACCGCGCGGACCATCGTCAAGAATCACGACGGGTTCATCGCCTTCGAATCCGTGGTCGGCCGGGGCACGACCTTCCGGATCCATCTGCCGGCCTCCGTGGAAACGGCCGAAGCCCGCGGCACCGCCCCGGCCGCGCCGCCACCGCGCGGCAACGGCGAGACCATCCTCGTCGTCGACGACGAGGCCTCCATCCTCAGCATCACCCGCCATGCGCTGGAGGCCTTCGGCTACCAGGTGCTCACCGCCACCAATGGCGCCGAGGCCCTCGCCCTTTTCGCGCAAAAACACGCGAAGATCGCGGCCGTGCTGACCGACATGGCCATGCCTGTGCTCGACGGGGCCGCACTCATTTACGCGCTGCGCAAAATCGATCCCGCCGTGAAGGTCATCGCGACCAGCGGCTTGAAATCCAGCGCGCAGTCCATGGAGCCCTTCGGCCTGGGTGCAACAACCGCCTTCCTGACCAAGCCTTTCACCGCGGGCACCATGCTCCAGGCCATTCACGGGGCCCTCGCGAGACGTGATTCGTCGCCGGAGGGAACCCGCGCCAGCGCTCCCACCACCCTCCCGGCCTGAGACTGGCGGAGAGGGTGGGATTCGAACCGGATTTCCGCCGTGAAGCTAAGTCGCGAAGATGACGCGGACTTAGTTGAGGGTTATCGGTTTAGAACGAGAAAATGAAAGCAGAAAACTGCAGCGAGTTGAAGGCAAAAACACGATCTTGGGCAATCTTTGGGCAACCTATCTGGGGATGCACGGGCGTTGACCCCGTCCATTTCCTGCCATCGAAACACCCCATCGCGCACATGAAATCTCACGACTGCGGCCAGACGAAAATTCGTCTCGTGCGGTCCGCGCACGCGGCGGTTGCCAAGTTGGAGGGCACCCGACTTTCGGGACCAACCCAACGGGCCAGACGCCCCGGACTCAATCCGGGGCGTTCCATTTCCCGTCGGAAGTCTTTCGGGCCGCTCAACTACCTGGGAAGATGGCTCCGCAAGTGAAGCAGCGGTGAGTCACATCTATTCCAACGAGCGACCGGCACGCTTCCGGGTCGCCCAAAACGCCCGCGAGAATCGCGGCATCCAGTTCCTTTTCCGGCTTGTCGTGGGGCAGTTCGTTGATGCTCGCGATGTCGTTGCATACCGGGCATTGGCCTCCGAACGGCATCGACTTATACGCCCGGTTTGTGAATGCGCTGGCAAACGTCGGCACCTTCAGTCTTCCCTGCATGAACAACCTGAATAACCGGCGCAGTTGCCGGACATCGGAATGGCAGTCGAGCGTTTGCTGACGGCGTGTTCGTGGTTTGAGGCCCAAGCATCGCTTGGCTTCGCCAAGATTCACATAAGCCAGGTTGTTCAGATTGTGCCGATGGTGGCATGCTCGCTCAATCGCGAGCATGAGGTCGAACGACTCGATCCCGAGCGCCCGGACGGACTTGCCGAGATAAGCAGCGAGGACCTTCAGGTCGAAATGGTTGCCGTTGAAACTGACGGCCGCGTCAGCGTTCCAGAGTTCACGGTGCAGTGCCGGAAACTCGTCAGGCGTGTAGGTGCGCCGCCGCCGGCCCGAATAGTCGGCCGTGCAGGCAACGAGAGGCTTGGGCGGCGGACTTCTCCGCTTGTGGATGATCGGCTCCGGCTCCATGTCCCAGAACAGCAGCTTTTCCAACGACACCGCCAATGCCGCTGGTGCCGGCAGGACCCGTGTGAACCTCAGAAGCTTGTTCAACGGGAAGCCTCCCGTCTTGGCAATCCACTGCTCTTTTGTGCGCGACACAGCGGTTAGCGGTCAGAGTCCGGAGAGGGCCTTAGTGATTCCTGACTCGGCCTCGGGACGGACTCGGTATTGGACGAGAGTTTTATCACAGAATCGGACGACTTGAGCGCGTTGGCGACAAACTCACAGAACGCCGCCGCATACATGCGAATGCGGCCTTGGCAGCGCTGTTCCTCAAGTTGCTTGGGGAGTCCTTTTAGTTCAGAGAGCCGGTCTTCTTCCTCCTTGCTCCGGGGCAATCGCGCTCGACAAACAAGCCCCCGCGCGAAGAGACGCTGCTCCAGGTCGTCATCGGGATCGAACGCCAGCGAACGGAGCATCGGCAAATCGTGCAACACAGCAAAATAAGGAAAGGTAGAGCCGAGTAGATGGTCCACACTGGCCAGCAATTCCAACATTTGCCGCGCCGTCGTTTTTACTGACTCACCCAAGTGGCGCTCATTCCTTAACTCCGCTTCCAGTTGCCAATACACCGACGCCAAGGAGTTCTGCTTTTGCTGGAAGCCTTTAGTCCGCTTCTTTTGCGGGCGCACATTCCACCACCGGACATTTTCGCGCGATTCAAACCAATTTTCCACTATGGAAGTTCTGATGTCAGAACCCAATCGCTCGCAGATGATCTTCTTCGTCAGATCAAGCACATACTTCTTAAGCGAACGCCCATCGCACGCCGAGAGTTTCGCGAATCCCGAAAGCGGAAATGCATCGACAACATTCAGCTGCGACAGAATGCGAAAGAACTCTGAGATCGTGGCTTCTTCCTTGATCTCCGTGATGTCCATCAACGCCTTCGAATTCACCAAGACGCAGTGGCACCATTCGCATCTACGAAGTTCGGCCCGTTCAATCTCAGCCAACTGAAGCAACGCTCCCGCCAAACGCCCTAGTGTGCCGAATTGCCGGTAGCCTGTGAAGCCGCCCGTGTCTTTGTAATTTCCTGTTGGAATGGTGGCGGTCAGGCCCGGGGCACCGCGTGCCGGCGCAGGTGTTCGCGGTATTGGTTGGGAGTGAGGTTTTCGTAAAGACGAAAGACGTTGGTCATCTGAGCGGAGCTGGGAAACCCGGCGGACATGGCCACGTGGTCGACCGGCAAGGCGGTTTGTTGCAAGAGATGTTTGGCTCGTTGCAACCGGCAGTCGGTGATGATTTCGAGAACCGACTTGCCCAAAATTGCACGGAACCGTCGCTCCAATGTGCGCCGCGACACCTCCAGTGACTCCGCCAGCTCATCCACGGTCAGCACCCGGTGACTGTGACTCCATATGTGGCCAAGCACCCGGCTGACAAACGGATCTTTTTGCGCCCGTTTTGGCTTCTGTGCCTCAAAGGACTCTGGCGGGCCCGCATGGCGGACGTCGGCTGCCAGGGCCTCTGCCAACAGTTGCATGACGTGGGCCGCCAGCACATGCGGATTGTCCCCCGCGAGTGTTTGGACGTGCCGCAGGATTTGGAGATAGGTCCGGCGAATTTTATCACTCAGCCCCGTTTGCAGGATGCAGTGCTGCGAGGAGAGGATGTGCCGCTTGACCAGCCGGTAAAGATCCTCCCCGTTGGCGGACAGCCAGTATTTCTCCCAACCCGTGGCGGGGTCGGGCCGGTAGCGATGCCACATGCCGGGGCACACGATGATCACATGTCCGGCGTCGATCGTCCTGGCGGGGGTGGCGGTTGACTCAAAGAGCATCCGTCCACGGGTCAGGTAGAGAATCTGGTATTCGGGCAGCACACGGCCGTCCTTCCAGGTGAAATAGTACATGGAGGGATGCGTCGCATAGGGGTAGGTTTTGTAGTGGGGGGGAACGCTTTCCGTGCCGACCGCGGTCAGATACAGGCCCCACTCGACGTTTTGGCGGCTCACAGGCAGGTAGTAAAAGTGGGTTTTCATGATGACGGAAAATCGCCCCGCTGCTCCGCGACAAACGGGCAGGAGGGGAATCAAATCGCTCGTCCATTCCAACGATCGGCGGATGATCCACCACAGCAAGTCGATACCAGAAAGCTGCGGCCGGGTCCTGGCGCAAAATTGAGGTGGTTTGTCGCAAAGCTGGCCTTGTCCGGCATGACGAAGCCACCCTATGCTGGTCGGACTAAACGGGAAAAGTCAAAAAAACAGCCAAATCAAGCCCCTCTATGAAACGCTACTATGATTCCGAGATCTTCCACCAGATGCTCGATGGCATCGACCTGGATAATCATGTAATTGCCACCTACTACCTGAGAGATCGGTTGGAGGGGGAGAAATTCCTGGACCACCTCGCGCTGGTGCAAGCCATGGGCTTGGAAGGCTCGACGGGCACGTGGGAGAAAGTGGCGGAGGACACGGAGGAAGTCCGGCGCGCGATGTCGAGCAAGATGGTGGGCTATCATGAGATTCCGACAGGGGATCCTTATACCAAGTCCGCGGTGGTGCAGCTCGCCTTCCCGATCCGCGCCTGGGGTGACAACGTCCCGATGATGCTGCTGGCCATTGCCGGCAACTGCTTCGCCTACTCGAAGAACATCATGCTGACCGACCTCTTCGTCGGGAAGAACCTTCTCGCCAAATTCAAGGGCCCGAAGTTCGGCGTGGACGGCATTCGAAAACTCACCGGAGTCCAGGACCGTCCCCTGTCGCTGCACATCATCAAGCCCAAGATGGGCATGACGCCCGAGCAGACCGCCAACCAAGTCCGCCAAACCGTCGCCGGTGGCGCCGACATGTGCAAAGACGACGAGATGCTGTGCGACGCCTATAACAACACCGTGGAACAGCGGGTGCCCAAGGTGATGGAGGTGATCAATCGCGCGGCGGACAAGACGGGCAAGAAGATGATCTATCTCTGCAGCATCACGGATGGACCCAAGAAAATGGCGGACAAGGCCCGGCGGGCGATCGATCTGGGCGCGAACGGCCTGCTGGTGACGTATTCCGCCGGTCTGGGAACCTTCCGTGAACTGACCTCCCATCCTGACATCAACGTGCCGGTCATGCTGCACGCATCCCACATGATTGCGATGATGAAGCAAATCGCCTGGCCGGTGCTGGCCAAGCTCTGCCGGTTGTGTGGCGCCGACCTCATGCTGACACCGACGATGTGGTCGTCCATCCCGATGGTCAGCATGGAAGAAGGCTTGCGGACGTCCTTCATGAAACTGGCGCCCTGGCAGCATATCAAGCGCACGTTCCCGATGCCCTGCGCCGGCGTGTATCCGGGCCTCGCCGAGGTGATCATTGGAGAGTATGGACCGGATATTATAATTCCCGCCGGAGGCGGCATGCTGGGTCATCCGGATGGCTACACGGCGGGAGCGCAAGCCTGGCAGCAGGCGATCGCGGCAGTGATGGCTGGCGTGCCCCTGCCTGAAGCGGCCCGCCAGCAGGACAACAAGGCGCTCCGGCGGGCCTTGGAAAAATGGGGTTACATGGAGCGGCCGAAATCACCCTGGCTGCGGCTGGCGCCTGCATATCAGCCCAAACCGATGAAATTCGACGTATAGAGCTCATGGGAGCGGCGGCCGGGTGCGCATCCCGGCCGCAACGTCCGAAGGTGATGAAAGATCCGACCACCCCCAAAGCGGGACGAGTCGCCCGGTTTCTGGCGTTTGACCTGGGGGCGGAAAGCTCACGGGTGATGGTCGGATTGTTGGATGGCGACAGCCTGCAAGTGCGCGAATTGCACCGCTTCCCTACGCGCAACGCGACGATCCGGAATCGTTCGTTTTGGGACGTCCTGTTCGTCTTCGGGGAAATGCAGCAGGGCCTCCGGCTCTATCAACGGGAATACGGCCCCGCATTGATGGGAATGGGGATCGATTCCTGGGCCGTGGATTTCGGTCTTTTGACTCCGGGCGGACAAATGCTGACGAATCCGGTGCAGTACCGGGACCATCGGACCGACGGAATCCTGGAGGAGGCGTTCGAGGTGTTGCCGCGGGAGGTCATCTATGCGCGCACCGGCATCCAGTTTCTGCCGTTCAACACCCTCTATCAATTGTGGGCGATGCAGCGGACGGCCCCGCGGGTGCTGGCGGCCGCCCACACGTTTCTGATGATTCCCGACCTGCTGAACTTCTTTCTGACCGGGCGGGCCTGCTGCGAGTACACCAATGCCAGCACCACGCAACTGCTGAACGTGCATCGGCGGACGTGGAGCCATTCGGTGATGCAGGCGTTTGCGTTGCCGATCGGCATCATGCCCGAGATTGTAATGCCGGGCACCAATCTGGGGCGGTTGGACGAGAGACTCCAAGCCGACGCCGGCCTGGAGCCAGTAGCGGTGATCGCTCCGTGTACCCATGATACCGGATCGGCCATTGCCGCCGTGCCCAGCGAGGGCCGGCATTGGGCCTACATTTCCTGCGGCACGTGGTCGGTGCTGGGCGTCGAGTTGGAGGAGCCGGTTGTCGGGGAGAAGGCGCTGGCGTACAATTTCACCAACGAGGGGGGCTACAACGGGCGGATCCGGCTTTTGAAGAACATCATGGGCTTGTGGGTGCTGCAGCAGTGCCGGGCTCGCTGGGCCGCCCGTGGGCAGGAGTACAGCTACACCGCCTTGGTGGAACTGGCGGCGGCGGCCCCGCCGCTGGAGACGGTGCTGAATATCGATGATCCATCGTATCTCAACCCGGCGGACATGCTGGACACGATTGCCGCCCAATGCCGGCAGACCAAACAGACGGTGCCGGAAGGAGTGGGTGGAATCGTCCGGGCCGTGCTGGAGGGGATCGCCTTGCGGTACGCCTGCGTGCTGCAGGAACTCGAAGAAATCATGGAGGATACCGTGGAACGGGTCCACATGGTGGGCGGTGGGATCAACAACGAGTTGTTGTGCCAATGGGCCAGTGACGCGATGGCGCGCCCGGTGATCGCCGGGCCGGTGGAGGCAACAGCCATCGGGAACATCGCGGTGCAGGCCATTGCGACCGGACTGCTGCCCGATCTGGCGGCCGCCCGCCGGCTGATTGCCCGCAGTTCCAATCTCAAGACCTATACCCCCCAGGCGTCTGCGCGCTGGCAGAAAATGCTCGCGCGCTATCAGGCGTTGTACCGCTGACCAGTCGAAACTAAAAAACGAAAGGAGTCACCCCGTGCAACCGACCCAAAAACCCAGCCCGGCGACCAAGAATCCGACGATGAAATTTGGCGCCTGCCTGCCGACCTTCGCGTCCTGTGCCGACCGCTATTGCCTGTCGGGCTACGGGGGCGGGGCCAGCACGGTGGAGGGCATGCTCGACCTGGCGACCACCGTGCCGGACCTCAGCGGAATCGAACTGGTCGGCAACTGGCATATCAATGATGAGAACATCGAGCGGATGAAGCAGGAAGTCGCCCGGCGGAAACTCACCATCTGCATGCTCACGCCAGACCTCTGGACGCAGGCCAAATGGGGCAAGGGAAGTCTCGCCGCTGCCGATGCAGCGACCCGGCGCGCTGCGGTGGCGGAGACCACCAAGGTCATGGATTGGGCCGCCGCGGTGGGCTGCGCCTTTGTGGACGTCTGGCCAGGGCAGGATGGGTATGACTATCTCTTCCAGGCCGACTACCAGAAGCAATGGGAATGGATGGTGGCCGGCGTGCGCGCGTGCGCCGATCATCGCCCGGACGTGCAAGTGCTCATCGAGTACAAGCCCAAGGAACCGCGCACCCATATCGGCATCGGCACCGTGGGCAAGGCGCTGCTGTTGATCGAGGAAGTGAACCGTCCGAATGTCGGCGTGTTGTTGGACACCGGTCACGCCGCCGAGGCGTACGAGAACCCGGCCGAATCGGTGGCGTTGCTCGGGCGGCGGCGGCAGCTGGCCTACATGCATTTTAACGACAACTGGCACGCCTGGGACGACGACATGCTGGTGGGTTCGATCCATATCCCCGAGTTGCTGGAGACGATCTACTGGCTGAAACGCATCGGCTACAACGGCTGGTACACGCTGGATATTTTCCCGTACCGCGAAGACGGGGTCAAAGCCGCCAGCGAATCGATCGCGTGGATCAAGGGCGCGGCGGAATTGATCGACCGGATCGGGATGGACCGGATCGGCGGCATTATCGAACGCGGCGATGCCACCGAGGCGTCGGCGCTGATGCGCGAGATCGTGTTGAAGTAGCCGGCAACCTGGAGAGGACAAATTATGGCCACGCCGATTCGCATGCCCGACATTGGCACCGCCGCGGATATGATCCGTGTCGTGCGCTGGATCAAACAGGTGGGTGACCCGGTCCAGCGGGGCGAGGCGCTCTGTGAAGTCGAGACCGACAAAGCCGTCTCGGAACTCGAATCCTATGCCGCCGGAGTGCTGTTGCAGCAGGCGGTGCCTGCGGATACGCAGATCGAACAGGGCACGATCATCGCCTGGATCGGCGCATCCGGCGAAACGATTCCGGCCGGGGCGGCCGCCGGGCAGCCGGACGCGGCTCCGAAAACCGAACCGGTCCCACCGCCAGCGGGCGCGGGAACACCGGCAGTGCCGTTGATGATCCGCAATCTGGCCAAGGAACTGGACGTGGATCTCAGCCAGGTCAAAGGCAGCGGCCCCGGCGGGAAAATCACCCGCGAGGATTTGCAACGGGCCAAGCCGTCCGGTGCGGCCGGGCAGGAGGAAACCGCGGCCCTCTCCCGCAACCAGGCGGCGGTGGCGCGCCGCGTGGCCGCGAGCCAGCGCGAAATCCCGCCGATCAATCTGGTGGGGCGGATCGGGATGCGGGCGGCGATGAACCTGCGGCAGGAGCTCCAGATCGAGTCAGGGCAAAAGATTCCTTACGACGCCATTTTCATCCATGCGGTCGCGCGCATCCTCGGTGAGTTTCCGCATTTCCGGTCGCAGTGGCAGGACGAACGCCTGCAGGTCTCGCCGGCCGTCCATATCGGCTGTGCGGTCGATACCAACGGCGAGCTGTTCATCCCGGTGATCAGGAACGCGGACCGGAAACCACCCGTCGCCATCGCCCGCGAACTGCAGGAGTTGGTCGACAAGGCCAGGCGCGGTGCGCTGACACTGGAAGAGATGAAGGAAGGATGCCTGACCATCAGCAACCTGGGCATGTATCCGGTGCGCCATTTTACAGTGATCATCCCGCCGGGTCAGAGTTCCGGGCTGACGATCGGCGCCATCGAGGAGCAGCTCGCCCTGCAAGACGGTCAACCCGTCGCCCGGCCGGTCTGTCACGTGACCCTGGCGGTGGATCACCGGCTGATCAATGGCCGCGAAGCCGCCGAATTTCTCCAGCGATTCAAGTCCGTCATGGAAGCGTTATGAACTATCCGAAGGAATTCCTGCTCGACCTGTACCGCCGGATGCTGCTCATCCGGAAGTTTGAGGAGCGCGTCAAGTACCTGTTCCTCGAGGGCGTCATGCCGGGGACGATTCACCAATCCCAGGGCCAGGAAGCGTGCGCGGTCGGCGTATGCGCGGCGTTGCGACCCGACGATGTCATCACCAGCACCCACCGGCCACACGGCCACTGCCTGGCCAAAGGCATCCGGGTCGAAGCCGCGATGGGTGAATTGTTCGGCAAGACCACCGGCTGCTGCAAAGGCAAGGGCGGTTCGATGCATCTGGGCGATCTGACCAAAGGGGTCGTGCCCGCCATCGCCATCGTGGGCGGCGGCGTCCCCATCGCCACGGGCGTCGCGCTGGCCTTCAAACTGAACAAGCAGCCACGGGTGGCCGTGGCCTTCACCGGGGATGGCGCGGTGAATGAAGGCGCCTTCCACGAGGGGGTGAACATGGGCGCGGTGTGGGAACTGCCGGTGATCTATGTCGTGGAAAACAATCTGTATGGCGCGTCCACGCCCATCCAGCGGGTGATCAAAACCAGGACCATTGCCGAACGGGCCGCGGCGTATGGGATTCCCGGTTTCACCATTGATGGCAACGACGTCATCAAGGTTTATGAAGCGGCCCGGACGGCGGTGGAGCGGGCCCGGCAGGGCCGGGGCGCGACCCTGCTGGAACTGGTGACCTACCGCATCACGGGGCACTCCCGCCGCGATCCCTGTCATTACCAGCCGGAGGAGGAACGCCAGCGGGCGTTGGTGAACGAACCGATCAAGCGATTCGCCGACCGGCTGCTGAAGGACGGCGTGGCCGATGGCCCCGCGCTGGAGCAAATCGGCTGCGAGATCGACCAGGAACTGGAAGCCGCGGTGAAAGCCGCCATGGCCGCGCCGGATCCCCGGCCGGAAGACGCATTGGCAGACTTATTTGTCGAGGAACCATGAAGCGATTGAGCATTGCAGAAGCATTGCGCGAAGCGATTCGCGGCGAGATGAAACGAGACCCGCGGGTCTTTTGCATCGGGGAAGACATTGGCATTTGCGGCGGCTGGGGCGGGGCCTTCACCGTCACCCTCGGCCTGGAGCAGGAGTTTCCCGACCGCTTGATCAACACTCCCATCTCGGAGAACGGTTTCACGGGGGTCGCCCTCGGGGCGGCGTTGATGGGTTTGCGCCCGATCGCCGACGTGCAATACAGCGACTTCCTGTTTTGCGCCATGGATCAGATGGCCAACCAGGTGGCCAAGATGCGCTACATGTCCGGCGGCCGGCTCACCGTCCCGCTGGTGATGCGCGCGCCGGTGGGGGTGACCGGGCGCGGCGCGCAACACGCGCAGAACATGGAAACGTTCTTCCTGCCGCTGCCGGGCGTGAAGATTGTGTGTCCCGCCACCGCCTATGATGCGGTGGGACTGCTGCGCACCGCGGTGCGCAGCGACGATCCGGTGATGATCTTTGAACACAAGCTGCTCTACGGCTCGAAGGGCGCCCGGGCCGAATCGGGGGCCGTGGATGCGTCCAGCGAGATTCCGGACGAAGACTTCACCGTTCCCTTCGGCAAGGCCGTGGTTCGGCGCGAGGGCAAAGACGTGACGATCATCGCCCACCTCCTGATGATGCACCGCAGTCTGCAGGCGGCCGCCCTGCTGGAACAGGAAGGCATCCACGCGGAAGTGATCGATCCACGCTCCCTCGTGCCCTTTGACTGGACGACAATCAAAGCCTCGGTGGCAAAGACGGGGCGCCTGGTGATTGTGGAAGAAAGTCCCAAACGCAGCGGCGTCGGCGCCGAAATCGCCGCGACGCTGGCCGAGGAAGCCATGGAATCGTTGCTGGCCCCGATCAAGCGCGTGGCCGCGCCGAACACCCCGGCCCCATTCGCGCCGCCGATGGAACATTTTTATGTGCCGAGCGTCGAGCGGATCGCCGCGGCGGTCCGGGAGACTTGCGGCGCTTGACGAGACAACCACCACCCGAAGGGGAGGAAAAAATATGGCAGATATAGACGCAGTAAAAGAAACGCCGAAGAAGCATTATTACGAGAACATCCCGATGACCTCACCGGGCTTCTCCCTGCGAGGCGCTGGATCACTGGACTGGGGCATGAAGAACCGCCTGGCCCACATCTTCAGTCCCGAAACGAGCCGGACGGTGATGCTGGCGATTGACCACGGGTATTTCCAAGGGCCGACGACGGGCCTAGAGCGGATTGATCTGCAGATCGTCCCGCTCATGCCTCTGGCCGACGCGATCATGCTCACGCGCGGCATTCTCCGCACGACCATCCCGCCCGCCCTGACCAAACCGGTCGTGCTGCGCTGCAGCGGTGGACCGAGCATCCTCAAGGAATTGTCGGACGAAGAACTCGCCGTGGACATCGAAGACGCCGTGCGGTTGAACGTCTGCGCGGTGACGTTGCAGGTCTTCATCGGCGGCGAATACGAAACGCGGTCCGTCCACAACATGACCCGGCTGGTGGACTTGGGCCTGCGCTACGGCATCCCCACCATGGCCGTCACCGCTGTCGGTAAGATCATGACCCGCGACGCACAGTATCTGCGCTTGGCCTGCCGCATCTGCGCCGAGTTGGGCGCGCACGTCGTAAAGACGTACTACTGCCCGGAAGGATTCGAGACCGTGACCGCTTCCTGCCCGGTGCCCATCGTGATGGCGGGCGGCAAGAAGCTCCCGGAAAAGGAAGCTCTCACGATGGCGTACAACGCCATTCAACAGGGCGCCGCCGGCGTGGACATGGGCCGCAACATCTTCCAAAGCGAAGCGCCGAAAGCCATGATGGAAGCCATCCGTCAAGTCGTTCACAAGAACCTCAAGCCTGCCGAAGCCTACGACTTGTTCCTGACCCTCAAGCAAAAGGCAGCCAAATAGGAGCGCCGTGCCCATGCCTTCCCTGTTTGACCAACTCCATGAAACGGCGCCGCTCGTCAGCGTTGGCGTCCTCACGGCGGACCTGCGCGCGCGCGGCGCAGAGGTTGAGTTGCTGGCCGCCACCGGCGTGAAACTCGTCCACTTCGACGTGATGGACGGGGTGTTCTGTCCGATGACCACG